>JANYIZ010000175.1 GCA_025408445.1 Frigoribacterium sp. | reverse complement strand
GCAGTGCTCTGCGGAAATGGCGCGGCGCTCGGGAGAAACCTCAGAGACCACCACGTATGCGCCGCGGTCGCGCGCGAGCATCGCCGTGGCTTGGCCGATGAGTCCCTGGCCGAGAACCAGCACGGTGTCGCCACGCTCGAGCCCAGCCTTGTCGATCGCGTTGAGTCCGACCGCGGCCGGCACGAACAGCGCGGCCATGTGATACGAATCGGTCTCTTCGATCGGATAGGTCAGCTCGAGATCGGCGATGAAATATGCGCCATGGGTGCCGTCTCCGAAACACGCCACTGCCTCGCCGAGCGTGAGCCCGTGGCGCTCCTCTCCCTCGCCGAACTCGACGATGTGGCCGACGCCCTGGTAGCCGGGGGTGAAGGGCACTGGACCCCATGATGGCCGCACGCCGGTCGCGGCCAGCATCTCGGTGCCGACACTCACTCCGGTGAAGTCGGTGCGGATGAGCACCTTTCCCGGTCCGGGATGCGGCACCGGCCTCCGACCAAGTTCAATTCGGCCGAATTCCGGCACGATGAGCGCGGGAGCATCGACGGGGATAAGCGGCGCCATGATCACTCCAACGTACTCTCTCGCACCACCAGTTCAGGCTGGAAAACGACCTGCCGCGGTGCGAGTGTGGAGTCGGCAGCCTCTTCGAGGAGAATCTCCACGGCGGTCCGGCCGATGAGCGCGCTCGGCTGGCGGATGGACGAGAGGGGCACGACGGCGGCACTTGCGAAGTCGATGTCGTCGTAGCCGATCAGGGCGATCTGCTCTGGCACGCGCACATCCGCTCCCTGCATCATGAGCGCCTGGAGCACGCCCATCGCGACGAGGTCGTTCGCGGCGAATACCGCGTCCGGCCGGTCCGTCGGGGCTCGACCGACGAGATCGGTGCCGGCGGTGCGTCCCGCGATGACGGTGAGCCCGTCGATCGGGATGACCTCGAGGGAGGCATCCGGATGCGCCGCTACTGCGATTCGCGCGCCAGCGAGCCGGTCAGTCACCTGTTGGATCTCGAGCGGTCCGCCGATGAACGCGATGCGGCGGCGGCCTTTCGCGAGCAGATGGCCGACGGCGAGCGCGCCACCCGCGACGTCGTCTACCGAGACCGAGCTGAAGGAGGTGTCTGCGCTCGTGCGGTCTACGAGAATCGCGGGTATACCCCGATCTCGCAGCTGTCGGAGCCTCGGAGTGATGTCACCAAACGGCGAGATGAGCACGCCGTGCATCCGCTGCACCTCGAACAGGTCGAGGTAGGTAGCCTCGCGATCGGCCTTTTCATCGCTGTTGCCGAGGATCACCGAGAAGCCATCGGCAGCGGCGCGGTCTTCCGCTCCCCGCGCGAGGTCGGTGAAGAAGGGGTTACGTACGTCGAGCACGACCAGCCCGATGCTGCTGCTGCGGCCGGCGCGCAACTGACGAGCCGCATCATTACGCACGAAACCGAGCTCGGCGATTGCAGACTGGACGCGGGATGCGACGGCAGCCGAAACCTTCTCGGGACGGTTCATCACGTTCGAGACCGTTCCGACCGAGACGCCGGCGAGAGCCGCAACATCCTTCACACTGGCCGCCATGTATTTCCTCACTCCTCCAGCTGCGCGCGATGCGCCGCTCATTGCATGATGCCAGTATTTTCGCGCAGGTGCGGGTAGCAGCTTAGAACGATTCACAAATCGCCTTGACGAGAGGTAACAACACGGCATAGAGTGCAATCCGTTCGCTATTCTAAAACGATTCAATTCACCTCGACGTGGGGGACCCGCCGGCAATGAGGATGAGCCAAATAGCGAAACCCACACCATCCTCGAGCCGCGCAACCTCGCCACGTCCTTCGGCGTCGTGGCGGCCCCGGCGTCCGCGGACCTTCGGTTCGAGATGCGCTCGATCCATGCCTTCGTCGGAGAGAACGGCGCCGGTAAGTCCACCCTGGTCAAAAACATTGCCAGTTCGTGCCAGCCGGACTCTGGCCGCTTCACCGTCGACGGGAGCCGGAGCTGACAAAACCGTTATCGTCGGGCCCCGACGGAGTTCGACACCAACAATGTCGTCTACCAAAACTGTCAAGCCCTCCGCTCTCCCGGGCCGGTCCGGGCCGCCCGGCTCGCGAGAGCATCACTTCACACTCGCGGAGGCCTGATGACTTCCCGCCTCACCGCCGCTGACGCTCTCGCCCCGCGGAGGCGCCGCCAGACCCGGATCGGTCTCGTCGCCGGCGGTCTCGCCGCGTACTGGCCACAGTTTCCGGATCTCCTCCCGCAGTTGCAGCAGTCCTCGGCCTATGTGACATCCCGCTTCGACGACCTCGACGCCGAGGTGATCGATGTCTGCTTCATCTCGGATGCCCCGGAGGCCAACGTTGCTGCCGAGAAGCTGCGCGTCGCCGACTGCGACCTCATCGTCATCTTCCTCACCACCTATCTCACCTCGTCCATGGTGTTGCCGATCGCCCAGCGCGCCAGGACACCCGTGCTCGTGATCGACCTGCAGCCGACCGAAGCGATGGACCACGCCAACTTCGACACCGGCAAGTGGCTCGCCTACTGCGGCCAGTGCCCCGTGCCGGAGTTGGCGAATGTCTTCCGCCGCGCCGGTATCCCGTTCCGGTCCGTCTCCGGTCACCTGAAGCAGGAGTCCGCCTGGGCGCGCATCGACCAGTGGGTGCATGCGGCCGGAGTTCGCGCGACACTGCGCAACGCCCGCCACGGCCTGATGGGCCACCTCTACCCCGGCATGCTCGACGTCTCCACTGACCTCACCCTCGTCTCGACCCAGTTCGGCTCCCATGTGGAGGTGCTTGAGTTCGACGACCTTCGCGTGCGGGTCGCGGAGGTGACGGATGACCAGGTGCGGGATCGTATGGAGCTTGCGAAGTCGCTGTTCACGCTCGACCCCTCCGTCAAAGAGGACGACTTCGCCTGGGGCGCGAAGGTCTCGGTGGGCCTCGATCGACTCGTCGAGGACTTCGACCTCGACTCCGCCGCCTACTACCACCGTGGCCTGCAGGGCGAACAGCACGAGCGCCTTGGCGCCGGCATGATCCTCGGAGCATCACTCCTGACCGCCCGCGGCATCGCCTTCGTCGGCGAGTACGAACTGCGTACCTTGCTCGCGATGCTCGCGGCCCACAGCATCGGCGCCGGTGGATCGTTCACTGAGATCCAGGCCCTCAACTTCTTCGACAACGTCGTCGAAATGGGCCACGACGGACCGGCCCACCTCGCCGTCTCCGAACGCGACCCGCTGCTGCGCGGCCTCGGGGTCTATCACGGCAAGCGCGGCTTCGGCGTCTCAGTCGAGTTCGACGTGAAACAGGGCCCGGTCACGACCTTCGGCATCGGACAGGATCGCGACGGCAGCTTCACCTTCATCACCAGTGAGGGAATGGTCGTACCCGGGCCGTTACTCGCGATCGGAAACACGACCTCCCGCGTTGACTTCGGTGGGGATCCCGGCGAATGGGTCGACGAGTGGTCGCAGACCGGGATCGGGCACCACTGGGCGCTCTGCGTCGGGCATCGGGCCGGAGACATCCGCGCCGCCGCCTCGCTGCTCGGCATCGAGCATCGGCATGTCGACATGGCGTCACTGCCGAGGTGGCGCTCGTGAGGCGTGTCTGCTTCCAGCTGCAGGTGAAGCCCGGTCACATTGACGCCTATCGTAAGGCTCACGCCGCGGTGTGGGCCGACATGCTTTCAGCCCTCCATGACACCGGATGGCACAACTACTCGATCTTTCTTCGCCCGGATGGCCTCGTCATCGGTTACTTCGAGACCGAAGACTTGCAGGCCAACCTTGACGGCATGGCAGCCGCTCCCGTGAACGCACGATGGCAGGCAGCGATGGCCGAGCACTTTGTCGACCTCGATGTTCCGGCCGACCAAGCGTTTCTCTACCTCGACGAGGTCTTCAACCTCGACGACCAGCTCAACAGCGTCAACCAGAACGGGATCCCCTCATGACTACCTTCGCTTCAATTACTTCGTTGCTTGCTGAGCAGGCGATCGAGCTGCCGTCGTGGGCGTTCGGTAACTCGGGCACCCGGTTCAAAGTCTTCAGCACCCCAGGCACCCCCCGCACCCCGGAGGAGAAAATTGCTGACGCCGCCCAAGTGAACAAACACACCGGCCTCGCCCCCACCGTGGCCCTGCACATCCCCTGGGACAAAGTCGACAACTATGCCGCGCTCGGCGCCTTCGCCAACGACCACGGGGTGGCCCTCGGCACCATCAACTCCAACACCTTCCAAGACGACGACTACAAATTCGGCTCCCTCACCCACAGCGACCCGGTGATCCGGCAGAAAGCCATCGACCACCACTACGAATGCATCGACATCATGGATGCCACCGGCTCCCGCGACCTGAAAATTTGGCTCGCCGACGGCACCAACTACCCCGGCCAGCAGAACTTGCGCGCCCGGCAAGACCGACTCGCCGACTCCCTCGCCCACATTTACGCCCGCATCGGTGATATCCAACGCCTGGTGCTGGAATACAAATTCTTCGAGCCTGCGTTTTATCACACCGATGTCCCCGACTGGGGTACCTCCTACGCCCAAGTGACCGCCCTCGGCGAGCGGGCGATGGTCTGTTTAGACACCGGACACCACGCCCCCGGCACCAACATCGAGTTCATCGTCATGCAACTGCTCCGCCTCGGCAAACTCGGCTCCTTCGACTTCAACTCCCGCTTCTACGCCGACGACGACTTAATCGTCGGAGCCGCCGACCCATTCCAACTGTTCCGCATCCTCCACGAAGTCATCCGCGGCGGCGGATACGGCGAAGGCTCACCCGTCGCCTTCATGCTCGACCAATGCCACAACGTCGAAGACAAAATCCCCGGCCAAATCCGCTCCGTCCTCAACGTGCAAGAAATGACCGCACGGGCGCTCCTCGTCGACACCGCAGCACTGGACGCAGCACAAAACACCGGCGACGTGCTCGGGGCGAACGGCATCCTGATGGACGCCTTCTACACCGACGTGCGCCCGGTCCTCGCCGCCTGGCGCGAAACGCGCGGCCTTCCCGGCGATCCGATGGCCGCCTACGCGGCATCCGGCTACCAGGCTCGGATCGCGACCGACCGGGTCGGCGGAGTGCAAGCCGGCTGGGGCGCCTAAGCCCTGCGCTCACCCGCGGCGGACACACGACCCCGCGGCGGGAGTTACACCCCCCTCCACGACGACATACCGACTCCGCGAGAGCGCGTATCCCCCGCCACCACCAATTCGCCACCAACACAGTCACCACAAGTCGCCACAGACCGAAGGATCACCACATGACCAACCCAGCGGCCGCCGAGCTCATCGCCAGGAGTAATCGCCTCGGCTCTGACCCGCGGGTCACGAACTACGCGGGGGGTAACACCTCCGCCAAGGGAGCGGATGTCGACCCGGTGACGGGTGGGCCGATCGAGCTGCTCTGGGTGAAGGGCTCCGGCGGCGACCTCGGCACCCTCACCGAGTCGGGTCTCGCGGTGCTGCGCCTAGACCGACTGCGTGCGCTGAAGAATGTCTACCCCGGGGTCGACCGGGAGGACGAGATGGTCGCGGCCTTCGACTACACGCTTCACGGCAAGGGCGGTGCTGCCCCCTCGATCGACACCGCGATGCACGGACTTGTGGATGCCGCCCACGTCGACCACCTTCATCCGGACTCTGGCATCGCTTTCGCGACGTCCGTCGATGGGGAAGCCCTCACGGTGACGGCGTTCGGTGAGAAGGTCGTCTGGGTGCCGTGGCGGCGTCCGGGCTGGCAGCTCGGCCTCGATATCGCGGCGATCAAGGAGGCCAACCCGGCCGCGATCGGCTGCATTCTCGGCGGCCACGGGATCACCGCCTGGGGAGACACCTCTGCTGCGGCAGAAGCCAACTCACTCTGGATCATCGAGACCGCCGAGAAATTCATCGAAACCAACGGACGCCGCGATCCATTCGGAACCGTCTTGGATGGTTACAGCCCGCTGACCCCGGAATCCCGGGCTTCCCGGGCCGCCGTGCTCGCCCCCACCCTGCGCGGGCTTGTCTCCACAGACCGGGCCCAGGTGGGTCACTTCACCGATGCCGAGGTCGTTCTCGACTTCCTGCAGTCCTCAGAGCACCCCCGTCTCGCCGCCCTCGGCACCAGCTGCCCTGACCACTTCCTGCGCACCAAGGTGAAGCCGATGCTGCTCGACCTGCCGCCGACAGCTTCCCTCGAGGACCAGCTCGCGCGACTGCATGAACTTCACGAGGAATATCGCGCCGATTACCAGGCGTATTACGACCGCAATAAGCCGCTACTGGAATCCGAGCTCGCAGGCTCACTCGGCACTGGCGTCGCAGGATCGCTGCGCGATCCTCACAGCTCCAGCGTGCCAGCGATCCGCGGCGCCGATCCCCTCATCGTGCTCATTCCCGGCATCGGCATGTTCAGCTACGGGGCCAACAAGCAGACTGCCCGAGTCGCAAGCGAGTTCTACATCAATGCGATCAACGTTATGCGAGGCGCAGAGGCGATCTCCACCTACGCGCCCATCGATGAGACCGAGAAGTTTCGCATCGAGTACTGGGCACTCGAGGAGGCGAAGCTGCAGCGGATGCCTCGCCCCAAGCCCCTCGCTACGCGCGTCGCACTCGTCACCGGCGCGGCATCCGGAATCGGCAAAGCCATCGCCACTCGCCTCGCCGCCGAAGGAGCGTGCGTTGTGATCGCCGACCTCGACCTCGAGCAGGCACAGACCGCGGCATCCGAAATCGGGGGAACAGACGTTGCGATCGGCGTGCAGGCGAACGTCACCGACGAACTGCAGGTGCAGGCCGCCGTGGATGCCACAGTGCTCGCGTTCGGCGGGCTTGACCTCGTCGTCAACAACGCCGGTCTCTCGCTCTCGAAGAGCCTCCTTGAAACCACCGTCGCCGACTGGGACCTGCAGCACGACGTCATGGCGAAAGGCTCGTTCCTCGTGAGCCGGGCGGCGGCGAAGGTGCTGATCGAGCAGAAACTCGGCGGCGATATCATCTACATCTCGTCGAAAAACTCCGTGTTCGCTGGCCCCAACAACATCGCGTACTCCGCGACGAAAGCCGACCAGGCCCACCAGGTGCGGCTGCTTGCGGCCGAGCTCGGCGAATACGGTGTGAAGGTCAACGGAATCAACCCGGACGGGGTAGTGCGCGGGTCAGGCATCTTCGCCGGCGGGTGGGGCGCCAAGCGCGCCGCCGTGTACGGCGTGCCGGAGGAGGACCTCGGCAAGTATTACGCCAAGCGAACCCTGCTGGGGCGCGAGGTTCTGCCCGAGAACGTGGCCAACGCCGTGTTCGTGCTCTGCACCAGCGACCTCAGCCACACCACGGGGCTCCACATCCCCGTCGACGCTGGCGTCGCCGCCGCCTTCCTACGATGACGACTTCTTCGCCTCCGCGCCCGCGAGTGACACTCGCGCCCGACCGTTCGGGCGCGCGTGTCACTCGCGGGCGCATGGGGAGCATTGCGGGGCGCATGGGGGGCATTGCGGGGCGCATGGGGAGCATTCGCGGGCGCACGGAGAGTGTTCAGCGGCGCACGGGAAACACTCGGGTGCAGGCGCGCGTCGTTCGAAATTACACGGAGGTCGAACGGTGACCGAGGCTGTCGCCGCAGTCGACCTCGGCGCGACCAGCGGTCGGGTGATGCTCGGATATGTCGGGCACAACGAGCTGAGCCTGCGGCCGGTTGCGCGCTTTCCCAACGGCCCGGTGGCGACCGCCGATGGGCTTCGCTGGAATCTCACCGAGCTCTATCGCCACGTACTCTCGGGGCTCGACGCAGCGATCCGCGAAGAAACGAACGTGCAGAGTATCGGCATCGACTCCTGGGCTGTGGATTACGCCCTCCTTTCCGGCGATCGGATGCTCGCCGAGCCGTCCCACTACCGCGACGAGCGCACCGTGCCGGCCGTTGCAGCGGCGCACGAACTCGTGGGTGCGGCAGAGCTCTACCGAGCCAACGGGCTGCAGCACCTCCCGTTTAACACTCACTTCCAACTCACCGCTGACCGCCTGGCCGGCACTCTGGACGAGGCAGATGGGATCCTGCTCATCCCGGACCTGCTCGGCTTCTGGCTCACCGGTGTGAAGGGTGCCGAGCTGACTAACGCGTCGACGACCGGCCTGCTCAGCGTCACCACACGCAGGTGGGATGACGCGCTGATCCAGCGACTCTCCCTGCCGCGGAGCATCCTCCCTGATCTCATCGAGCCGGGAACACTCTTGGGATCCGCAACGAGATTTGGTGGGGTGCAGGTGCTCACGGTGGGATCGCACGACACCGCATCCGCCGTCGTCGCCGTCCCCTCGACTCGCGATGACTTCGCCTACATTTCCTGCGGAACCTGGGGGCTGGTGGGGGTCGAGCTGGAGAGTCCGGTGCTCACGGATGCGAGCAGGCTCGCCAACTTCACCAACGAGGGCGGAGTGGATGGGCGCGTTCGTTTCTTGCACAACGTGATGGGCCTCTGGCTTCTCAGCGAGTCAGTGCGCACCTGGGAGCACGAGGGCCAGGCGATTGATCTGCCCGCGCTGATCGCCGCGGCCACCGTGATCTCCGCCGGGCCGTTCGATGCCGAAGACCCGAGGTTCCTCGCTCCCGGCGACATGCCGGGTCGGATCGCGGGCTGGTACTCAGAGCGCGGGCTTCCGGCCCCACGCACTCCGGCCCAATTCGTTCGCGCGATCATCGAGAGTCTTGCAGTCGCCTTCACGGAGGCCGTGGCAACAGCCAGCGCACTTTCCGGCAAACCGGTCTCGGTCATCCACATCGTCGGGGGCGGTTCCCAGAATGGGTTGCTGTGCCAGCTGACTGCCGACCGCAGCGGCCTCCCGGTGCTTGCCGGACCGGTGGAGGCGACCGCCATCGGAAACGTGCTGGTTCAGGCGCGAGCGCAGGGTCTCGCCAGCGGGTCACTCGAGGCAATGCGCGTACTTGTTGCAACGTCGTTCTCGCCCCTCCGCTTCGACCCGCGCATCCCGTGATCACCCGGTTCGATTGCCAATGACCACATAGAGTTCGGATGTTCGCCCTGCCAGTGTTGACTCTCGAAGAAGGTTGTCTATGAAATTCGTCCGGATCGGAGCGGTCGGCCAAGAGCGACCGGTCGTGCTTGTAGGCCACTCAAGTTATGACATCAGCAGCATCACCGCCGATATCACCGGGCAGTTCCTTGAGTCGGATGGTGTCGGCCGCGTGCGCGAGGCCCTCGCGGCGGGCAGTCTGCCGGCGACCACGACCGGCGGAGAGCGTATCGGGTCGCCCATCGTGCGCCCGAGCGCCGTCATCTGCATCGGCATGAACTACGCCGCCCATGCTGCAGAGAGCGGGTCGCTTCCGCCCACCATCCCGATCATGTTCCTGAAGACGCCGAACACCGTGGTCGGCCCGGATGACGATGTCGCGATCCCGCGCGCGAGCACCAAGACAGATTGGGAGGTCGAGCTCGGGGTTGTGATCTCGAAGCGTGCGTCCTACCTTGACTCGCCTGCAGACAGCATCGATCACATCGCGGGCTTTGTCGTAGCAAATGATCTCTCCGAGCGCGAATTCCAGCTGGAGCTGTCGGGCGGTCAATGGTCGAAGGGCAAGTCCGCTCCGGGATTCAACCCGACCGGCCCCTGGCTCGTTACTCCCGACGAGGTCGACTATCGCGCGCTTCGGCTGCGTAGCTGGGTGAATGGCGAACCGCGCCAGGATTCCTCGACGGCCGACGTGATCTTCGACGTCGATTACATCATCTGGCACCTCAGCCAGTTTCTCACCCTCGAACCGGGAGATCTTGTGCTCACCGGAACCCCGGAGGGAGTCGCTCTTTCTGGCCGGTTCCCCTACCTTCGCGCGGGTGACGTGTGTGAGATCGAGATCGATGGCCTCGGGCGCCAGCGTCAGCTCTTTGTCTAACCCCAGCGCGCGAGCCTGCAATTCGCGCCGCCTATGCTGACGATATGAAGGGCTGGCGACATGGATAAGCTGCTCGCGTCGAAAACCGCCGGTCACGCCGGCTCGGATTCCCGCCGCTTTGAGCTGACGCTGCGAAAGCCCTGGTTTGGCTGGATGCCAAAGCCGACTGTCGTGTTCGATGGGAGAGGCAATCCGGCTCAGTGGGGCACCGGCACGTGGATGGTCGCCACTGGGGGCACAACGATGGTGGGGGTCTTCCTGTTCAACCGGCTGTGGCGATTCGGCGAAGCCGAGATCGCCCTCGACGGAACCGGGCCCTCCGCTGTCACCTACTCTGCTCCGTGGCTTCCGTTCCTTCGTGGTCGCGTGCACGTGACCGCGCCCTAACCGCCGGCGGTCGTCGAGCGACATCTGTGGCGGCGTTCAGAAAAAGCTCCGGTCTAGATTTGACTTATTCAAAACAACAGGTATTGTTGTCGTTATGACGCAGTTAGATCCCCTCGAATCGGCCGGCTTGGCCGACTCCGTGCGGGCCGCCGGGCTCAAAGTGACCGCTCCGCGGCTCGCGGTTCTCGGAATGCTGCAGCATGCCCCGCACTCCAGCGCCGAAGAAGTCTTCGCCGGTGTGCGGAATGAGTTGCCGGGAACCTCGGTTCAAGCCGTATACGGAGTTCTGGCCGCGTTCACATTTGCGGGCCTTGTGCGTCGCATCGATCCGGCGAGTTCACCGGCTCTGTTCGAGTGCCGAGTCGGTGACAATCACCATCACATCCTCTGCGTTCGCTGCGGAGACCTGAAAGACGTCGATTGCGTCATCGGCGCGGCCCCGTGCCTGACTCCGTCTGACACCTCGGGCTTCACGGTGTACGCGGCCGAGGTCACATTCACCGGACTCTGCGAACCCTGCCAGAAGCAGCTCGTACTCGAAGGCTCAGCAGACCAGTAAATCCGGAGCAATAGCGCTCCATCCTCAGCAGCCGGCGTCTAATGCGCCGAGCAGCTGCGTTTCTCGGCCCGCCGGTCGTCCTTATTGTCGACGGATCGGGCCCGCCGTCCACCCATCCACCGCGCAACCAATTACCGCGCAACCAATGCCTAACCAAAGGAATACATCATGACCATGACCCATGAAATCGACATCTCCAGCATCTTCGCCCTGCCAAGCGAGAACGATGTGGCCATTCAGCCACTCGCCCCGCAGACGATCGGAACCTATGTCACAACGAACGCCGCGTTTGTGCCGGTCGTCGGAACCTACGTGACAACGTCACGCGTTGCCGCCGGCGAGCAGGTGCGAGGCCGCTACGTGAGCAACTCCCGCCCCGTCACGGCTGCCGATGGCTCCTTCGTGACCAGCCAACTCCGCTGATCTCGTAACGAGTGCCACTCGGAATAGAGGAGCGCGCGGTCTGTCCTACAGTGCAGGACTCCTGGGCTGTGTGACAGGCCGCGCGCTCGCATCCGCCGGGCCGATAGTCCTGCAGAGCACAGGGGTTAGACGCGGCGATCATCCCCATCGGACTACCGCAGAAAGTGACCTGGCGGCACCGGTCCACCGCCTCGTATACTTGTCTAACAATGTTGTCGCCATCAGCCCGGTCGACCCGGGACACCGCGCTCAAGACAACCTCTCTCCCCGAGGCTGTCTACGACGCCCTGCGCGAGAGCATCGTCACCATGGTCGATCGTCCGGGAGCGCTTCTCACCGAGTCGGCCGTGGCCGGGCGCTACGGCGTGGCTCGACCCACCGCGAAGGCCGCTCTCGAACGGCTGGTGAGTGAGGGGTTGCTGTCGCGACGCGCGCATCACGCCGCGCAGGTTCCGGAGCTCAGTCGCGACGACATCCAGGATCTCTACTCCAATCGCGTGATTCTCGAAGAGGCCGCACTGCGAAACCTCGCGACCGACGCCGTAGTCCCGGTCGCCGCTCTCGCCGTGCATCGCGAGCTACTCGAGCACGTGCGCACCAATGATCGTGCCGCCCTCGCGCGCACCGATCTCGACTTCCACCGCCAACTCGTGCTTGCCCAGCACAGCCAGCGCCTCGCGAGGATGCACGGCCTGCTGATGGGAGAAATCGAGCTCTGCATTGGCCAGGTGCAGTCGCACCAACTCCTCCGTCCGGCGGATGTCGCGCACCAGCACCAGGGCATCCTCGACGCCGTGGCGGCCGCAGACGCCCCCCTCGCCGCTCGACTCACTCGCGCACACATCGAGGGCGCCCGCGACCGGCTCCTGCAGAAATACGACAGCGAGCCGCCGGTATGACCATCACCCGCATGACCATAACCGTCGCGGTGCCCGACGCCGCAATGCTCGACCGCCTCTCTGCCATCGGGCACGACGTCGTACTCGAGGTGTGGACGACGGATGACCCGCCCCTCGACCATCCCGTCGACCTGGTCGTGCTGCCGTACTCGCTCTCCGCCGCCACACTCCCCGCCTTCGCGCACTCCCCGGTCTCGGTGATCCAGAGCCAGACGCTCGGGTTCGACGCCGTGGAACAGTTGCTCCCCGCCGGGCTCACCTACTGCAATGCGGTCGGAGTTCATGAGGGACCGACCGCAGAACTCGCCGTCGCCCTGATTCTCGAGAACCAGCGCGGTCTCGACGTGATCGCCCGCGCGCAGCCCTCCGGCAGCTGGCAGCGCGACTGGTACCCCGGTCTCCTCGGACGCTCGGTGCTCATCGTCGGGGTAGGGGGAGTCGGTGACGCGGTCGCCGCGCGACTCGAGCCTTTCGGCGTCGCCCTCAGCCGGGTGGCGCGTACCGCCCGCGAAGACCGGCGCGGGGTCATCCATTCCCTGAGGGACCTGCCGACCCTGCTCGGCAAGGCGGACATCGTCGTGCTTGGCATCCCCCTCAATCCCGAGACCGCCGGCATGGTCGACGCGGCGTTCCTCGGCCAGATGAAAGCCGGCGCCCTGCTCGTGAACGTGTCCCGCGGCGCGATCGTCGACACGGCAGCGATCATGGCGAGCGTCGCGAGCGGAGCGATCCGCGTCGCCCTGGATGTCGTGGAGCCCGAACCGCTCCCACCCGATCATCCACTCTGGACCCTGCCCGGTGTGATCATCACCCCGCACCTCGGCGGCCAGGTCTCGAGCATGGCCTCTCGCATCGATCCACTCGTGCGCCTCCAGATCTCTCGGCTGCAGAGCGGCCTCTCCCCCCTGAATATCGTCGTCGACACAAGGACATCATCATGAAACTGCAGCGCCACTTCCCCCGGATACGCGATCTCGCGCCCCTCATGCACTTCGCCACCCCGGAGTTCAACGCGAAGAAGCGTCGGCTCGAAAAGGCGCTGACGATCCACGACCTTCGAGCGATCGCACAGAAGCGCACCCCGAAGGCCGCCTTCGACTACACCGAGGGAGCCGCCGAGGCAGAGATCTCGCTGGCCCGTGCCCGCCAGGCGTTCGAGGACATCCAGTTCAACCCGGCGATCCTGCGGGATGTCTCCGTGGTCGACACCTCCTCCACCGTGCTCGGGCTGCCGACTGCACTGCCATTCGGCATCGCCCCGACCGGCTTCACCCGCATGATGCAGAGCGAGGGGGAAATCGCCGGGGCCGGGGCGGCCGGGGCGGCCGGCATCCCCTTCTCCCTGTCCACCATGGGCACCACCGCGATCGAAGACGTGAAGGCCGCGAACCCGACCGGACGCAACTGGTTCCAGTTGTACATGTGGAAAGACCGAGACCGCTCAATGGCTCTCGTCGACCGGGCCGCGAAGGCCGGGTTCGACACGCTGTTGGTAACCGTGGATGTGCCCGTGGCCGGTGCCAGGCTTCGTGACAAGCGCAACGGATTCTCCATCCCGCCGCAGCTCACTCTCGGCACCGTCATCAACGCCCTGCCGCGACCGGAATGGTGGATCAACTTCCTCACCACCGAGCCGCTCGCCTTCGCCTCCCTCGACCGCTGGTCGGGCACGGTCGGTGAGCTGCTCGACACGATGTTCGACCCGACCGTCACCTTCGAGGACCTCGCCTGGATCACGGACCAGTGGCCGGGCAAGGTCATGGTGAAGGGAGTCCAGAGCCTCGACGACGCCCGGCGGCTGGCGACGATGGGAGTCGACGGGATCATCCTCTCCAATCACGGCGGCCGCCAACTCGACCGCGCACCCATCCCGTTCCACCTGCTCCCGGATGTCGCCCGCGAGGTCGGCTCGGACCTCGAAGTGCACCTCGACACAGGCATCATGTCGGGCGCCGACATCGTCGCCGCGATCGCCCTCGGCGCAGACTTCACCCTCGTGGGACGCGCATACCTCTACGGACTCATGGCCGGTGGGCGCGAAGGAGTCGACCGCATGATCGAAATCCTCAGCGAGCAG
>JANYIZ010000174.1 GCA_025408445.1 Frigoribacterium sp. | reverse complement strand
CTATAATTACTAGAAAGTAAACTTAAATGCTAGAAAAGCGGTATCTCATGACGATTGACCTAATCCGAGACGCGCGACGCTCTAGCGGACTGAGCCAAAAGGGCTTGAGCCAGAGGTCTGGAGTTGCAGCTTCCTCTCTTTCTCTGATCGAGAACGGCAAGCGAAGCCCGACGATCGAGACAGCGGAAAAACTGTTGAAGTTCACCGGGCACACGCTGATCGCTATCCCCACTCTCCGAGAGACAGCCGCTGTCATCGCGAACCGTATCGGTGAAGCGGTCACCGCCGGTCGCTCCGACCTCGCCCTCCGTCACTTCATCCAGCTCAACGACAATCTGCTCGCCGAGAAGAACGAGGTGCGGTACATCCTCGGGACCGCGGAACCTGCGTCTACCGGGCAAAAACACTGGGACGCAGCCATAGCCGGGGTGGTCGCATACCGCCTGCGCGAGGAGGGGTTTCCGGCTCCCAGCTGGACGTTGAAGCCCGGCCGCCGACTCAGGAAGCGGTGGACGCTGAACGCGGGACGATATGTCGTGCCCGTGAATCCCAAGAACGTGCCTGCAGAGTTCCTCGAACGCGGTGTCCTCGTCGACGAGCTAACGCTCGCGAGCATCTGAGTTGGCCCTCTCCAGAGTGGACCTCATCCTGGGACTTCGCCAGGTCGTCGAACACTTGCGGGCGGCAGGCGAACCCGGCGGAATCCGAATCATCGGCGGTGCGGCGCTATCGCTACGGCACTTCGAACGCGGCACTACCGACGACATCGACGCGACCGTCCATCGAACTGAGCCGGCAATGCTGGCAGCATCTGAGGTTGCTGCGAGGAACGGTTGGACGACCTCGTGGTTCAACACAGCGGCGGCCCAGTTCGTCCCCTTTGCGATAGCCGAGTGGGAACCGCTGTACGACGACGGTGAGGTGAGCGTCTGGGTGGCGTCAGCTCGAATGATGCTCGCGATGAAGCTCCGAGCAAGCAGGCCCGGACGCGACGACGACGATATCGCGAACCTCCTCGCCATTTGTGAAGTTGCCAACTCGGACGACGCGGGGGAGCTGTACGAGGAGTTCTACCCCGGCGAGATACTCGAGCCGAAGGCGCATCGGATCTTGAATGTGGTCTTCGCGAAAGGGCTGCCCGAGATCCCTAAGCCGCCACCCGCCGTATCAATATGACTCCCCAATAAGCGGCTCCCGTGGAGCACGCGCCCAGCGGCGATTTGGATGACGTGATGCGTGCACGTCTATTCAGACATTTATTGACCCGAGATCGGCCCGGACGATTCGAGACGTCTCGACAACATGAAGCCACGCAGAGCAAGGAATTCCCGGCCAGATCCAGATCTGTTGGGATCGATCGAAGCATGTAGGCAAGCGAGGATCGCTCCGACCAAATCCGTCGGTCGCGGGTTCAAGTCCCGCTCGCCCCACTTTCGAATAACTGCCGGATATACCGACCAGTCCCTTATGACCCGTCGACGCCGCCGATCGCGAATACTCGGGTCTCGCCCGGGGACAGCTCGGTGCGATTTCCTTCGACCATCACGATCACCGAGGGAGCGCTGCTCAGCCCCACTGTGATTCGTAACCGGGTTTTCCACAGTTCAAGCCGGATGTCCTGCGACCGGTAGGTGAAACCGAAAGCGATCGAGTCGATCTCCGGCGGCAGCAGCGGATGCAGCCACAGCATGTCTGAGCGTACCTCCAGGCCCGTGTAGCAGCGGCGCACCATATCGATCGAGCCCGCCATGGCGCCGATATGGATGCCGTCCCGTGTCGAACCGCCCTGAATATCAGAGAGATCGCTCTCGAGCGCTCGCGTCAGGAAGTCCCACGACCTTTCCCGGTCCTGCCTGGCCTCGATCCACGAGTGCACGACATTAGACAGGGTTGAACCATAGGTGGATCGCTCGGTGTAGTGATTCACGGTGCTGATCACGGCCTCGACCGGCAGCGGATAGCCCATCTCGGCCAGCAGTTCGCGCAACTCTTCGGCCGAAAACAGGTAAAAGAGCATCAGCACGTCCGGCTGTTTGGATACTTTGAACAGGTTCGTGCTCGAACCCTCGGCATTCAGGATGAGATCGAGCCGCCCCAGTGACCCGTACGTGGCCCGGTAACTCTCAAAGTCCAATTCGGCGAGTGAATGGTATCCCTCGAATTGCGAGATAGTGCCGTCAGCACAGAACGGTACTGTAAGCCGCCTGCTGATACCGAGCCAGTGCTCCACTTCGTCGGGGTGGAGGTCGAGCCTGTCTCGCAGCGGTCGGCACGAGCGGGTCTCGAGCAGTTCAACGATCTCCACCGCGCGACGGAGTACCCATGCGGTCATCACGTTCGTGTAGGCGTTGTTGCGGAGACCCATGCCAGGGGCATTGGGGTAGCCGTCGTGAAATTCGTCCGGGCCCATCACGCCGCTGATGGTGTAACGGTCTTCCTCGGAATCGTAGGTGGCCAGTCCCGCAAAGAAACGTGCGACCTCGATCACCAGCTCCGCCCCCTGTTCAATGAGGAAGCCGAGATCTCCCGTCGCCTGGTAGTGCTGCCACGCACTGTAGGCGATCGCCAGTCCCACATGCCGCTGGCGGTAGGAATTGTCGGGCATCCAAGCAGCGGCGTGCGGGTTGTACAGCTCGCGCGGTGTCACCTCGCGGCCGTCGATGCCGCTTTGCCACGGGAACATTGCCCCCGCAACACCCTCGGCTCGGGCAGCATATTTCGCTTCAGCGAGTCGCCGGTAGCGGTATCCGAGTAGCGCCCGGCTGAGGTCGGGACGCCGCAGGGTGAGCATCGGGTAGACGAAGAGTTCATCCCAGAAGATGTGGCCGCCGTACCCCTCACCGTGCAGGCCCCGCGCGGGGATTCCGGCATCGAGGTCTGCCGTCACCGACGCGAGTGTCTGCAGAATGTGAAAGGTGTTGAGGTTGAGGGCGAGTGACTGACGGTCGCCGGATTCCATCTCGACTCGGAATTCGTCCCAGAGTATTCGCCACGCGCGCTCGTGTGCCGCGAGCAGATTGTCAGTACCCGGCGTTCGCGCGAGCAGGGTCTCCGCGGCTTCGGAAGGGGAGGCGATCGCGCGGTCACGCGAGGTGCGAACAACCACCACTTTTTCGATTCGAATAGCACGCCCACTGGTCGCGGCCAGATCGAATTCGTGCGCCACCCACCCTGCCTCATCCACGAGGAGGCGGCGTGTGGTGGCCAGCAGCTCCGGTCCGTCGAAAGCGCGTGTGCGTGCGGCGAGGGAGATGTGGATTCCGGATCGGATGGTCTCCATCTCGAGCAGGATGCTCTCGTCATTGAGTTCCCGGGTCTTACGCGCGCTGAGATGTCTGCGGGCGGGCAGCGCGGACCCCCTCTCGGCACGATTGGTCACACGCCCGTCGATGGCCGAGCGAACTGTGAGAGAGCCGGTCCAGTTTTCCGGTTCGATCGTGGTCTCGACGAACGCCGTGTGTACATTCGCCTGCGAGACGAGCCTTCGTGTGCGCACCCGGGTAATTCGGCCCGTTCCGTCGTTGAAACGCAGCTCCCGGGTCAGAATGGCCCGGCGGAGGTCGAGTTGTTGTCGATAGTCGAGGAGCGCTGCCCGTGCGGGGGAAAACCAGTCCCCGTTGTCGATACGAAACCACAGGGCCAACCAGTTGGGGGAATTCACCATGCTCTCGCTGTCGGCCGTGACGCCGTCTCGCTCGGTTGTGACGGTGTTATAGACGCCTGCGAAGTAGGTCCCGGGATAGTGGATGCTGTCTGCGTCGTCTTCGGAGGCTGCCCCTCGCGTGCCCCAATAGCCGTTGCCGAGCGTGCAGAGGGCTTCGCGAGTGCCCTCTTCAGTGGGATCGAAGCCGTCCCAGGCCAGCATCCACTGGCCGGTGGAATCGTCGCTGTCATCAGGTCCCAAAAGGCGTATGGAGTCGAGATCGCCCGGAGTGTGGTCGGTCAGGGTGAGTGTGCTCCAGTCGAGATCTCGCAGGTCCGACACGACGACGTGCGCCCCGGCCTCCGTGAGCGCGGCAAACCGCGGTGATGACGGATCTTGGCCGGCCACCAGCCCGATGACTTGACGAAAACCTCCCGCCACTCCCGCCCGGATGCCGGCTTCCGCATCTTCGACGACAACCGCATGCGCTGGGTCTACTTCGAGACGCCGGCATGCCTCGAGGAACAGGGCAGGGCTTGGCTTGCCTGCGAGCTCGAGTCGCCGCAGATCATTGCCGTCGACACGTACGTCGAAGAGGTCCGTCACCCCCGCAGCGGTTTCGATTGCCGGTCCATTGCGGCTCGAGGTGACAAGGGCAGTCCGCACGCCCCTCCGCCGGAGGTCATTCAGAAAGTCGACTGTACCGGCGATCGTCGATACCCCGTTGGCGCCCAATTCCGACTCGAAGAGTTTCTGCTTATCGGCGGCGAGCGAGGCGACGATGGGGTCGTCGTCGGCGACGTGAATTCCCCGAGAGGAGAGAACCGCTCGGATGCCATCCTCCCGCGTTCGCCCGTCGAGGAGAGTGCGGTAGTCCCCATCCGGGTCGAAGGGTCGCGCGGTCGGGCTCAGTCCGGGAAATGCGGCGTCGAAGAGTCTCATCCAAGCCCGCGCGTGCACTCTCGCGGTGTCGGTGACGACGCCGTCGAGGTCGAAGATCACCGCGTCTACCAGGGGTGACGCGCTCGAGACCGAACCGGTGGCCTGCAACTCGCCCATGCTCGGAGGCTACTGCGGCGGGGTCAGGCGTGAAAGTGCCTTTGGTCCCACCAGGGGTATCACCGCGGTGGGGGATTGTGATGGAACCGAGGCTGGTGCCGGTGAGCTTCATTACAAAACTCTCATCTAGCGGGACTTCTGCCAATCGGCGTGTTTACTCTGGGATAGGCACAATCCGTGAGCGAGACCCCCAGAAGACGTCACTGTCAGGCGGCTTGCACACGTAGAGAGTGCTTTTTTTATTTGCAGATGATGGGCACTCGGCCCCACACTGCCAGCCACCGTCGTCGCCCAAGGCAGCATGCCGCCGCCACGCGTTCCCGCGCGCCCTACGGAATGGAGAACAGTACCGTGAGTCAGATTTGGAAGGAAAAACCGTTTCGTGGCGCACGTCGCAGCGAGCACACCCCCCTGCCACGTGCCGTCGAAAATGGCGCAGCGAACTCCCCGACCCTTGTGCTTTTTGTGCTCATTGCCACGGTTGGAGTGCTCGCCTATACGTTCTTCCTGCTGAACCCGGCCAACCGCGGTGACTGGCTGCCGTACAGCCTGGTCATCACCGCGGAGGTCATCCTCGTGACCCAGGCGCTCGTCTCGATGTGGACGATCCTCTCCGGGGGTATCGACCCGCGCGA
>JANYIZ010000173.1 GCA_025408445.1 Frigoribacterium sp. | reverse complement strand
AGCGACCCGTGACGCCTTCGAGGCGGCGATCGCACCCGTCACCGCACACTACGACGTGACCTGGACGCTCGATGTCGTTGGCCGTCCGGTGCGCACGCTCGTGCTGGTCTCCAAGGCCGCTCATTGCCTCAACGACCTGCTGTTCCGCGAACGTGCCGGGCAGCTTCCTGTTCAATTGCCCCTCGTTCTGAGTAATCACCGCGATCTCGGCGGGCTCGCCGAGTTCTACGGCGTGCCGTTCGAGTCGCACCCCGTGGCATCCGACGGCCAGAAACTGGCATTCGAGGACCGCGTGCTCGACGCGGTCGAGCAGTTCGACATCGAGCTCGTAGTGCTGGCGCGGTACATGCAGATTCTCTCGCCCGCTCTCTGCGAGAGGCTTTCGGGGCGCATCATCAACATCCATCACTCCTTCCTGCCGGGGTTCACCGGCGCCAACCCCTACCGGCAGGCGCACGCGCGCGGGGTCAAGCTCATCGGCGCGACCGCTCACTTCGTGACGAGCGAGCTCGACGAAGGACCGATCATCGAACAAAACGTTGTGCGGGTGGATCATTCCCGTACGCCGCACGAGCTGATGGCGATCGGACAGGACGAGGAGTCTCGCACCCTCACCCAGGCGGTGAAGTGGTTCGCCGAGAACCGGGTACTTCGCGACGGGGCCCGCACGATCATCTTCAAGTAGCCGTTATTCGAGAGCGAGAGGAACACCCCATGTCGGGCAAACAGAAAAAGTCGGGCACGCGCATCTCCAAACGCGACTACGAGGAGGAACTCGAGCGGCTTCAGGTCGAACTGGTGCGGATGCAGCAGTGGATCACCGCATCCGGAGCGCGAGTGGTGGTTATCTTCGAGGGTCGGGACGCGGCCGGCAAGGGCGGCGCGATCAAGCGCATCGCCCAGTATCTCAATCCGCGAACCGCCCGGGTCGTCGCCCTGCCAACCCCGAGCGAGCGGGAGCGCGGCCAGTGGTACTTCCAGCGCTACATCGAACGACTTCCAACAGCCGGGGAAATCGTGCTGATGGATCGCTCCTGGTACAACCGGGCAGGAGTCGAGCGGGTGATGGACTACTGCACCGCCGAGGAGCACGAGCGTTTCCTTCACCAGACTCCGATCTTCGAGCGGATGCTGGTGGAAGACGGAATCATGCTCGTCAAATACTGGTTCTCGGTGTCCGATACCGAGCAGGAGATGCGATTCCGCTCGCGCCTGGAGGATCCGATGCGCCGCTGGAAATTGTCGGACACCGATCTACTCTCCATCACCCGCTGGGAGGCCTACTCGCGGGCCAAAGACGAGATGTTCGCCCACACCGACATTGACGAATCCCCGTGGTGGACCATCGAGAGCGATGACAAGCGTTCGTCGAGGCTCAACACCATCAGTCATCTGTTATCGATGATTCCCTACGAGCATGTGGAGCACGAGCCGGTGGAGATCCCTGCTCGGCCGCAGGCGGAGGGCTACGACCGACCGCCGCGAGAACTTCAACGCCATGTTCCCGATCACGCGGAAGAGGTGCGCGCGCGGCACGCCTGACCACCCCCGTCCGGGTTCTCACACTTCGGGGTGGCCGGACGAGCCCCCGGCGACATCGCGAGAGCGCTGCCAGCCGATGTGCCTAGGATCGGCACATGAGCTCACTCGAACGACACACGGACTACGGATCGACAGGCCTGTCGGAGTCGGAGGTACTGGCAGACCCGATGGCCCAGTTCGCCGCCTGGCTTAGCGCGGCAGAAGCGGCTGACATCTTCGAGCCGAATGCGATGGTCGTGAGCACGGTGGATGCTGACGGCACGCCAAGCAGCCGCACCGTATTGCTCAAGGGACTCGACAGCGACGCGTTCGAGTTCGTCACAAACTACCGTTCGCACAAGGGCCATGCGCTGGAGGTGCATCCGGCCGTGTCCCTGCTCTTTCCCTGGTACCAGTTGACCCGCCAGGTGATCGTGCGAGGGCTCGCCCACCGCGCGGATGCCGCCACCTCCGACGCCTACTTCGCCACACGACCGCACGGTTCGCGCCTCGCGGCCCTCGCGAGCGAGCAGTCGGAGCCGGTCGCGTCACGGCAGGTTCTCGAAGATCGGATGCGTGAGCTCGAGTCGCGCTACCCGGAGGGCTCGGTCGTGCCGCGCCCGGAGCACTGGGGCGGATTCCGCGTCGTGCCGAGCACAATCGAATTCTGGCAGGGGCGCACGTCGCGCCTGCATGACCGGTTGGTGTTCACCGCCGTCGACGGTGGGTGGACGCTCGAGCGACTTCAGCCGTAGCTCGCGCTATCGAGGAATTGTTGCACCTCTGCGGCGGTCGGGGCGGTCGCCGGTCCACGGCGGGTGACGGCGAGGGCTGCGCAGGCGTTCGCCCGAAGCGCGGCAGCAGTCGGCGACTCCCCCGCCGCGAGTCCCGCGAGGAATGCGCCGGTGTGCGCATCTCCCGCCCCGTTCGTGTCGATCGCCTCCACGGCGAATCCGGGCACATGCACAACGTCGTCGACCGCGACTAGACAGCCCTCCGGTCCGAGGCGAATGATGACCGCGCGCCAGGTCTCGCGCAGGGCGGTGGCGGCACCGCTGGCATCCACCGCACCGGTCAACACCAGCGCTTCGCGAAGGTTGCAGCTGAACCAGTCCGCTCGCACGGCGACGGAGGCGAGCACCTCGCCGGGGATGTCAGAGCCGAGCGGGCCCGGATCCACCAGAACGGTGTGCCCTGGGGCAATCGTTGAAATCCACGGAGCGAGCACGCCAGCGTTCGTGCTCGCCAGCAGCCCATAGCCCGACACGTGCACGAGGTCATACCCATTGGGGTCATTGCCGCCAAGGCGGATGCTCGCCAGGTGGGGCGAGCTGAGCGAAGCCTCCGCTCCGAACACGGTCAAGAAGGTGCGTTCCCCCTCGTCGTCGATGAGTGCGATATCGAAGCCGGTGTCGGCGTTTGGTGACGGATCGAGCAAAACATCGATTCCCTCGGCCTCGAGGGCCGATCGCACCCGGTCGCCGAGCGGACCGATGCCGTGCCCACCACCATAGGCGCTGGCCACGCCCTGGCGCACGGCAGCCACGAGTATGTTGAACGCGCCTCCGGGGGTAGAGCCCGTATCGCGGGCGACTACGTCCCCGCCGCGCTCGGGCAGGGCGGGGATGCGCAGGGTCACGTCGATTATCACGTTTCCGACGCTCACCAGCCGGGGCGCCCTCATCGAAATTCCAGCAACCTGTCGGCGACCGGCTCGAGGTCGAGCGAGTTCACGGCGGCCACGGTCTCCCGCGCCCCTGCCGGGAAGCCGGCCGTGCCGTGCAGGGCGCCCCCGATCGCCCCGGCCATCGCCGCGACAGTGTCGCTATCACCGCCGAGCGAGGCAGCGGAGCAGACGGCACTCCACGGGTCATCCGAAAAAGTGGCGAGGATACCGAACACGGCCGGAACGGATTCCTGCGTCGCGAGACTCGTGCCGACGATCTCGTAGAGACGGGTGAGGCTTCCGTCGACGTCGGCGGGGTCGGCGAGGTCGATCGCGAGACGGATGCGGCTGGCGACATCCGCTGCAGCGACCCAGTAGCCCCGCGTCGCGCCGATCTGCGCGGCCTCGACTGCCGCCTCGACGGCCCCCTCGAGGTTGGCACCATCGATCCCGGCACTGACTGCCGCGGCCACCGCGGCCGCCCCGGCGATGGCGACACCGGTGTTGTGGGAGACGAAGCTGGTTTCAGCGACCAGGTCGACAAAGATGTCAGTAGGCTGCCACGTCCGAAGGATGCCGACCGGCGTTACTCTCATAGCCGCACCGTTCGTAGTGCCGAATCGCCCCGCCGTCGCGAGCGGCTCCCCGTCGAGCACGGCCTGCACGGCACGTTTCGTGGAGGGACCGAGCAGGTCGAGCGAGCCGCGCGCGCGCATGGCGTCCTCCCACTCCACCAGAGCACGGGCGAAGATGCCGGGGGCCACGTGGCCGTGACCCTCGATCAGCAGCCGCGCCAGCAGCAGGGCCTGCTCGGTGTCGTCGGTGATGTGCCCGGCGGGCAATCCGCCGGCGAGCGGATGCCAGGCATCCGCTGCTCGAAACCGATCGATCACCCCGTATCGCTCGGCAATCCCGGTGCGGGACATCAACTGGGTCGGCATGCCGAGAGCATCGCCGATCGCCAGTCCATACAGGGCGCCAATCGCCCGATCGCGCTGCGTCATGCCCGTCTCAGTCTTGCGAGGAGAATTGAAAGTGCAGGCTGAAATACGCGGGATCGAGCAGACTCTCCACCTGCTCCACCAGCTCACCGACCGCGTTGCGGGTGACGCAGCGTGACCAGAGGAAGGCGGCGCCAGTGGCGCGGCCGAGCAACGCAGCCTCCGTCTCATCGAGCATCCGCACCTCAACCCACTGCTCGCCGCCGGACGCGATGAGATCGGTCTCGAGCAGCATTCGGGTCAGCGATCCCGCGGCCTTTCCCGCCGAAACGGCATCAGCAACCCGGGGGGTCGCCCGCACGCGGGATTGTTCGTAAGAGATCACCGGTCCGTCCACGATCGAACGCAGGCGGTCGATGGCGATGAATCGCTCACTCGGCTCACCGAGGTCAGCGGCGAGCGCGGCATCCTCGACCTCTTCGGCGCGCTCGACCCGAACGATCGTGTCGAGGCCCTGCTCCTGGAGTGCGCGCGCCCAGCCGAGGCGCACGTTCAGGGGTCGCCCGTCGTAGGTGACGAACGAGCCCTTGCCCGAACGCGTGCTGATCAGCCCGGCCCGGCCCAGCTCGGTGAGCGCGGCACGCACGGTGTTACGGCTCACCGAGAAACGTTCGGCGAGGGTTGTCTCGCCGGGCAGCCTCACCCCGTAAGCAACCTGCCCGCTACGGACCTCGTCGGTGAGGATGCGGGCAATCTCCTCGTGCTTGAGCCCGGAGACCCTCGGGTTACCCGTCACCCTCATACGGAGAGCACCGCATCAGCGCTCGTGATCTCGATCAGCGGCCCGTAAAGTGCGATCGCATCGAGAGCACGCTGGTGGTCGACGTCGCTGAGTCCGGCGCAGGCATCCCGCACCACGAGCACTCGCACACCGGCATCCGCCGCGGCGAGGGCGGTCGAGAGCACGCAGCAGTCGGTCGAGACGCCGGCGAGTACCACCGCGGCATCCGGTCCGATGATCGTGGAGAGCTCGTCGCCCCACTTGCCGAAGGTGGTGCGGGAGATCACCGGGTGCCCCGTGCCGGCGAAGGCTGGCATCAGGTCGTAGAGCGGATCGGTGTGGTGCACGAGAGCGAAGGGCCACAGTTCGTAATACGCCACCCATGCGCCAGTGGGATGCTCCGGGGCGATGAAGCGTGTGAGCACGATCCGCTCGCCGAAGTGCTCCACCAGTTTCGCGACGGTCGATTCGATTGCGGGATAGCCCGGGGTGAACCAGGCGCTGCTCGGGTCACCGAACACCACCTGCATGTCGATCACGACAAGCCAGGGCTCGGTCATCGACGGGCGGTTTCGACCGGCTGGGCAGGCTCCTCTGTCGGCAGCGCCTCCTGGCGCCGAATGGCACCCCGGCCGAAGACGAGTATTCCCAAGAATCCGACGAGCAACGCAAGCAGTACACCGAGGTTGGCATACGCCCATGGTCCTTCGCGCCCCCCGAGTCCGAACGGCCCGAGCAGATAGCCCTGCCAGGTGAGCCAGGTGGCGGCGGCGTTGGTGACGAGCCCCCAGCCGAGCGCAGTGCCGACCACGATGAGGCCGATGGGCAGCCAGCGGATGTCGCCATAGCGGCCCGACGCCGAATACAGGTCGGCCTCTGCGTAGTTCTTTCGACGCAGGATCACGTCGGCGATCATGATGCCGCACCACGCGGCGATCGGGGTACCGAGGGTAATCAGGAATCCCTGGAATGGCACGATGAAGTTGGTGGCGAAGAAGACCACGACCACCGCGCCGACGATCATGACGATGCCGTCGACACCGGCGGCGACATACCGCGGGATGCGGATGCCGGCACTCAGCAGAGCGAGCCCGGAGGAGTAGATGTCGAGCACTGCACCACCGACCAGTCCGAGAACGGCGACGATGGCGAACGGGATGAGGAACCAGACCGGCAGAATCGTCGTCAAAGCACCGATGGGATCGATGAGGATGCCGTCACTGAGCTTTTTCGACGATCCGACAAGGAGCAGGCCGAACACCAGAAGGGCGACCGGCGCGACCGAGGCGCCAAAGGTCGTCCATCCCACCACAGACGAGCTCTTCGTGCTGCGCGGCAGGTACCGTGAGTAGTCGGCGGCCGCGTTGACCCAGCCGAGTCCGAAGCCGGTGAGTACGAGCACGAGTGCCCCGATCACGGCCTGTGGGTTACCGGCGGGAATGGCCGCAATCGCCTTCAGGTCGATGTTCGGCAGCGCGAGCACGATGTAAACGACGGTGAGCACACCGGTGATCACCGTGATCCACACCTGCAGTTTCATGATGAGGTCGAAACCGACGACGCCAGCCGCGACGATGAGGGCCGCCACCACGATGAGAGCCACGATCTTCGTGGCAATCCCGCCATCCCAGCCGAGTTCGGTGAAAACGGTGGATGTCGCGAGTACGGCCAATGCGGTGAGCGCGGTTTCCCAGCCCACGGTTAGCACCCAGGACAGCACAGCGGGCACACGATTGCCCCGAACGCCGAAGGTCGCTCGGCTCAGCACCATCGTCGGCGCGGAGCCGCGCTTTCCGGCGAGAGCGATGATGCCGCAGAGCAGGAAAGAGACGACGATGCCGATCACTCCGACGAGTGTGGCCTGCCAGAACGAGATGCCGAATCCGAGCACGAATGCGCCGTAGCCGATACCGAGCACCGAGACATTCGCCCCGAACCACGGCCAAAACAGGCTAGACGCGCGGCCCTTGCGTTCCGACTCATGGATCGTGTTGATGCCGTTGAGTTCGATACCGCGCACGTCTCGGGTATCGCGGGGGGTATCGGTCTTGCTCACGGAATTCCTCCTGGTGTTCATCGCGGCCCTGTAGTGCACCTGTTCAGACCTGTCCAATCCATCAGCATACGCCCGCGACACTGACGACAGCCTGCCAATGCGTCGCTACTGTTGAAGGGTGACGATGCAAGGGGCTTCCGCAGTTCGGCTCCGGCCGACCAACGTGCTCCGCTTCGCCCTCGAACTCTTCGCGCTTTTCTCCCTCGGATTCTGGGGCTATCTGGCCTGGCCCTTCCCCTGGCCTGGTCTACTCTTCCTCGTCGGGGCCCCCGTCTTCGCCGCCGTCGTCTGGGCCATGTTCCGCTCGCCGAAGGCGGTTTTTCCGCTCGATATCGTCGGTCGGAGTCTCGTGGAGATCTTGGTGATGGGCGCCGCGGTCGCGGTCTGGTTCATGATCGGCTACCCCGTCGTCGGCGTGACCTTCGGCATCCTCGCCGCGATCAGTGGCGTACTGAACGGTCGCGCGGAGATCGCCTCCGAAGCGACAGCACGGGCAACCGCACAGGAGGCACCAGAACAATGACCACTCTCTTTCATGGGGCGCAGAAGCTCGACGCGCACGGCCAGATCGATGATTTCTGGATGCTCGTGCGCGGTGACACCATCGAATCGGTGGGTTCCGGCACACCGCATCCCGACGCCGATCATCAAGTGGACGTGCACGGGCACTGGTTCGTCCCCGGTTTCGTGGACCTCCACTCCCACGGCGGCGGCGGACACTCCTTCGACGACGGCGGGGAAGAGATCTCGGCAGCACTCGCCGCGCACCGCGCGCACGGAACCACCCGCTCCGTCATCAGCCTCGTGGCCAACCCTGTCGCCCAGTTGCGGGAGAGCCTCGGCGTGATCGCGGAACTCGTCGCTTCGGACCCGCTCGTGCTCGGCTCACACCTCGAGGGCCCTTTTCTCTCCTCGGACCGCCGCGGGGCCCACAACCCGCAATTTCTTCTCGACCCGCTGCCCTGGGCGATCGAAGAGCTGCTTGGCGCGGCCGGCGGCACCCTTCGACAGATCACGATCGCCCCCGAGCGGGAGGGGGCACTCGAAGCCATCGACGTGCTGGTTGAGAACGGCGTGACCGTTGCCATTGGCCACACGAATGCTGGAGCCGACCTCGCCCGCGAGGCGTTCGACCGCGGTGCGCGCCTGCTCACCCATGTGTTCAACGCCATGCCGGGCATCCACCATCGGGCACCCGGACCGATCATCACCGCGTTCGAAGATGATCGGGTCACTCTCGAGTTGATCCTCGACGGGCTCCATGTGCATCCGGATGTCGCGGCCCTCGTCTTCCGTTCTGCACCGGGCCGCGTGGCTCTCGTGACCGACGCGATGGCCGCCGCGGCTTCGGACGACGGCGACTACCGCCTCGGCTCCCTCAATGTGACCGTGCGCGATGGGCTTGCCGTGCTCTCCGGCACCTCGACGATCGCTGGCTCCACCCTCACCCAGGACGCCGCCCTGCGCTGCGCCATCGAATCGGCGGGTGTCTCGCCGCAGGATGCCGTCAGAGCCCTGACGACGACACCCGCGACCGCCCTCGGCTACGGGCACCGCTTCGGCTATCTGGCGCCGGGTTATGCTGCCGACGCGGTGCTACTCGACCACCACTGGGGGGTCACCGAGGTCTGGGCCGCCGGCGTGAAACAGTAGGGACCTACAGTTCCTCCCACCCCGGCTTGTTTGCCCAGGCATACCGGTAGTACTCGATGCTGGCGAGGGCGGATGCCGCGGCCTCATCCACGATCACGGTGACGTGCGGGTGCAGCTGGATCGCAGACCCCGGCGCACTCGCGGTCACCGGCCCCTCGACTGCAGCCGCGATCGCCGCGGCTTTGCCAGCCCCGAACGCGAGCAACACCAGATGTCGAGCCCGGCGGATGGTGCCGAGTCCCTGCGTTATGCAGTTCACGGGTACCTCCTCGACCGAAGCGAAGAACCGCGCGTTATCACGGCGGGTCTGCTGTGTCAGTGTCTTGACACGAGTGAGAGATTCGAATGACGACCCCGGTTCGTTGAAGCCGATATGTCCGTCTGTGCCGATACCGAGCACCTGAAGGTCCACTCCCCCGGCCGCACGGATCGCCCGCTCGTAGTCCACACCGGCGGTCTCGATCGGCCCGAGATGCCCGGGCACAGCCACCAGCGACGCGTCGAGCCCGAGCGGCTCGATGACTTCCCGCGTGATGACTGCCCGGTAGCTCTCGGGATGCCCCTCCGGGAGCCCCACGTATTCGTCGAGCGCGAAGCCGCGCACGCCGGAGAGGTCTGCCCTTCGCGCGGCGAGAGCTCGCCACACCCCGAGCGGAGTCGATCCGGTCGCAAGGCCAAGTACCGCGTCCGGTCTCTTCGTCACGAGCGCGAGGATGGCATCTGCCGCTAGCTCGCCGGCCGCCTCGGTACCATCCACAATCACGATCTCAGCCATCAGTCGGTGCCCTTCGTTGTTGTCATACCTGGTCGGGGTCGGCGCCCCCGAGTGCCGCCCCGATCGCCGACACGGAGATCCCCGGTGGGACCAATCGCACACGCTCGGAGAGTCGAAGTGATGCAAGAAACGGCGAACTCGCCGACCAGCCGTCGAGCGCAGCGCGTACTCCCGCGATCAGGGGTTCGCCAAGGGAGCTAATGCCGCCGCCGATCACGACTGTCTCTACGTCTACACTCAGCACGAGCACCCGCACGGCGGAGGCAACATTCGCAAGGAACCGCTGCCGCACCTCTATTGCGAGAAGCTCTCCGGCCTCCGCTGCCTCGAAGAGTGCCTGAACGGGCGAGGCCGCTTCGCTCGGCCAGTGCCGCGAGACAGCGGATCCTGAAGCGACCATCTCGAGGCATCCGCGTTGCCCACACTGGCAGAGCGGGCCGTCCAGATCGACCGGGATGTGCCCGATCTCCCCCGCCGTGCCACGCGCCCCTCGCCACAATCGGCCGTCGAGCACGAGGCCGGCGGCGAGGCCTGTACCCAGATTGAGATACGCCATGGATGCTCGGGGAGGCAGCGCGAGCAGGTGAAATGCCCCGAGGGCTGCGGCGTTTACGTCGTTCTCGACGCGCACTCGCACTCCGAGTACGCGCGCGAGCTCCTCGCCGAGTTCGAGCTCGTCCACGCCGAGGTTGACCGCGTGGGAGACCCGCCCGCTGGCGCTGTCGACGGCTCCTGGCACCCCAACACCCACGGATTCGAATGCGCTGACGGGCACCCGCAGGGTGCTGGCAAGGGCGCTGACGACCCCCGCAGTCGTCTCGATCACCGAAGCCGGGCCGAAGCCGGTCGACACCCTCACGCGGTGCAGGACCGCGCCCGTTTCGTCGATGGCAACGGCATCCGTCTTGGTACCGCCGACATCCACTCCGACTCTCATGATCGTGCCTGCCCTTCCAGCCAGTCGAGCAGCGCAAGACCAAGGTGCCGCGAGGCTCCGAAGGTGGCAATATCGGCGTAGTGGCGTCCCTCGCCCGGCCAGCCCATGTCTACGACAATCGTGCTCGGATGTCTCCGACGGGTGTCGTCGATGAGTTCTCGCACCCACTCTCGCCGATGATTCGCCCTGCCGATGACTATCGGCTGCGTGCCCTCTGGCAGGTCAATGACGTCTCCCTCACGCACGATGTGCACCGAGGCCCCCGCCGCTGCAGGACCCCAGGGGGATCCCCCAACGGCGATGTTAGCCGCGGTCTCGATCATGACGATGGAACGCCGCGGCTCGATTGCGAGCCCGGAGACCTCGTAGGCCGCAGTCTCGAAAACCGCGCGAGAGCGGTCACGCGGGAACGCCAATCCCTTCGTATATTCCGGCAGTGGAATGCGGCAGACTTCGTCGGCCAATTCCTGCGCCAGACCGATGACCCGTGCCGAGGCATCAGCAAGACGGGATGGGTCCAGCCTGCCGTCATCGAGCGCGCAAACGAGCGCCCGCTCAATCGAATCGAGCTGCTCGCCGGAGTTTTCCGTGCCGATGCAGAGCAGGTCACAGCCCGCGATCACCGCACGCACCGCGGCCCCGGGGATTCCGATCTCACCGCTTGCTCCCACCATGTCGAGTGCGTCAGTCACGATCACTCCCTCGAACCCCAGTTGGTCACGGAGCAGTCCCTGCAGCACGATGGACGAAAATGTCGCAGGAAAGACCGGGTCAAGCAGGGGCACGCTGATGTGCGAGGTCATAATCGTCCGCACCCCCGCGGCGATGGCCGCCACGAACGGCACAAGCTCGCGTCCGCGCAACTGGTCGAGCGACCGGGTGATCACCGGCAGGTCGAGGTGAGAATCGAGCGCGGTATCGCCGTGTCCGGGGAAGTGTT
>JANYIZ010000172.1 GCA_025408445.1 Frigoribacterium sp. | reverse complement strand
GGCGCACCGCCTGCCCAAGGGCGTGCCGCCAGGAGTGCGGATCGGCAGCATCCTGCACCAGGGTGCCGACGCGCACCGCTGCGGCCGCTTCTCGCCCCGAAAGTCCGGTGGTAACGCGAACCAGCTCGATCGCCGTTCGATAACCGGTGCGCTGGGCTAGCCCGTCGTGGCCGAGAGATATGGCGGATCGTCGAGCTATTTCGCCGGCGATCACCGCCGCTGTTGTGCCCATCAGGCGCTGGGCGTCAGCTGATCGTCGAGCGACCTGAAGGAGGGCATCGTCAGCGAGGGCGCGATAGGCCGTGACATCCCGCGACAACGCCTCGGCAGCAGCTACTGCGGAGTTGAACTCTGGAAGGAGGTCGGGGGTGGACATAACTTAATCTTTCACCTTCGAACGTATGTTCAATAGATGAGGTGGCGAATCTATACACAACATTTTTGAGGTGGTTCGGTGGAGGAGGGGTGTTCAAGCGGTGTTCACAGGAACACTGGTGGCCGGAGGAACGCGAATCGGCCCGGTGGGGAAAGCTGGCCCAGTGGAAAAAAGGTGGCCAAGAAGAGGCGAGGTGGCGCGACTAAGAGTTAATTCGCGCCGGGGAATTCCCGAAGCGGGGTACGAGCTGCGACTCCCATGAGCAATAAAGTAACCATGTACGGAGCCGAATGGTGCATCGACTGCCGCCGGTCGAAGAAGGTGCTGGACAAGCTTGGTGTGGACTACGACAACGTGGACCTCGAAGCAGACCTCACCGGTGGCGACCGGGCAATCGCTATCAGCGGGCGCACCAACATCCCGGTGATCCAATTCACCGATGGAAGTTATTTGGTGGAGCCGAGCGATTCAGAGCTGCGGGAGAAAGTCACTTCTTTGACTATGTCAATGATTTCTGGCCCCGGGGTGACGGTCGAATGTGGCCCCACTCGAGCGGCAGAACGCTAACATCAGCAAGGTGAATGATTTCGAGATCGTTGCTCGGTTCTCTCCCGGGCCCTGGTGGGGGTTCAACGGTGTTGATGATCTGGAGCTGTCTGGCGAGGTGCTCACGCGGAGGCATTACCGGCTGTTCCGGGGAAAAGTGCCGGTGAGGTTCGCGGTCCGTTCGATCGAATTCATCTCTCAATCGGTCCGCCTTGACAAGCGGAGTGGGCAACCCAAGTGGGTCCGAATGACTCTTCGAATCGACGGAGCTGAAAGGACATTCACGGGCCATTTTCCTGATGGTAAACCCTTCGCTGACGCGCTGTCGGCAGCAGCGGTTCGGGGCGACGGCGAGCACTAGATCACGAGAGGGCCCGCTGAGTCAGCTCTTGGGTTGCCCCGTTCCGGATTGCAGGCGTTGTTCTCGACTGTGCGCGAGGCGGTAGGAGTCGGTGCCGGTTTCGATTATGGTGCCGTTGAACGTGAGCCGGTCAACGATCGGGGTGCAGAGCCCGGGGTCAGTGAATGTCTTCGTGCAACCAGAGAATGACTCGTTAGACGCGATCGCGATGGGGTTGTTTTCCTCCCTTTCGGTGGGGACCTGGAACAGCAGTTCGGCGCCATTTCGGTCGAGTTCCATGTGGCCTCACTCGTCACTCATGAGCAGATCGACCCGCCCATAACGGGCGATGGTGCGAGCGAGGTTCTTTTCATCAGCTGCCTCAACGAGTTCGTTCACGAGTCTGGTGGCGAGGGTGTATTTGACTCGGAAGCCCTTCTCGGCCGCAGCTGTTCCCAAGCCGATGAGGAGGTGGCTCTTGCCCGTGCCGGAGTCGCCGATCAGGCAAGGTCGTTGGCCGCGGCGGACCCAGTCGCCGGTCGCGAGAGTGTTTATGGTCGCGGGGTTGATGTTCGGGTCGGCGTCGGCGTCGAAGTCGAAGTCACCGAGCCACTTGTCCTTAGGGAACCCGGCTGCCTTGACGCGTCGGACGGAGGAGCGGCGGTCGCGGTCATCGCACTCCGCCAGCAGCAGCTCTGCGAGGAACCCTTGATAGGTCAGCTGCTCCTTCTGCGCAGCTGTTGTCGCTTCGTCGATGACGGCGCGGATGGTTGGAAGGCGAAGCCTCCGGCAGGCCTGGTCGATTGCCGCGTTCTCGGCTTCTTCCGTCAGTCCTCTTCGCCTGCGGAGGGTCGTGGTGATGCTCGTGGTGGTGGTCATGATCCTGTTTCTGCCTGGACCGCCAGTGCGGTCTCGAGTGTTTTCCGTTCGGGCGGACGCAGCAGCTGGTCGTAAGCGGCAACGGACGGCAACGGCCTGGTGTCCGCTGGCAGGCCGGCGATCACGACCGCGGGGTCAGCCAGTCGGCGCTGGGTGAGACTGACAACTCGTTGCTCGGGACCACGGCTTTGCTCGACGGGGTGACGGTCGAATCTGGACCCACCCAGGGCCTCGTGGCGGTGCGCTTCGACGGCCACGACGTCTGCGGTGACAGCGCCGACCGTGAGAGCCGCGGTGATTCCGGTGATGATGTCGGCGGCGGCCATCGACCGGTGCAGGAGAAGAACTTCGATCAGCGCCTTTGTGCCGCCAGCATCACCTTCCGTTTTTCGTGCCGCGGCCCAGAACGCTACATGAGCTGCCGTGAACACGCCAGACTTGCGACCTTGAGCGAGAGCCGTCGATACGGGAAAGGCGCCAGGCTTGTGCTGCAGCACCTCGAGGTAGTGGTCAAAGTTCACGCTCTGCCCGTGCACCTCGACCACGCGGGGATGCCGTGCGATCTCGGTCCGGCCGTCAAAGATCACGATCTCCGACGCTCGAAGACACACCCGGACCGGGCGACCGATCATCCGAGCCGGTACCGAGTAGTTGGCCGTCCGCACCCGAACGAGACTCGACCGGTTCACCCGCGGCGTGAGCGCCAGCCCTGGTTCGAACCGTTCGGCTGTCACCGCAGCCAGCAGGGAACGTTCCAGGGCGAAGTCCTGGGCGACCGTGCGGATTCGGTCGTTGATCCTCCAGTTTTCATCGTCGAGGTCCCATTGGCGGATTTGGTCGTTGAGCTGTGCGAGGGAGTCAACGACCGGCATGGGAGACAAGTGAGTGCGGCAGAATCGGCCCACTTCACCCTCGATACCGCCTTTCTCGTGAGCGCCCTCGATCCCCGGGCGGCAATAGAACGCATCGAACCCGTAGTGAGACCGGAACAGCACCCAGCGGGGGTTCTCTGTCCGCTGCCTCCCGGTGCCGTAGATGACTTTCGCGACCGCGTCGGTGAGATTGTCGTACCGGATGTGCCTGGTCGGTATCCCACCAATGTCCTCGAAAGCGTCGATGTCACCCTCGAGGAACGCCTCCTGCGCTTGCGTGGGATAGGCACGGTGGATCGCTTTCCCGGAGAACGACAGTTGGAAGGCGAACATGTGGCACTTAGTCTTCACCCCGGTCAGTACTACCCAGAGTTCCCCGAAGTCGACCTCCGCCTCCGCGCCCGGTGCATGCTCCTGAGGAACGAAAACCTCACGACCCCGGCCGTCCTCCGCGTCGACTACCGGACGGCGTTTGTCGACGTAATCCCGGACCGTCGAATACGACAGCTGCGTTGCCCCGTGCTCCTCCGCGAGCCGGGCCAGCTCCCGCCGGGCTGTATGCCGCTGCTTCCTCGGGGCATCGAGATCGAGCTTGAGCTTGAGCATCTCGTCGATCGCCGCCTTGAAAGGATCCAACCGCGGCGCCGGTGACACCCTTGGTTTCCGGGCCGGCGGGTCGGCCGCTTCCAACGCTTGCCGCACCGTCCGCCGATACACCCCATGTCGGCGAGCCAACTCCAGGACGGAGAGACCCTCAACTCGGGAGTCACGACGGATCGTTGCGAACAGCTCCACTCTTGACCCCATCTCGGGCCCTCCTGTCAGTTGCGATCACAGACAGGGACCACGCTGAGGTGGGGCCGCTTTAACCGTCACAAGGACCCCGGCGAGTTGCAGGTGGGGCCAGATTCGGCCGTCATCCCGGGGCCAACTAACGCTGGGAAAGTTACTTCTTCTCAATGAGGTGCTTTAGGTGCGCAGTATCCGGTCCCGGTGATCCTCGCTAACGCTGATGGGGTTCGATCCGAGCGCATCGCGGGCTTTCCCAATAGCGCCCCCGGATCCGTCGTAACCACCTGTGTGATTCATTTGTCTCTGCCAGCCAAAGTGCATGCCCGTGCCGCGCACGCACGATAAGGCCCCAACCTCGAGTTGTGATCCGGAACGGGCCACTCAGACCCGGTAAAAGCTAACGCGATCCGGCAAGTGCTCCCGGCGAGTGGCGAGCGGAACACGTTCACTGCGTGAGGGCATATCGTTCTCGCCAGTCACCAGGCATGCTCGATGCCAACAGCGAGCAGGTGAGTGGGATCGGCCGCACGGGTGAAGGCGGCACGGGTGAAGGCGGCACTGGCGGCCCCGAGGTGACGGTTCTGCTCAACAGTGAAACCGACTCCGCTTCAATTCTGACCGGAACTGCCCTCGCTCACCCGGGCACAGGCCACCTGATTATTCCGGTCTGGCCGTGAAAGTCGGCGACACTACTGCCCCAGCACCCGCTCGAACGCGCCCTCCACGACATCCCACGGAATCCTTTCCTGCTCGAGGCGCACGGAAGGCCCGTAAGTGCTCGACCGAAGCATCTCGAGAACGGCTTGCTCGCGATCCGTGAGCAGCGACAGCAACTGCACATTCTGATCCGGTTCGCTCGCCCACAGCGTGCGATTGTCGAGCAGTGTCGTCTCATCCATCAGGATCGACTCTGCCCGCGGAAAATAGCTGCGGAACCGATTGAGGATGGCGAAACCGTGCGTATCGAGATCGCCCCAATACACAATGCGCGCGGATGCGAGCCAGGACAACCGGCTCAGCACATCCACTGCGTAGCCCTGTTTCGCGATCACGACCGCGCCCTCGATATCACCGAATGAGTAGGCACACTGCAGGTTTTCGCAGACGATCACGACCCGCGGATGCCAGCCCAGCGCGGCGAGTACGTCCGGCTCTGCAGAGAAATCGCCCAGGCCAGCGAGCCCTGCTCTGAGTTGGGGATCAAGCACCCGAAGGGTCAGCAGCTTTTCGAGAATTCGCAGGCCGAACCCCTCCTGCTCGTCGCCCGCGGTCGCCCGCCGGAGCGCTGTGCACAGTGCGCGGTGAGTTTCGAACCATTTGCTGTCGACTCCGGGGATCGGCAGCTGCCGCGGAAGCAGGCCCGAGGTCGGATGCCGCTCGACCCAGCGCATGAATTGCCGCGTCTGCTGCCACTCGAGCGATGACAGAGACACAAGTCGAATGAAGGTTTTTCGATCAAGAGGTTGAACCGCGGGCCAGTCGGCTGCCAGCTGCTGCAGCCGCTCGATTGCGCGATTCCACTCCTTCGCCCGCCCGACGAAGGCCGCCAACTCCGGTGCCGAAATAAATCGGATGTGGGTGGGTATGAGTTGCGAGCCGGTGCGCCAGAGTCGTTGTGCCGTCACGATGTGCAGGGAATCCGCGAGGTCCATCCACTGCCGTGCCCACCGCGCCGTCCCCTCGAAATTGGTGAGGGCCTCCTTCTCGTCGGGCGCACCGAGCGCTAACGAGAGGGGCCAGGAGCCGGAGCCGTCGGTCGACCAAAATAGGAAGTTTTTCTCGAAGCGAACCGCGGCCTCGCCGCGCACCGTCGCGAGCGACTTCATGCGGCGGGGCCTGCGAGATTCGTGATTTCGAGGAGACTGAGCGAAGATTCGTTGCGGTTTCGGATGGTGACGAGGGCAGCTCCTCCGATGAATTCGCTGAGCGTCTGAACCATTTTCAACGGTGTCGCGAGAATCATCTGAAACCCGAAGCGCTCGAAAATACGCATCGATCCTTCGGTGAATTCGGCATCCGCCTTGTCGAACGCCTCATCGATGATCACGGTGCCGTACTGCGGGGTCACCGCTTTGCGCCCGCCCAGCTGATAGCGAAGCGCGGCGGCAAGCGCGAAGGTCACGAGCTTGACCCTCTGGCCTCCCGATCGCCCATCCCCGGACGTGTGGATGTCGACCACCACACCGTCGGAGGATTTTTCGAGTCCCTGGAATTCGACGTGTTTCCGCACATCCAGAACGAGCTCTCGCCAGGTGCGGTCGGCAAAGGAACTGCTCCCGAGTCTCGTGACGAGTGCGTGCAGCGCCTCGTATTTCGCTTCGGCCTCGGAGGCGGATGCCGTGAGCGAGTTCTCGAGAATGCCCTGCACATCCAGCCGAAACTTCTTCACCTCTGGTAAAAAACGCTCCTTGACTTTTAATTCCAGATGAGTTCCCGTATTGAAGTCGACGGAGGCAAGTGAATCGTTCACCGGCTGGATGCGCTTGCGCACCTCCTTCTGCTCCTGGGCCATCAGTTGCACCAGCTGCGCGAGGTTCTGGTTTGACTGGGTCTGCAGCAGTTCGCGGAAGCGACCCTGAAAGCGGGGAAGGCCGTCGAATTCGATCGTCTCGAGAATGCGCAGAAAATCCGGTGTGCTCGCGACAGTCGTGTCTGTATCCGCCACGTCGGCTGGCCACTCCGCGGAGAAGGCAGAGAAGATACGTACGAGTTCCCCCTCCGCCTCGCCGATCGTGCGTCTCACCTCGTCCAACTCACGACTGATCGCTGTCGTCATTTTTGCCACGGACTCGCCGAGCTTGTCGAGTGCCACCGAGCGGGCGAGCGCGGTGAATCTCTCGTCGAGTCGCAATCGGGTGGATGCCCCTATCGGTTCGAGTTCGGACTGTTCCGACTGCGCATCACCGAGCCCAGTCCGCCGCCGGGCAGCCTCGTCGCGTTCGGCACTCACGCGCACCGCCGCAGAATTGGCGGCCTGCCGTGCTTCGTGAGCCTCGCGGCCGAGCGAGTCGAGCCGACGATCGAGGCCGGCCAGCTCACCGGACGCCGCGGAATACGTCGCGACCTGCGTCTCGAGATCGTGGATCCGGACGATGCGGGCCTCCGCATTCACGTCATCCCAGTGCAGGTTTCGGATGTACTGGCAGGCCTCCAAACGCGCGCCGATATCGGCCTGTCGGGAGATCACAGAGTCGAGAGACGCCTTCGCGGCATCGAGCTCGGCGAGCAGTCGAGTCTCGTCCTGTCGATACAGCTCGTTCTTGTCGTGGTTGTCGAAACCGAGCACCCAGGATCGTCGGTCATCCACCGTGTTTCGATCGTCCTTTTCGTGGCGGGTTCGCGAGTGCTTAATCTGGCCGGTCGGCGTGATGGCTCGGTCGCTGGATCGGAAAGCGGCGATACTTTCGGCACAGACATAGTCGAATCGACGGCTCAGTTCGGAGTTCAGCCAGGGTTCGAAATCTCCGACCAATACCCCGATCTTGCGTACGACCGACGTGCTCGAGACGCTCAGCACCGGTTCAATGGATGCCGTGGACACACGGTTGTAGAGGAGCTTGCGGCCGAGATGGTGAGAGTCGATGTACTCGGATGCCACCGCATAGAGCGCCTCCGGCACGATTACCGAGCGGGAGAACCCGCCGAGAAGCCGCTCAATCGCCCCGCGCCAAACGGCGTGTTCCGCCGGCACCTCGAGGAGTTCCGCCACAAAAGGAAGTCGTTTGGGTGCGACCTTCTGCGCGGTGGCGAGTCGGTCTCGCAGCTCCAGGTCCCTGCTGTCGATGTTGGAGGGCTGGCGAGCAAGGGCGGCGAGCTGGGCTCGCACGGTGTTGAGCTCGTCGACGGCATCGCGTTCGACAACGCGGGCTTCGGCGCGGCTCTCGCTCACGGACTCGGCCGCTGCCGCAATCGACTCCGCCTCGCCCTGTGCCTGGGACACAAGATCGGCAAATTCCGCCGCGTTCGACGGCTCGGAAGATCCGAGCATCCGCAATTTCTCCTGGAGCAACACTCGCGCCCGCTTCGGCGCGGCGAGCTGCTCGGTGAGGCTCGCGATCTCGGAGCGCCAGGCCTGAAGCTGGAATCCACCCGCCTGCCCGTGCTGCTCGCGGAGGGCGCGAAGCTGCCCGTCGAGGTCATCTGCAGAGGTGGATGCCTGCGCCATTAGGGCGCTCTCGGCGACGATTTCGCGATCGAGACGTACGATTTCGCGCTCGTGCACCTCAATCGACTTCGCCACGCGAAAGGCATCGGTCGATGCCAGATCGGAGGCCAGCAGACCGGCAGCGGCCAGCGATTGCTGTCGAAGCCGATCCAACTCTCGAATCGGACCGAGCCGTTCCACTTGCCGTTCGGCGCGCTGCACGGAGCGGTACGCATCCTCGAGCTCGACAAACTGCTCGACGGTGCGCTGTGCCGCTGCAAAGGTCGCGGGCTCGTCGAGCATGAAGTCGCGTAGCAGCGTA
>JANYIZ010000171.1 GCA_025408445.1 Frigoribacterium sp. | reverse complement strand
GACCACGAAGACCAACACGACACCGGTATAGCTGAACAGTTCCTTGCGGGTCGGGGTGACGACCTTCTTCAGTTCATTGATTACCTGCCGGAGGAACAGGACGAGTCTGCCGAATGGGCCACGGCTTGCGCCACGGTCCTGATTGGCGTTCGCGACGACGTCTTCACTCGGTTCGTCGATGACATTTCTCGCCACTTGGTCACTACCTTCCGGAAATGGCTGACCCGCACAGGTGCACGAATCGAGCTGCAGGGCGGACAGGACTTGAACCTGCAACCTGCGGTTTTGGAGACCGCTGCTCTACCAATTGAGCCACCGCCCTTTGCAGTCGAATTGTCATCATCCGCACGCTTTACGTCGAGGGCTTAGCCCGAAATGGGCATACGAAATGATGGCAGATTTCAACTACCACGCCCCAGTGTAGGCGACGGTTCCGCCGGGTGCAAAGCTGCGCTGTGTGGCGGTGTGGTCGGCGGACAGCAGGATGTCTGGCGAGAACAACACCCTGTCTGCATGGCAAAGTCTTACGGTCTCAGCAACGCTCTCATTGAAGGAGCGTTCCCATGGCAGGTTGTTTTCGCCGGATATGAGAACTGAGTTCTCGCCAGGCGGACTACGGCGTGCACCGTTGCCGCAGGATGCCGCGCACGCCATCATTGGGGGATGACAACTCCTCCCCACGTGAGTGTGCGTGACCTGCGCAAGCAATACGGCGACTTCGCGGCAGTGGACGGCGTGAGCTTCGACATCCAGCCCGGTGAGACGTTCGCCCTGCTCGGGCCGAACGGCGCCGGCAAGTCCACGACCATCGAGATCCTCGAGGGATACCGCGACCGCACCAGTGGCGAGGCGAGCGTTCTCGGCGTCGACCCCCAGCGCGGCGGACTCGAGTGGAAGGCCCGCCTCGGCATTGTGTTGCAGTCGACCGGCGAGAGCGGCAACGTCACCGTTCGCGAACAGCTCGCCCACTTCGCCGGCTTCTACCCGAATCCGCGTGACGTCGACGAGGTAATTGCCGCCGTCGGCCTCACCGAAAAGGCGAAAAGCCGGATCAAGTCGCTCTCCGGCGGCCAACGACGAAGAGTGGATGTCGCGCTGGGCGTGATCGGGCGGCCCGAGTTGCTCTTCCTCGACGAACCCACCACCGGGTTCGACCCAGAGGCCAGGCGCGAGTTCTGGGAGCTCATCCGCTCCCTTAAACGCGAGGGCACCACGATCCTGCTCACCACCCACTATCTCGATGAGGCCGCGCAACTGGGCGACCGTGCCGGGGTGATCGCGGGTGGCAGGCTCATCGAGATCGGCACCATCGACGAGATCGGCGGGGCGGATGCACGGACGCCGGTCGTGCGGTGGCGCGACCAGAACGGACTGCAGGAGGAGCGAACCACCGAACCGGCATCCCTGGTCGCGGGCCTGTTCGCCGCCACCGGTACAGAGCCCGATGGCCTCGAGGTGCGTCGCCCGAGCCTCGAAGACGTCTATCTCGCCCTCGTCGCGGCCCACACCACCGAAGAGACAACACTTGAACAACTGGAGCGCTCACTGTGACCACTGCAATCGCTGCCCCGAAACTTCCCGCCGGTCGCACCCTGGCCCTGGGGACAAGTCGCGTCGCATACGAGGTGAAGACCTACTTCCGCCAGGGTGACTCCGTGTTCTTCACCTTCCTGTTTCCCCTGATCTTTCTCACGATTTTCTCGGTGGCCTTTAGCGAGGGGAGTTTCGGCAAGACCGCGAGCGGCGCCAAGGTGACGGCGGCCGAGTTCTACCTACCCGCAATGCTCGCGGCCGGATTGCTGCTGAGCGGACTGCAGAACATGTCGATCGACATCGCCACAGAGAAGGGCGACGGCACTCTCAAACGACTCGGCGGCTCCCCTCTGCCGGTGCTGAGCTACTTCATCGGCAAGATCGGGCAGGTGATCGTGACGGGCATCCTGCAGTCGGCTCTGTTGCTGGTCGTCGCGGCGGTGGCCTTCCGGGTGCCGTTGCCGACGGATCCCGCTAAGTGGCTCACCTTCGCCTGGGTGTTCCTGCTTGGCGTCTCAACCTGCGCTGTACTCGGCATCGCGCTGAGCGCCCTTCCGCGCTCCGGTAAGAGCGCTACGGCAGTGATCATCCCGATCACGCTGATCCTGCAGTTCATCTCTGGCGTCTACCTCAGCTTCTCGCAGCTGCCCGCCTGGCTGCAAAACTTCGCGAGTATTTTCCCGCTCAAGTGGCTTGCCCAGGGAATGCGCTCCGTGTTCCTTCCCGATTCGTTCAAGGCGCTCGAAATGGGCGGCACCTGGAACCTCGGCGGTGTCGCGCTCGTCACCACGATCTGGCTCGTGCTGGGACTTCTGGCCTGCCGCCTGACCTTCCGCTGGATCCGCAAGGACTCCTGAGCGCCGGGGAGACCGCACTGACGACCCACCTGCTGCGGGCGGTCGAGAAACTCGGGGTGAATGACCGCACGCGATCGGTCACCCGCGCCAGGGAATCAGGGCTACCCGCGCGCCGAGAAAGTGGCGTGCTCTGGTCGAACGCGCCGAGTCTTGCTAGCCTTTACCGATCCGTTATAAAACGCTTCGTCGCTGCAGGCTGGCGATACCCGAAAAATCCCGAGTTTCTCGACTGCGGAAGCATCGATGATTCACGGCAAAGGACTGACCAGGTGAAACGGCAAGTGCAAAGGGAAGCCCGCCGGACAGGGGCAACCTCGAAGGTGACCGCCATCGGTGCCCTCTTCGGTGTGGCTGCGCTGATCGTGTCGACCTCGCTGCCCGCCGCGGCTCTTTACCGTGCCGACTCGGCATCCGCTCTTGCGCGGTACAGCTCTGCGTTGCCCGAATCAGCCCCCGCCCAATCCTTTGCTGCCGGCACCGAGGCGACACTTGCGGTTTCCACGATCGCAGGCCGGGATGGATACACCGTCACTCTTCCTCCTCCCCCCCCACCGGTGCGGCAGGCGAAGTTGGCGAGTTTTACGCCGCGAGGAAGCTTTCTCTACACGCCCAATCCCAACGGCACCGTCCAATGGCCGTTCACACGCTACGTTCCCATCGCCAGCGGTTTCGGGGCGCGCGACGCCCCCTGCGGAGGCTGTTCGTCGTTCCATGACGGACTCGACTTTCTGCCGGGCGCCGGAGCCCCGATTGGGGCAATTGCACCGGGAGTCGTGACCATCGTCGGGCAGGACAGTGGCGGATACGCCGCCTACGGAACTCGCGTGGTCATCGAACACGTGATCAACGGACAAAAGGTGGAAAGCCTCTACGCGCACATGATCGCCGGATCCCCCACCGTGGCCGTCGGCGACACCGTCACCGTCGGGCAGACCCTTGGCCTGGTGGGGAACACGGGCGCCTCGACAGGTGCGCACCTGCACCTCGGAATCTCTCTGGGCGGCGTGTTTGTCGACCCTTACGCCTGGCTCATTGCCAACGCCAACTGAGGACCGGCTGCCACTTCAGATGTGCACGCCGACAAGGACCGGCTCGGGCTGCAACACGACGCCGTAGGCACCGAGCACGCGGGTCTGCAGATAGCGGGCCAACTCGGCGACCTGTGCCGCGGTGGCATCCCCCGTATTGACGATCGCGAGGCTGTGCTTGCTCGAGACTGCGGCGCGCGACCCCGGAAGTCGAAATCCTCTCGCCACCCCGGAGTGCTCGATGAGCCAGGCAGCGCTTAACTTGACCCGGCGCGACTCCGCAACGGGGGTGGGATCGAGGTGACTGGGATCGTAGACCTCAAGAGGCGTGATCGTGGAAGCCACTTCGCCCACTGCACCAGTCTCAACCGGCCAGCGTGGCACCTCCACAGGAAGTGAGCGCGCGAAATCGGCGCTCACGATCGGATTGGTGAAGAAGGATCCTGCGCTCACCGAGTCCGGATCGGCAGGGTCGAGGAGCATGCCTTTCGACCCACGAAGGGAGAGCACTGCCGCGCGCACCTGCGCGAGCGGCAGCCGAGCGCCAGCCGAGACGCCGAGCGCGGTCGCGAGTTGCGCATAACCGATTGGATCGCTCAGGGCATCGGAATTTTCCGAGAGGGAAAGGTCGATGGACACGACGATACCCGCGCGGCCGCCCTTGAGAGCTGAGCGCCGATAGCCGAACTCGAGCTCGGCAGCCGACAGCACGACGAGGTCGCCGGTGAGGTAGTCGAGAAACTCGATCGAACGCAGACTGGATGAGAGTTCCTGCCCGTAGGCGCCGATGTTCTGAATCGGCGCCGCACCGCAGGTGCCGGGAATGCCCGAGAGCGCCTCGATGCCAGCCCAGCCCTGCTCGACCGTGAATGCGACGAGAGCATCCCAGGACTCACCCGCTTGCACACGCAACACGACACCGTCACCGGGCAGCCGTTCAATTCCCTGCGTGACCACATGGATGACCGTGCCGGGCACCCCGGCGTCCGCCACGACCAGGTTTGAGCCGCCGCCGAGCGCTAACCAATCGTCGCCAGTTGCCCAGACGACTCGCGCCGTGTCGATGAGTTGCTGGCGCGTCTCGGGCGCCATAAACTCCGCTGCGGCGCCGCCGATTCTTAGGGTGGTGAGTTCTCGCAGGTCCATCGGTCAGGCCACACTCACGCGTACCTGCGCCTTTCCGAGAACGGTCGCTCCGTCGACTGTCACGGTGAGGTCGATCCTCGCGGTATCGACGTCGAGGGCGCCGACCTTCGCCACGATAATGACGCGGGCGCCGTCTGCGGTGTCCACCGGTACCGGACGGGTGAAACGTACCTGGTAGTCCAGTACCCTGCCCGGGTCGCCGACCCAATCGAGGACCGGCTGAACGGCGAGTCCCATGGTGAGCATGCCGTGGGCGAGCACGCCCGGAAGTCCGACCGACTGGGCGGCGTCGTCGCGGTAGTGGATGGCATTGAAGTCTCCGGATGCCCCGGCGTAGCGCACGAGCGAGTCACGGCTCAGTGTGAATTCAGCTTCGGCGACGACCTGCCCGATCTCGAGGGATGCCGCCGCGATGTCGGTCATTCGTCGCCCCGCACCACGAGGGTGGAGGTGGCAGTAACGACGTGGCCCCCGTCGGCTCCGACGATCGAAGACTCCGCGGTGACCATTGAATGCCCGCCGAGCGACTTAATACTCGCGACTGTCAGCGTGGCGGTGAGCTCGTCGCCCGCGACGATCGGGCGGGTGAAGGTGAACCGCTGGTCACCGTGAACGACACGAGAGAAGTCGATGCCGGAATCCGGTTCGGAGAGCAGCTGGCGCAGTGTGAGCTCCTGCACGACCACCGCGAAGGTAGGCAATGCCACCAGGTCGCTGTAGCCGGCGGCCCGCGCAGCGGCGACATCCAGTGAAAGAGGACTCGTGGCGAAGACGGCGCGAGCGAATTCGCGGAGCTTCTCTCGTCCGACGAGGTAGGGCTCGGTCGGCGGGAAGACGCGCCCAACGAGCTGGGGGTTCACTGTCATGTTGTTTCCTCTGGCACAGCGAAAGCCTAATCACGAGAGAGTGGGGATGAAGAAAGCCCCGATCACCATCACTGGTGACCGGGGCTCCCGGTAGAGCTATTGGCTTACTGGCAGCTGTCGCACTGCAGGTCGTCCATCGGGTCGACCGGCACTGCATATCCACCAATGAAACTGTTGTCGTTGTCCATGGGATCCTCCTGGGGTGTCGTGGCGAAAAATATAAAAGTTTGATACTCCGTCACCGCTTGTTCGTACTTGGTGCCGTCGTGGGTTCCTACTATATAGCCGGAATGACACTCCTGTCATTCCACTACATCTAGTGTTTTCGGCGTGTCGTGATAATTTTCATCGTCGACCGCGCCAGCGACGTTCGTACGCACGCGATGTCCGCAACGGCGAGCGCAGGTCGTCAGTCTCGCTGTGGTCACCGGCACCCATCGTGTTCACCGCGCAATCGGTTTCCACCTTGGCACTCTGGCCGAACAACCGTCGATCCCTGGCGTGACTGTGAGGCCAACCGGCGCGACAACCGGTCTGATCACCCCCGAATCGCAACTTGAACGCCCCACTTCGCGGGGCCTCGTTACCCAATTGAGACTTTTTGTAAGGTCTGGGCTAGCCTGATCGGATGAATTCTTACGCCGCGAAGCTCGGCGCCCTCGTGGCAGCGGGTGCTCTCATTGCGACCGTGGCCATTCCCGCCTATGCCGCAGTCGGACCCGCTGCGGCGGTTACGAGCCACAGCCCATCGGTCCAGACGATCTCGCTCGTCTCCCGTGTGGCGCTCACCGCACCCCCCCGCGACGGCTACTCGGTAACCAACCCGCAACCGGTGGCGATCGTCGCGGCAGTGGGCCAGGCCCCGGTCGGTAATAAATTCAGCGGCCTCACTGTCAACCCCCCGGCACCGTCCTACAGCGGTGCGGCGGTGCTTCAATACGCGTCACAGTTCGTGGGCGTGGTGCCCTACGGCACCGGAAACAGCCCAGACACCAGCTTCTCGTGCGATGGCTTCACCCAGTACGTGTTCTCCGGGTTCGGCATCAGCCTCCCCCGCGGAGCCGACCATCAGGCCCGCCTTGGCGTGCGTATCAGCCAAGCGGATGCCGTGGCCGGCGACCTGGTCTACTGGCCAGGCCAGCACATCGGCATCTACGACGGTGCGGGCGGCATGTACAACTCCCCGCGACCGGGTCGCTATGTTGAGCACGTGGGCAGCCTCTGGGGCTCGCCGCTCTTCATCCGCCTGACCGTTTAGATTCCCTCAAAGCCGCTCGGCGGTCCGCTCGAGGTAATTCCGGTGCATCGCCGTCTGGGCGAGGGCGGAGTACAGAAAGAAATTCGTGAGGTTGTGCCACCCCGCGGTCCAGGTGAGTCTGGCCGCGATCTCCCAGTTACTCGAATCCGGCGCATCGGCCAGCACTGCAACCACCTCGCGCGATCTCCGGAGGTGATGTTCGGCCGATGCCGCGGCCCGAACGGTGACACCGCGGAAACGGTAGCCGTGACCCGGCAGCACCTCATGGTCGGAAAACGCGCTCACTCGCTGCAGTCCCCAAAGGTAGTCGGCAAGTGGGTTAGACGCGGTGGGGGCTCCGAGGCCGAGCCCGGCATGCATCATCGGCAGGAGGTGATCCCCGGTAAAAAGCAGCCTGCGCGCGCCCTCACGCAGGCAGAGGTGGCCGGAGGTATGACCCGGCGTGAGCAGGGCGCGCAGGTCGAAGCCGGGGATGTCGAGACGCTCGCCGTCGACGAGCGTGCGGTCTGCCCGTGGAGCGACGAAACGCGAGGCTTGATCAGCGACCCTCACAATCTCGCGGCGACGTTCGATCGGAACGCCCCAGGTCTCGACCAGCCGTTCGACCGCCTCTGCCGCCTGCGGCGTTACGAACGGCGAACCAATCGCGGCGGCCTCCGTCTCGTGAAGCTGGAGAGGAGCTCCGGATGCCCGACGCAGCCGATCGGCGAGTCCGATGTGGTCGGGATGCAGGTGGGTGGCCGTGATCGAGCGGACATCGGCCGGTGACGCATCGAGGCTCGTGAGCACCGCGGTGAGGGCATCCCAGTTCGCGTCGGAATCCCATCCCGGATCGATCACATGAAAGGCGCGGTCGGAGTCACGCAGCAGGTAGAGCAGTGAATACGGGAGGTGCCCGCCCGGCATTCGCTGGGCAACGGCCCAGACGTCGTCGCGCACCTGTTCAGGCGCCGGAACCGTGCCAGACCGGGATGCCTCGAACTGGGCGGAACTGGTGGGATGCATGGGATGCATTGGACCCTTCGGACTTCGGAGGCAATCGCTCTCTCCAGAACGATACGTCTGGTACCGACCAACGGCTGTCGCGCGCAGAATGGATGGATACCTCCCAGCCACCAGGAATCGAGAGCCATGTCTGCACCAAAATTGCCGCTGAAGCTTGGGTACAAGGCATCCGCAGAGCAGTTCGCGCCCCGGGAACTGGTAGAGATCGCCGTCGCAGCAGAGTCTCACGGATTTGAGAGCGTCGCCGTCAGCGATCACTTCCAACCGTGGCGACACACCGGCGGGCATGCACCGTTCTCCCTCGCCTGGATGGCCGCCGTTGGCGAGCGCACCTCCACGATCCAGATCGGCACCTCGGTGATGACCCCGACGTTTCGATACAACCCGGCCGTGCTTGCCCAGGCATTTGCGACCCTCGGATGCCTCTACCCTGGCCGCATCATGGTCGGGGTCGGTACGGGTGAGGCGCTCAACGAGATCGCGACCGGCTTCCGGGGTGCCGGTGAGCAGGACTGGCCCGAGTTCAAGGAGCGTTACGCCCGACTGCGTGAGGCGGTCTCGCTCATGAGGGAACTCTGGACCGGTGACCGGGTCAATTTCACGGGTGAGTATTACTCGACGCATGACGCGAGCATCTACGACCGGCCGGAGGGCGGCATCCCGGTATACATCGCGGCGGGCGGACCGGTCGTGGCCGGCTATGCGGGTCGGGCCGGCGACGGTTTCATCTGCACCTCGGGCAAAGGAATGGACCTCTACACCGAGAAGCTCATCCCTGCGGTCGCGGCGGGCGCCGAAAAGGCGGGACGGGATGTCGAGGCCATCGACCACATGATCGAGATCAAGATCTCCTACGACACCGACCCCGATCTCGCGCTCGAGAACACCCGCTTCTGGGCTCCGCTGTCGCTCTCTGCCGAGCAAAAGCACGACCTCACCGATCCGATCGAGATGGAGAAGGCGGCGGATGCCCTGTCGATCGAGCAGATTGCCACCCGCTGGATCGTGGGCTCCGATCCCGAGGAAGCTGCCGCCCGCATCGGAGAGTACATCGACGCGGGCTTCAACCACCTCGTCTTCCACGCGCCCGGGCACGACCAGCGCCGCTTCCTGGAGTCCTTCGAACGCGATCTCGCACCACGCCTGCGCGCGCGTTAGGATCCCCGCCGGCGGCGGCGGCGAGCGCGTCGGTCGCCGTCGGTCCCGTCGGTCCCGTCGGTCGCGTGACAGCCGGGGCTCGTGGCGGGGGATACGCCGGCTTCCGGCGGCGGTATCACCTCGCGGAGGGAGTCATGACTCCCTCCGCGAGGTGATC
>JANYIZ010000170.1 GCA_025408445.1 Frigoribacterium sp. | reverse complement strand
GGACGCCCGTGCCCGAGCTCTCCTGGTATCTCGCGTTTGCGGCCTACAAGCTCGCGATCATCCTCGAGGGCATCCATTTCCGATTCCAGGCCGGCGAGACCGTCGGCCCCGGCTTCGATACGATCGGCGGGCTCGTCACGCCGCTCGCCCAGGCCGGGCTCCGCTTCCTGGTCGAGAGGACTCCCTGATGGACTTCGCCCCGGATGCCAGCACCGTCGAGATCGTCGCGCGGATGCAGGCCTTCCTCACCGAGTGTGTCTACCCCGCCGAGTCCGTGCTCGGGCGCCAGGTTGCGGAGACTCCGGATGACTGGAGCCTGCGTCCGATCGTGCGCGAGCTGCAGGCTGAGGCCCGAAAGCGCGGCCTCTGGAACCTGTTCCTTCCCGCAATGGGCCTCACCAACCTGCAGTACGCGGCCGTAGCGGAACTCACCGGCCGAAGCCCGAAACTCGCGCCAGTTGCACTCAATTGCGCCGCCCCCGACACCGGCAACATGGAGGTACTGTCTGAGTTCGGCACCGTCGCACAGAAGCAACGCTGGCTCGAGCCGCTGCTCGAAGGGCACATCCGCTCGTCCTTCTGCATGACCGAACCGGAAGTGGCCTCCTCCGATGCCACCAATATCGCGACGCGCATCCGCCGCGACGGCGATGACTACGTGATCTCCGGTCGCAAGTGGTGGTCGACCGGGGCCATGAACCCCGAGGCCGAGATCTTCATCGTGATGGGCCGCACCGCGTCGCCGGAGTCGGATGCGCCGCGCCAGCGCCAGCAGAGCATGATCCTGGTGCCTCGCGACACGCCGGGGGTCATTATCGTGCGGCCGCTGACGGTGTTCGGCTACGACGACCGGGATCACGGCGGCCACGCCGAGGTGCTCTTCGACGGGGTGCGCGTGCCCGCGACCAACCTCATCGCCGGAGAAGGCGACGGGTTCGCAATCGCCCAGGCGCGGCTCGGCCCCGGACGCATCCACCACTGCATGAGGCTGCTCGGCATGGCCGAGCGCACCATGGATCTCATGCGCGAGCGTGCGAAAAACCGTATCGCCTTCGGGAGGCCGCTGGCCGACCAGGGCGTGGTGCGTGAATGGCTCGCCGAGAGTCGCATCTCCATCGAATCGCTGAGGCTGCTGGTGCTCAAGACCGCCTGGCTGATGGACACCGTTGGCAATGCCGGTGCGATGACCGAGATCCAGGCGATCAAGATCGCCGTGCCGCGAGCAGTGCAACAGATTCTCGACCGCGCCATCCAGCTGCACGGGGGCGGTGGTCTCACCGCGGACGATCCGATCGCGGAGATGTTCGCCGGGGCCCGCGCGCTTCGTCTCGCCGACGGACCGGATGAGGTGCACCTGTCATCGCTCGGCAAGGCCGAACTGCGACGCTGACACCCGTCAAGCGCGACGAGAACTTCTAGCGAAGTACCGAACTGAGCAGCAGGCTCGTCTCGCTGTTCACGATCCCTTCGATCGCGCGGATCTCCCCCAGTGTGCGGTCGAAGTCGGAGAGCGTCTCCGTGCGCAGTTCGGCTACGAGGTCCCAGCCGCCGTTCGTGGTGTGCAGTGCGCTGATCTCGGGCATTCCGCGCAACTGGCGGATCACATGATTGGTGGTGCGCCCCTCGACCTCGATGAACGCGATGGCGTGGATGGTGAGCGGGTCCAGTTCGTCCCGCACGCGCACCGTGAATCCCACGACGGTTCCGGATGACACAAGCCTCTCCAGTCGGCTACTGATTGTCGCTCGAGCCACTCCAAGAGTGCGCGCGAGGAACGCGACGGATGCCCGGCCATCTTCGCGCAGGGCGGAGAGCAGCTTGCGATCGAGATCATCGAGAACAGGCATGACTATAATGTATACCGCATATTGACAGAGTGCGCGATTATGCATCATTAGATCAGCTTTTTGCTTATTCTATTTGCATATCGTCACAATCTAGGCTTGCACCCTATCGAAGTGGAGACGGCCGTGACGCGGTTTGTGGATGTTCGCAACATGGTGCGCTGGGCGACAACCACCGGCCCCGAAAGCATCATCGGCGGCATGATCAGCTACCTGCGCGACGACTTCCGTCGCTGGGAGAGCTTCGACAAGACCGCGCGTGTCGCCAGCATACTCCCCTCGGTGTGATCGAGCTGATGCCCACCAGCGACCTCGAGACCTACGCCTTCAAGTATGTCAACGGTCATCCCTCCAACCCGGCCCGCGGATTCCAAACTGTCACCGCCTTCGGCGTGCTCGCCGACGTGCACAACGGCTACCCAACGCTTC
>JANYIZ010000169.1 GCA_025408445.1 Frigoribacterium sp. | reverse complement strand
GTGCCGACCCTGATGAGGGAGAAGAGAATCCACTGGCGCGAGTACACGGCAAACAGTCTAGGCATGGCCGCCTGAAAGCTCATCCGATCCATGCAGGATCCCGGCTTAGAATCTGCTCATGGCTCGGTTCGCAGTGATACTCACAGTGCTTTTCGTGGCATTCACGATCTTCTCGTTCATCGACTGCATCCGCACGCCGGAGCCGCGTGTCCGAGCATTGCCGAAGATTCTCTGGGCGGTGCTGATTGTGATCATCACCCCGTTCGGCGGCATCCTCTGGTTCGCGTTGGGCAAGGATCGATCCGGACGCTCACCGGTCGGCGCAACCCGCGGTGGCGGCTCGAAAGCTCCGGACGACGACCCGGAATTCCTGCGCCAGCTGGGCGCCGACAAACAGCGCGATGCGCGAATCCGCGAGCTCGAGGCCCGACTGGCCGAACTCGACGACGACCAGAACAACTCGACCGAGAAGTGAGCAATCCGGCCAGTGGCTCGGTGCAAGTGGGCAGCTTGGCGACGGAGTTCTCGGTCGCACTGCTCGGGCAGCTCATCGGGCGAGGCTTGCGCGACATTGTGTTGTGTCCCGGTGCCCGGTCTCAGGCCCTCGCCCTGGCCGCCGCGGCCTGGGAACAGCAGGGCCGAGTGCGTCTGAGAGTGCGCATCGACGAGCGGGTTGCCGGCTTTCTCGCGCTCGGCATCGCGGTGGAGACCGGGCGCCCGGTCGCCGTTATCACGACCTCTGGCACGGCCGTGGCCAACCTGCATCCGGCGGTGCTCGAGGCGCATCACTCCGGCATTCCGCTCATCCTGCTGACCGCGGACCGTCCGGTCGAGCTTCGCGGTATCGGCTCCAACCAGACCACTGACCAGGTCGGAATGTTCGGCAGCGCCGTTGGTTGGGTGCGGGATGTCGCGCCGCCCGTGGATTCAGTGGGGGCAGCATCCCTGGCCGAGGAGGCGTATGCCGCAGCAGTCGGCACGCCGGGACCGGTTCAGCTCAATCTCTCGTTCCGTGAGCCGTTGTCGGGCCCGGTCGGCGGGCTCCCGCCGGTAATCGACACTGGAGTAGCCCAAGGCCTCGCGCTACCGGCGCGGCAGATCGCGAATTCCCCGCGTACCGTCGTCATCGCCGGTCATGGCGCTGGGCCTGACGCCGAGGCACTTGCGAGGTCACTCGGGGTTCCCCTGATCGCGGAGGTCTCGAGCGGCTCACGGTTCGGCCCCAACCTCGTTGGCGCCTACCGGCAGTTGCTCGATGATGTCGAGTTCGGCGGCCAGATCAAGCGCGCGATCGTGTTCGGGCATCCCACCCTCACCCGACAGGTGCCGGCACTGCTCACTCGGTCGGATGTCGTCGTGCACGTCGTGCGTGGACCCACCTCAGACGCGTACAACCCGGGCCACCGTGCCGCATCGATCGACGCAGCATTGACCCACGACGGGCCAACGGACGACTCGCCGGAGGGTCGCACCTGGCTCGGTAGCTGGGTCCATTCCGGTCGGAGCATACTCAATACCGACGCGATAACACCTCCCGATCCGGACGAGCGCCCGGGAGATCTGGCACGGGAACAGCTGGCGGTGTTTCGCGAGCCGGTGACCCGACGCCTGCTGGTGGAGTCCGTGTGGGGCGTGACCTGGCCACACGATCGATTGGTGCTCGGGGCATCCCGACTCATCCGCGAGGCGGACGCCTGTGTGCCGGGTAAGAGAATTCCCGTGCACGCCAATCGTGGGCTCGCTGGCATCGACGGTACGATCGCCACTGCCATCGGCATCGCGCTCTCGAGCCAGGACACCGACGGCGGTGACTCCGGAATCACCCGCGTGCTGGTGGGCGACCTCACCGCGCTCTACGACGTCGGCGCGCTGCTGTTCGGCGGGGGCGAGGTGCGGCCGAGAATCCAGGTGATCGTGGGTAACGACGGGGGTGGCACCATTTTCGACGGGCTTGAGGTCGCAGTCACGGCTCCCGCAATTTCCTTCGACCGAGTGCAGTACACGCCGCAGTCGGTCGACCTGCGAGCTCTCGCCGCCGCCTATGGGTGGGACTACCGGGTGGCGCGCAACCGGGGCGAGTTGGATGAGGCGCTCGCGGCATCCAACAACCCGACGCTCGTCGAGGTGCCGCTGCCTCGCTGACTGCCCGGCGTGTTACGGCGCGAGAACAGCCACCGGATGGAAAACTCGGCCACCCGAGTAGCATCTGGCCTATGGCGCAAACCGTATGGAGCGAAGACCCGGGTGTGCTGCTCACGGTGGGAGCGGGATTCTCGCTCGCCGGTGTGGACTCGTCATCCACGCCCGGCCTCAAGGGTGGCAAGTTCGACGGTGAAACTCTGCTCGAGAAGGGGCGTATCGAGCTCGGAGATCTGCAGGAGCGGCTCTGGGCGGAGAGCCGGTTTGGCGGCACGCGGGCTGTGCTTCTGGTGCTTCAGGCGATGGACACCGCAGGCAAAGGTGGGATCGTCAGGCATGTGGTCGGCGGAGTCGATCCTCAGGGCGTCACGGTTTATGGCTTTAAAAAGCCGACGAAGGAAGAGCTCTCGCACGACTTTCTCTGGCGGGTGCGCGACCATCTGCCGACGCCCGGACTGCTCGGAGTGTTCGACCGCTCGCATTACGAAGACGTGCTCGTCGCGCGGGTGCGCAACCTGGTTGAGCCCGACGTCATCGAAGAGCGCTACGCCCAGATCAACGAGTTCGAAAAGCAGGTTGTTGACGGCGGCACCACCATCGTGAAGGTCATGCTGCACATCAGCGCGGATGAACAGAAGGCCAGGCTCGCCGCCCGCCTTGACGATCCCGAGAAACACTGGAAGTTCAATCCGGGTGACCTCGACGAGCGCGCATTCTGGACCCACTACCAGGATGCCTACCAGGCAGCGTTCGAAAAAACGTCCACTGCGGATGCCCCGTGGTTCGTGATCCCCGCAGACCACAAGTGGTACGCCAGAGTGGCAGTGCAACATCTGCTGCTCGACGCGCTGCGTGGGCTGCACCTCACCTGGCCGGTGGCGGAGTACGACGTTGCGGCGCAGAAGCAGCGGCTCGCCACCGCCTGACGGTCCGACCACGAGTGTCACTCACGCCCATCTCCGCGCCCGCGAGTGACACGCGCGCCCAAACATGCGGGCGCCCGTGTCACTCGCAGGCGCTGAGGTTGGCGTTCGCGGAAGTGGATCGAGATCGACTCTCAGTCCAGCGCCTCCGCAATCGGCCGGAACTTCATCCGCGTCTCGAGCAGCTCCCGTTCGGGCACGGATTCGGCGACGATGCCCGCGCCGGCATATGCCGTGACCCGGCCGTTTTCGTCGAACTGCGCGCTCCGCAGTGCGACCGCCCATTCGCCATCGCCATCCGCTCCCACCCAGCCGACCGGTCCGGCGTAGCGGCCGCGGTCGAATGGCTCGAGTTCGTCGATGATGCGCAGGGCCTCCGACGTCGGAGTGCCCGCAACCGCGGCGGTGGGATGCAGCGAATCAATGAGGTCGAGAGAGGTCGACCCGTCGATGAGATCTCCCTCGATGTCGCTCGCGAGATGCCACACGTTCGGCAACTTGAGAGTGAACGGCATTTCGCTGGCCATCACGTTCGGGCTGTGTGATCGCAGCGACGCGAGCACGTTCTGCACGGCGTACCGGTGCTCGTCCTGATCCTTCGTCGAGGTCGCCAGGGCCGTGGCCGCCTGTTCGTCCGTGGCTGCATCGGTGCCACGGGCTGCGCTACCCGCCAGCACCCGGGCGGTCACCGAGCCGTCATCCACACTCACGAGGGTTTCCGGGCTCGACCCGATGAAGCCGTCGACGGCGAAAGTCCAGCAGTCCGGATAGCCAAGGGCGAGCACATCGATCATGCGACGGATATCGGCGCCCGGCGGCCACTGCCCCACCAGGTCTCGGGCGAGCACGACCTTGCTCACTTCGTGGGAGCGGATGCGCGCAACGGCGGCCGCAACCGCGTGCCGGTAGTCGGCGTCCGGCACCGTGCCAGGGTGGAGGTCGACGTGATACCTCGGACCGTAGGGCTCCAGGGGCGGCACGATCAGGGGTTCGAGTTCACCCACCGCGATGCGCGTCAACCAGCTCTGACCCTTGTCGCGACCGATGATGACCGACGGAACGATGAGAACACTCGTCGTCGCCGAGCTATCGGAGAAGGCGAAGCTGCCGAACGCGAGCAGTCCGGTGCCGGTGCGGACGAGAGGATCGGTCACGGACGCGGCGGTCGCGATCCGCTGCCAGACAATTGCAGCATCCCGCATCCGATCGGGGCCGCAGAACTCGAGCCGCAGGGCTTCACCGTGTCCGACGAGGCCGAAGCCCCGACGCATCCAGGCCAGGGGATGCCCCGCCTCGAGCAGCGGAACCAGCGGACCGAGATCGGCTGTCGCGGTCGTTTCGACAGTGAGAGACGGCACCGTGGAGTCATCGTCGAAGGGCGCGAATGCGGTCATTCGGCCAACACTAGCCGGGCCCCACTGGGAGCCGAAAACGCACAGGAACGCTGAACTAGACTTGCCAGCGTGGCGAAGGCAGATCTGACTAAGCAACCCAAAGAGGTCGCCGAGATGTTCGACGACGTCGCGAAACACTACGACCGCACGAACGACGTGCTCTCGATGGGTAATTCGTTTATCTGGCGGATCGCGACGACTCGGGCGGTCGCTGCCGTGGCGGGAGAGCGCATTCTCGACATCGCGGCCGGCACTGGCACCAGTTCCGCCGCGCTGGCTAAGAGCGGTGCCGACGTCGTCGCTGCCGACTTCTCGCCTGGCATGATCGAGGTCGGCAGGCAAAAGCACCCGTCGATCTCCTTCGTCGTAGCGGATGCGACAGACCTGCCGTTCGCGGATGGCGAGTTCGACGCGGTCACCGCTTCCTTCGGCCTCCGCAACGTCGAAAATCCGAAAAAAGCCCTTGCCGAGATGTATCGCGTGCTCAAGCCGGGCGGCCGCCTCGTGATCTGTGAATTCAGCACTCCGTCGCGTGCGATTTTCCGCGCTGGCTACACCGCTTACATGCGCTACCTCATGCCCTCGATTGTCGGGGTGGCCAGTTCTAATCCCGAGGCCTATACCTACCTTGCCGACTCCATTCGCGAATGGCCGGACCAGGTCACGCTGAGCCAGTGGATCCGTGGTGCCGGCTTCACGCGCGTTGCCTACCGCAACCTCACCACCGGAGTCGTCGCGCTTCACCGCGGGCACAAGCCGGCCAGGGTGGTCACCCGCCGGGCGTCGCGGAAGACGGTCAGCACGAAGAAGCCCGAGATCGAGACCGTCACCGACCTCGGTGCGACCAACACCGATGTCAGCGGCACCAACCCGGACAGCCCGGCGGCTCCGAAGCCCTAGGGCTTCGTTTCCGCCCTCGACGGTAAGGCCGACCCCGTGACTCCCAGCGTGCCCCTCGCCCGCCGCCGCAACTCGCTCAACTCCGCCCTCGGGCTTGGCGAAAAGCTCTTCTCATCCGCGAGCGAGCGCAAATTCGCCTCCGCGATCGAAGACGGTCTCGACGAGGTCGAAACCGGCCTGCTCGACCAGGTGTCATTCGCCGACGATCTCGCGGATGTGACAACCCGCTATCTCCTCGAGGCGGGAGGCAAGCGGGTGCGCCCGACGCTGGCACTGCTCACCGCGCAACTCGGCAATGGCAACACTCCCGAGGTGATGATCGCCGCCGAAGCCCTCGAGATCACCCATCTCGCTTCGCTGTACCACGACGACGTCATGGATGAGGCCGGGATGCGTCGGGGCGTGCCGAGTGCGCAAAGCGTCTGGGGTAACTCAGTGGCCATTCTCACCGGAGACCTGCTGTTCGCGCGAGCATCCAAGCTGATGTCCAGCCTTGGCGAAAGGGCGATCATGCTCCAGGCCAACACCTTCGAGCGTCTCTGCCTCGGCCAGCTGCACGAGACGATCGGCCCGCGCGACGGCGAAGACCCGATCGACCACTACATCCAGGTACTCGCCGACAAGACCGGATCG
>JANYIZ010000168.1 GCA_025408445.1 Frigoribacterium sp. | reverse complement strand
GGCGTAGGCCCAGTTGAACAGGGCGGTGCGGATGAGTCCGACGTGCGGGGTTCCGGTCGGCGAGGGGCAGAAACGGACGCGGACGTCGGCTCCGGTGGCTGTGCTGAAAGAGGGTGACATGGGACGTCAATTCTATCGGGGAGCAGTTTTAAGTGCGCCCCGCCCGCGCCCCGCTTCGCCTACCCGGAACCACCCGCGGCGACTCAGGATAATTCCGATCACGATCGAGGCGAGGGCCGGGCCCGCGATTGCGCCGAGTACAAGCGCATGCCACCAGGCAACGCCCGATCCCCCAATCGCGAAGCCGGAGAAAAGCACAACGCCGACCGCGGGCGGCACGATCGTCGCGACGAGCTTCTCGCCGCGAGTCCAGAGTGCCGATGCCCACAGCAGCATGATTCCCGCCACCCAACCGGCCAGCGGCACCAGAAGCCCTCCAAATTCGAGGAGCAGCGCTGTCACAACGACATACCAGCGCTCCTCGGATGCCCGGGATGGTGCGAGGTTCGCGGCCGACGGGCTCGGGGCGGCACCGGCACCGGCACGGGCCTCTGCGCGGGCCTCTGCGGCGATGAATGCGGGGTCGCCGAGGGATTCGATGCGGGATGCCGCAGCTGCGGCATCCAGCCCCTCCAGCTCTTCGGCAACCCCCGCCACGATGCCCTGCCGCACGTCGTCGGCTAAGCCCGCCAGGGTGCGATTAAGCTCGCCAAGGTAGCGGCAGACAACCTGCGGGGTGCTGGCTTTGATCATGGGATGCCCTCTCCGACGAGCTCGTTGACGGTGCGGGCGAATGGCCCCCATTGTTCGCGGAAGATCGTGAGCTGGCAGTGTCCGGTTTCGGTGACGCGGTAATAGCGACGGGACGGTCCGGCATCCGACTGTCGATCGAAGCTGCTGACGAGGCCTTGAGTTCGCAGTCGGCTGAGAATCGGGTAGAGCGTACCGATGCTCGCGATCAGGCCGCGCGAGACGAGAGCCTCCGAGAGCTGCCAGCCGTAGGTCGGCTCAGAGGCTAGCAACCCGAGGACACAGTACTCGACCACTCCCTTGCGAAGTTGCGCTCCCACATCCGCTGTCATGCATCACACGATAGTGTGCCTCGCACGATAGCGCAAGGCGCGGGTCCGCGCGCTCCCCAGCGGCCAACCGCGCCGTCAAAAGTCAGCCATGCGGCCAAACGAAAGCCCGCATGGCTGACAAAAAGGCGCACGGTAGTCCGGATGCTGGATTGGGCGCAGGCGCAGGCGCAGGCACAGGCGTCAGGAGAGGTACACGACAGCCAACGCGAGGCCGAGGATCGCGATCCACGACACGAGCCCAGCGCCGATCGCCCGCACGCCGGACCGGGCGAGCTGCTCGAGACGCAACGAGGCGCCGATGCCGAACAGGGCTGTTGCGAGAAGTGCCGACTGCACGACGTCGGCAATCGAGAGCAGGGCATCCGGGAGCGGCACAAACGAACGAAGCAGCACAGCCGCGACGAATCCGATGATGAATAGAGGCACGATCGCTGGCCTGGCTTCGGATGCGTCGAGCGTCGAGTCGCGCCGGCGGGTCTGGATCGAGGCGATCGCGACCATGGGCGCGAGCATCAATACGCGGGTGAGTTTGACGACGACCGCCACCGCGAGGGCTGCAGCGCCGGCGGTCTGGGCCGTTGCGACGACCTGTCCGACGTCATGCACGCTCGCGCCCACCCAGTGCCCGAACTGGCGGTTGCCGAGACCGAGCAGCCCGGCGAGTGCGGGCAGAACGACGATTGCGAGCGTGCCATAGAGCGTGACAAGGGTGATGGGTGTGCCGGTGTCTTCCTCGCGCGAGTGACGAGCGGCCGCCATTGCACCGACCGCCGAGACCCCACAGATGGAGAACCCCGCCGCCATCAGCACCGCCTGGTCACCCTCGAGCCGGAAGAGTCGGCCGACGAGCCAGGTAATGACGAAGCTCACCGCGACAAGAATCACGATAGCGAGGATGGCAACCCAGCCGAGCCGAGCAATGTCACCGAGGCTGAGCTTGAGCCCGAGCACCACGATGCCGAGTCGCAGAAGTCGGCGGCCCGCTAGCGTGAGACCCGGCTTGAGCGCTCCATCGAGGCTCCCACGGAAGGGTGGGATGGTGGCGCTGAGAACCCCGAGGATGAGCGCCGCGGTGAGCCAGGGGAGGCCGGGCAGCAACAGGTGCACGCCGTAGCCCGCGGCCGCGCCGATTGCGGCGAGAGCGAGGCCGGGGAGCGTGGTCCTCACACGCGGTTCTTCGCGGGGTTGCTCAGCGTGCCGATTCCTTCGATCATGATGTCAATGGTCTGACCGTCGAGAAAACCTCCCGGGCCAGCCGGCGTGCCGGTCATGATTACGTCTCCGGGCAGAAGAGTCCAGACATCCGAAACGTATTCAATAATCTCGGGGATTTTGTGAAGCATGTCCCGGGTGTTTCCGTTGCGGCGCGGTTCGCCGTCGACAAAGGTCTGGATCTCGAGGTTGGACCAGTCAAGCTCGGTCTCGATCACCGGGCCGAGCGGCGCGAAGGTGTCGTACCCCTTGGCGCGCGCCCACTGCCCGTCGGCGAACATCTGGTCCCGCGCCGATACGTCATTGCCGATGGTGTAGCCGAAGATCACATCGGCATAGTCGGCCGCCTTCACGCGCTTGGCGATTTTGCCGATCACGATCACGAGCTCGCCCTCGTGCACGATGCGTCCCTCGACCGGCGGCATCTGGATCGTGTCGCCTGGGCCGACAACGGCCGTGTTCGGCTTGAGGAAAATGAGGGGCGCCTCCGGGCTCGCCGCATCATTTTTGAGCTCATCGCGGTGCGCAGCGTAGTTGAGTCCGATGCAGACCACCTTCGAGCGCGGGATGACCGGAGCAAGCAACTTCACGTCGGTGACGGCGACACGCTCCCCGGTGGTTCCGAACCCGCTGAACATCGGGTCGCCAGAGAGCACGACATAGTCGTCGCCATCGAGGATGCCGTACCGGGGATCGCCACCATCGACCGAAAATCGGGCGATCTTCACTGTGCTGTTGGCCCAGTGCCGTCGAGAGATGCAGTGCCGTCGACAGACGCGATGCGGTCGAGCCGCGTCATCCAGCCGTGGCGGTCGACGACCGTGCCGTACTGGATTCCGGTGAGCTCTTCGCGCAGCGACAACGCCAGCGCGCTGCTCTCGTGCACGATCTCGAAGCCCTCGGCCTTGAGAAGTCCGATCGGCGCGACGACCGCGGCCGTGCCGCACGCGAAGGCCTCGACGATGTCGCCGGATGCCGCACCCTCCCGCCATTCGTCGATAGTCACGCGACGCCGCTCGACGCTGTGGCCACGATCCTCGGCGAGCTGCAGGATCGAGTCGCGGGTGATCCCCTCGAGGATGCTGTCGGACACCGGCGTGACCAGGGTCCCATCCTTCTTAACCAACACGATATTCATGCCGCCGAGCTCCTCGAGATACCTTCCCTCTTCGGAGTCGAGGAACAGCACCTGAGCGCAGCCCTGCTCATAGGCCTCGGCCTGGGCGATTAACGACGACGCATAGTTTCCGCCGGTCTTGGCAGCACCGGTGCCCCCCCTGCCCGCACGCGAATAGGTGGTCGACAGCCAGATGGACACGGGCGCGAGCCCACCCGTGAAGTAGGCCCCGGCCGGGCTGGCAATCAGGTAAAAGTTCACCTTCTCGGCGGGACGCACGCCGAGGAACGCCTCCTTGGCAAACATGAAGGGGCGCAGGTACAGGCTCGTGTCTGGCGCGGTCGGCACCCAGGCTGCATCCACGGCAATGAGCTCACGCAGTGAGTCAAGGAAGTACTCGGTGGGAAGCTCCGGCAGGGCCATGCGCCGGGCCGACCGTTGCATGCGCGCGGCATTCGCCTCTGGGCGGAAGCACCAGATCGAGCCATCGGCGTGCCGGTAGGCCTTGAGCCCCTCGAAGATCTCCTGCCCGTAGTGCAGAACAGCCGCCGCCGGGTCGAGCTCGATCGGGCCGTAGGGCTGCACTCGCGGACGATGCCAGCCTCCTCTGGCCGACCAGCAGATGTCGACCATGTGGTCGGTGAAGTGCTTACCGAAACCCGGGTCTGCCAGGATTTCCGTGCGCTCGAGCTCGGCAAGGGCCTCAGGGTTGAGCCGACGGGTGAAGTTGAGTGTGGCCGGAGCCAGCAGATTTTTCATGGTGTCCCTAATTGCTGCGGAGTCTTACATTGTGCGCCAGGAGCGAGCGGATGGCATCGCCGACCTGCGAGGTAGTTCTCACCGCGGTCCCGCGCGAGGCGAGATCCGCAGTAACAGCCGCAGTGACCTGCGCGGCGGCATCCGTGAGCCCGAGATGATCGAGCAGAAGTACCACTGACAGGATTGCCGCGGTGGGGTCGGCCTTCTGTTGCCCGGCGATGTCCGGCGCCGAGCCGTGCACCGGTTCGAACATCGACGGGAATGTGCCGTCAGGGTTGATGTTGCCCGATGCGGCAAGTCCGATGCCGCCGCTGATCGCCGCCGCAAGATCGGTGAGGATGTCGCCAAAAAGGTTGTCCGTTACGATGACATCAAATCTAGCCGGGTCGGTGACCAGGAAGATGGTTGCGGCATCCACGTGCAGGTAGTCCACAGCGATATCGGGAAAGTCGAGGGCCACCCGGTCGACAGTGCGCTGCCAGAGACTGCCCGCGTGCGTGAGCACATTGGTCTTGTGCACGAGGGTCAGCTTCCGACGCGGGCGGGACGAGGCGGCCTCGAATCCGTACCGCACCAGGCGTTCCACCCCAAAGGCGGTGTTCACCGAAACCTCGTTCGCCACCTCGTGCGGGGTGCCAGTGCGAATGGCACCGCCGTTTCCCACGTAGGGACCCTCCGTACCCTCGCGCACGACGACAAAGTCGACGAGCCCGGGGGCGGCGAGGGGCGAGGCGACACCGGGCAAGAGTCGTGTCGGGCGAAGGTTCACATAATGGTCGAGGGCAAAACGAAGCCGCAGCAGGAGCCCGCGCTCGATCAGTCCGCCCGCGAGGCGTGCATCCCGGGGATCTCCGCCGACGGCGCCGAGCAGAATGGCGTCGTGTCTCTTGAGCGCGTCGAGTCCCGCATCGCTCAGAATCTCGCCCGTAGCGAGATAGTGCGAGGCGCCGAAAGGAAAATGGGTGGTCGTGAATTCGACATCGGCCGGAATCACCACTTCGAGCACTCTTACCGCTTCGGCGATGACCTCGGGCCCGATTCCGTCACCGGGGATGAGCGCGAGTGTGATGGTGCGGGGCATGGGATGACTCCTGGGTACAAGCAAGATAGTGAGCGGCCAAGCGGAGCGGCGATTACACTTTGCCCCTGTTCCCAGCGTACCGGCAGGAGATTGCTGTGTAACTTGCCCCCCTTTCAGGGGGCAGACGGCTACCATATTGTGCGGAGACTGATCGTGTGTGCCAGTTATTGGCCCACGTTCACACCACCAAGGCAGCACTGGAAGGACTCATCATGGGTATCGGTACAGGAATTTTTCTCTTCGTCGTCGGCGCAATTGTGGCGTTCGCCCTCAGCCTCACCATTCCGGGGGTGGATCTGCACCTCGTCGGGTACCTCCTCATGGGAGCTGGCGTGGTCGTATTTCTGATCTCGATCATCATGGTCACGCGCAAGCGGTCGACGGTTTCGACGACTCGCACTGCGGTGGACCCCGCGGGAACCGAAAAGACCACCAGCCAGGAAACTCGGGGCGACGTCATCTAGTCCCCTCACGAACCGGCGCGCTCCCCTCCGATTCGGGTTCGGAAGGGGGCGCGTCATCATTAACGGGCGCGCTGCTGGAGCCGGTCGGCCGCTCGGCGTAGTAGCGCAAGACGGCCTCGTTTTGCTCCCCGAGGGATGCCGCAGCCAGAGCCTCGAGGGCGGATGCCCACGCTCCTCGGCGCTCCTCGACATCCGCAAGTGCCGCGAAAATGCGGCGATCCAACTCCGCACTTGCCTGCCCGCCGATCCGCCTCAGTTCTACCGCGGCACGATCTAACTCCGACGGTCCGAGATGACTGCGGGCGATGATGCCTCCAAGTGTGACCACTGGCGCCGGCCAGACTCGGGAAAGCCCGTGATAAAGAGTCGAGATTGCAGCCCAATCTGTCTGCTCCCAGGTGGCTGCAGAGCTGTGCAGGCCGGCGATACCCGCCTGCAGGGCGAATCTGCCGCCCCCGGGCAGCGCTCGTGCGGCAAGTTCCAGCCCGCGACGGATGCGTTGCCGCCCTCAGGTGGACCGGTCGACCTCCGCGAGGGTGAGCGGCATGCCATCCAGGGTGGTGCGCGCGACGCCGCGGGCCTCGCCGAGCTCGATCAGGGCGAGCAGCCCAAGAGCTTCGGTGTCCCCGGGATGCTCCGCCACGATCGAGCGGGCGAGAAGGAACGCCAGCCCGGACAACCGTGAATCCATGAGGTCGCTCCCCGCCACCGCGGTGTGCCCCAGTGTGTAAACGCCATAAATGGTGGTGAGCGCGGCACCGATTCGCTGGGCACGATCCTCCGGACCCGGCCAGGAGAATCTCTCGCCGGAGCGGGCGATCGCCTGCTTCGCCCGGGTGAGTCGCGCCGCGATCGTCGCCCCCGAGGTGCCGAAGAAGTCGGCGATATCCGCAGTCGGCACACCGCAGACGATGCGGAGCGCGAGGGCGACCTGCTGTTCCGGTGAGAGCAGCGGATCGCACGCGACGTAGACAAGGCCGAGCCGGTCGTCGATCTCTTCTGCGGAATCCTCGCAGGCCTCGGGTTCGGCGAACAGCGGCAACTTGTGTCGTAGCGCTGCTTCGCGACGCAGCGAATCGACCGCGACATGCCGTGCCGCTGTTGTGACCCACGCACCGATGTTCCGGAGCTTTTCCCCTGCGGCAATGCGATCGGCCGCGCGAGTGAAGGCCTCCTGGGCGCTCTCCTCCGCGATATCCACGCTGCCATATGCGCGGAGAATGACCCCGACGACGCGGGGCCATTCCTCGGCGAAGGCCGTCTCGAGCGCCGAACTCATGCGTTCATTCTGGCCTCGCACACGATCGGGTGGTAGCGCATTACATTCCGGACATGTCCCAGATTGGGCGGAGCTCCCGGCGATCTCCGGTGGGGCAGAGCGCAGCGAGTTCCTTGGCCGTCTCGAGAGACTCGGCCTCGATCACGTAGTAGCCACTGACGACCTCGGTGGTCTCGGCCAGCGGTCCGTTCGTGAACACTGCAGGCTGCCCGTCTTTCGCCGGCACGATCCCGACCGATGCGGTCGAAGGCTGCAGGGCCTCTCTCCCGAGTATCTTGGCCCCTGCCGCAGCCACTGCCGCAGAAAATACACCGTGTGCCCGACCCGCTTCTTCCATCGCGCTATCGGGAACCGAGGCCGGGTCCCACGTCGGTTCGACGATGAGGATGAGGTATTTGTCCGACATGATCACTCCCTGGGGTAACGGACCCGCTCCGATTCGGCTGGCCCTTCTTCCCTACGACGAACGACCTCCGTCGAAATCGACACCGTGAGGAAGAATTCGCTGCTCGGACCATACTCGGGCCGCGCCGGTGGGCGCTTCGAAGCAAATGGTCTAGTCGGTGATGTCGATCTCGCACAGGAGATCGGCCTGGATCGCCTCACGCACGGTCTCCAGCAGTCCATCGGGTACCGGGGAGTCGACGGTGAGCACGCTCAGCGCCTGGCCGCCCGCCTCGCGACGGCTGATCTGCATTCCCGCGATGTTGATGCCAGCCTCGCCGAACTCCCTACCGTAGACCGCGACGATGCCGGGGCGGTCGGTGTAGATCATCACGCTGAGGTGCTCGGCGACCGGCACCTCCACGTCATATCCGTTGATCTCCACGATCTTCTGCGTCTGCTTCTGCCCGGTGAGGGTGCCAGAGACAGAGATCTGGCTGCCATCGCTGAGCGTGCCACGGATGGTCAGCAGGTTGCGGTACTCGTCGCTCACGGCATCCGTCGTCAGGCGCACAGTAATGCCACGCTGTTCGGCGAGGAGGGGCGCGTTCACATAGCTCACGGACTCACTCACGACATTGGTGAAGATGCCTTTGAGCGCCGCCAACTTCAGCACCTTGACGTCGAACTCCACGATCTCGCCGCGGATCTCCACGTCGACCGCGGTAATCGGACTCGTAGCGAGCCCGGTAAAAAGCTGGCCGAGCTTCTCCATCAACGGGATGCCCGGGCGCACGGTCGGGTCGATCACGCCGCCGGCCACGTTCACTGCATCCGGCACGAGCTCGCCAGAGAGGGCGAGGCGCACTGATCTCGCGACCGATACACCAGCCTTTTCCTGCGCTTCGTCGGTCGAAGCGCCGAGGTGGGGCGTGACAACGATGTTGGGCAGCGCGAGCAGCGGCGAACCGACGGGGGGTTCGTTGACAAAGACGTCGAGTCCCGCGCCGGCGATCGTCCCAGCGGTGAGCGCGCGGTAGAGGGCATCCTCGTCGATGAGGCCACCCCGAGCGACGTTGACGATGTATGCCGTGTCTTTCATGAGGGCGAACTGGTCGTCGCCGATCATTCCGGTGGTCTCCGGAGTCTTCGGCATATGAATGGTCACGAAGTCGGACTGGGCGAGCAGGTCTTCGAGGCTCAGCAACGTGACGCCGAGTTGTTGTGCTCGCGCGGCGGTGACGTAGGGGTCATAGGCGACGATAGTGGTACCGAACGCCTGCATGCGGGCGGTGATCAGCGCCCCTATGCGGCCGAGACCGATGATACCGATCGTCTTTTCGAAGAGCTCGACGCCGGTGTACTTCGAGCGCTTCCATTGTCCGGCGGCGAGCGCGCCGTGGGCCGCCGGGATGTGGCGGGCGAGGCTCAGGATGTGCCCTACCGTGAGCTCGGCGGCCGAGATGATGTTGGAGGTCGGCGCATTGACGACCATCACACCGGCCTCGGTGGCGGCCTTGATGTCTACGTTATCGAGCCCGACGCCGGCGCGCGCGATGACCTTCAGGTGCTGTGCGGCAGCGATCGCCTCGGCGTCCACCTGCGTTGCGGAGCGGATGAGCACGGCGCTCGCCTCGGCGAGCGCCGCAAGCAACGCCGACCGGTCCGTGCCGTCGACGGTGTGCACGTCGAAGTCGGGACCGAGGGCCTCGACGGTAGCAGGAGAGAGTTCTTCAGCGATCACAACGATCGGCTTTGCCACGAATCGAATCCTTCGTTTGGAAAAGAGGGGGGAATTCGCGACGCGACGAGCGCATCGGCCCTTGAACTTTATCCCACCACTCGCGAATCGCTCCGCAGTGTGACGCCGAGCGGCACGATGCCGCTCTGCGAGGATGGACGGATGACCGCCTTCGAGATCCTGCAGCTCGTGCTCCGAATACTGCTGGCGATAGCGTTCGTAGGGATGGGTCTCATTCACTTTCGTCCCGGTCCCGCCCGAGGGATGGCCGCGATGATCCCGGAATACTTCCTGCGCGGCGGCCTGCTGACCGGCAAGAACCTGGTGCGGTTCACCGGGGTCTGCGAGATCGCCGGAGGTGTCGGACTGCTTCTGCCGATGACGAGCTTTCTCGCCGGCATCATGCTCGTGGTCTTTCTCGTCGCGGTATTTCCGGCGAATCATTTCGCGTCGCAGCACCCGGAGCGGTTCGGCGCTGCGGCGATACCGTTCTGGCCCCGATACATCGCACAGCTGGTGCTCATCGCCGTGATCCTGGTGTCGATCGTGACCGTTCCGCGCTGACTAATGTGCTGAGTGATGAGCTGACTGCCGAACCGATCAGGCGAGGGCTTCCACCGACAGCGTCATCGCCGCCACCAGGGTCAGTCCGATCGCGAAGAGCAACACTTTCAGTAGCACCGGCTTTCGCCGACCGAGCACGAACGCGAGCGCGAAGGCGATCGGCGCGAGAAGCACGTCGATCACGAGCCAGACCCAGGGAATCGGCACGGGGGCGAGCTTCACAACCGCCCGCGCCTGGTTGTACAGATTTATCTGCGAGGTGACCCCGACCACGTTCGAGATCGCCTCGAACAGGTTGTACACGTAAAAGAGTCCAAACGCGATCGCGATAGTGATGCTGAGCCACCCGAGGTGTCCCGCGCGACTCACTGTGGAATTTTCGTCGCGCTCGGTCTCGAGCGGAGTCTCGGCGGGATCGGTGTCGGTCATCAAGCTCCCGGTCCAACGATGAATGGCCACGGCGCGAGCAATACCACTCCGAGCACTAGCCAAAGTATTCGTACGCCCGCCCGACGCTCGCGGGCCAGAACGAGCACCCCGACGAACCAAGCCGCCGGAGCGACGATCGCAAGGATCCCGCGCAGCTGGTACATGAACCCGAAGAACAGGTTCGCGCTCGGCGCGGTAGTGCGCTGCACGGCGATGATCCAGCCGACGATGAACAGCAGAAAGACGCCGCCGAAGACCCCGAGAGTCACGAGAAGCGCAGAACTCATGCCCGGTTCGCCCCGCTCTGCGTCATCGGCCGGATGGTCGGTGGCAGGCGCATCGACATGGGTCGGGTCACTTTCTGTACCCCAGCTGAGGCCTTCATCGTCCGGGTCAACGGCCATAAAAAATAACCCTAACGGTTCAAGCGGAGCTGGATGACTTCGACCAGGTGAGGAAACAGGGCATGATCCGGTTCGATGCCGGTGATTGCGACGACGAGTTCGTTCGCCGGCAGGCCGCTCGAGAGGAGTTCCTGCAACTGCACGCTCTCCTCGTCCCCCGGCACGTCGAATCGCAGAGTGGCGCCGACCGCGTTGAGCAGTGCCCAAGCCGGCATCCCGCGCTCGGCGAGTTCTGCTGCGGGACCGATGAATCGCTCGGTGCGTCCGAGCTTGCGCATCGGGTTGCGACCGACCCTCTCGCAGGTATCGGGAAGGTGGGGATTGGAAATACGAATGAGCGTCTTCTCGATGTAGGCCTGTTGCTCGTCGGCGTCGAACTCGTGCTTGGCGACGAGAAGGGACTTCGTCTCGGCGAGAGCGGCGCGCACCTCCGCCTGCAATTCGGGTGTAGCCAAGGCCTCGCGGATCGACACCCAGCCGCGATCGATGCCGTGATAGGCCGCTGCCGCGTGGGCGGTGTTCACGGTGAAGAGTTTGCGTTCGATGTACGGAGCGAGATCGTCCACCCAGGTGATGCCATAGATGTCGGGCGTGCGGTTGCTCCCGTCGTGTCCGTGGAAGGGCGTGCGGTCGACGACCCACTCGAAGAAGGATTCGATCGTGACATCCAGTCCGCCGTCCTGCTCCGGCACGATGCGGTCGATCGCGCAATTGGCGAAGACCGCGTTATGCGCCGGGGCATGTTTACGCACATGCCCCGCAAGGATGTCGGTGCCGCCGAGTGCGTTCTCGCAGGCGATGATTGTGAGCTTGGCGGGATTTTTCTGCCGAGCATCCAGTCCCTTGGCGATCACGGGGGCGATGAACTGCAGGATGCGGGCGCCGACGGCCGTCGTCACGACGTCCGCAGCGGCGATCGCCGCCACCACCTCGGCCTCCTGCGTTCGGCTGTTCAGAGCCCGAAAATTATCGACGACGCTCGACCGGGAGTCTGCTCCAACCTCGTGCACGTGGTAGCTGTCGACCGCCTGGAGCTCTGCGATGACGTGCTCGTCAACGTCGGCAAAGACCACCTCGTATCCGCTTGCATGCAAGAACTGGGCGACGAAGCCGCGACCGATGTTGCCGGCGCCGAAATGGACAGCGGTCTTGGTACTCATGGCTGCCAAGTTTACGGTGTGAGCACTGTCATCCATCCCTCACATTCGTGCTGTTTACTGAACACACAATGGATCTCATCGATGTGCAGGACGTGCGGATACCCGCGACACGCGCGGATCTGCGCGTCGGAGCCGCGGAGAAAGTACTCGCCGGGGGCACTTGGCTCTATTCGGTGAAGGAGACCGGGCTCAGGGGGCTCGTCGATATCACCCAGCTCGGCTGGAAACCGGTGGAGCACACGGGTTCCGCGCTCCTGATCGCGGCGACCTGCACGGTTGCCGAGCTCTCCCGGCTCACTCCCCTGGCGCTACGAACCGATCCGATTCTCGCGGGAAGCGGCCGCGAGTCCCCTTCCGATCCGGTTGCACTGTTCTGGCAGTGCGCCAATTCCTTTCTCGCCTCGTTCAAAATATGGAATGTCGCAACCGTCGGCGGTAACATTGCCCTCGCGCTGCCCGCCGGCCCGATGATCTCGCTCGCTGCAGGCCTCGATGCCGAGGCGGTGATCTGGATGCCGGAGGGCGGCGAGCGGCGGATGCCAGTTGCCGAACTCGTTACCGGGGTCATGCAGACCGCCCTCGAGCCCGGGGAAGTGCTGCGCGAGATCGCGATCCCGCGCGCCTGCCTCGAGTCGCGCACGGGGTTCCGCCGCATCGCGCTCAACACCCTCGGTCGCACGGGCACCCTCCTGATCGCACGGCAGGCGCCGACCGGGCAGACGGTGTTCACCGTGACCGGAGGCACGACGCATCCGGTGCAGCTGCGGTTTGACGAGTCGCCGTCCGCTTCGCTGCTTGAGGAGCGGGTGCGCGCCATCGATTGCTGGTACGACGACGCCCACGGCTCTTCCGATTGGAGGCTCGCCATGAGTGTGCGCTTCGCCGAACAGCTGAGAGAAGAGCTGGCATGAAATTCTCGGTAAACGGATCCTCCGTCGAAGCGACCCCGGCCGCCGGCCAGGTGCTGCAGACGGTGTTGCGTGATCTGGACCACTTCGAGGTAAAGATGGGCTGCGGCAGCGGCGATTGCGGCGCCTGCACCGTGTTGATGGACGGTGAGCCGATCCACTCGTGCATTTACCCCGCACACCGGCTCGAGGGGGTGGCGATCACCACTGTTTCGGGACTCGGCAGCCCGGAGCATCCGCATCCGCTGCAGCAATCGTTTGTCGAGGCAGCCGGGTTCCAATGCGGATTCTGCACCGCCGGAATGATCGTGACCGCATCGACCTTCACCGAAGACGACCACGACGACCTGCCGCGCCTACTCAAGAGCAACATCTGTCGGTGCACCGGCTACCGGTCGATCCGGGATGCAATTTGCGGCACCTCCAATACCCAGACACCGGCCTCCGGCGAGGCTGCCGGGCAGTCGGTGCGTGCTCCCGCCGGAATGCGGGTCGCGACCGGCGAGGAGGAGTTCACCCTCGACGTGCGCACGACCGGGCTGTTGCATCTGGCGGTGCTGAAGAGCCCACACGCCCATGCGCGCATCCTCGCCATCGATCCCTCTCGAGCACTCGCTGCCGAGGGAGTTCATGCCGTTCTTACCCACCGGGACTCCCCATCCACACTGTTCTCGACCGGCCGGCACGAGATGCGCACCGATGATCCGGATGACACCCTTGTGCTCGATCCGGTGCTGCGGTTCATCGGCCAGCGGGTCGCCGCGGTCGTTGCCGACACGATAGCGATCGCCGAGCGCGCTCTCGCCCTCATCGACGTGGAGTACGAGGTGCTGCCCGGGGTCTTCGACCCGGAACTTGCGCGGTCCGCTGGCGCCCCGCTGCTGCACGCCGATAAGGGCGAACTGCAGCGCATCGCCGCCCCGGAGCGAAACGTTCTCGCGGAGATGCACGGCGAGATGGGCGATGTTGATGCGGCGATCGCCGAGGCGGACGCCGTGGCCACCGGCACCTGGCAGACCCAGCGAGTAAACCACGCGGCCCTCGAGACGCATGCGACCCGGGGCTGGCTCGACTCCGATGGCCGACTGGTGCTGCGCACGAGTTCCCAGGTGCCCTACCTCGTGCGCGACGAGCTGTGCCGAATCTTCGACCTCGACCCCGCGCGTCTTCGCGTGTTCACCGCCCGGGTCGGTGGGGGGTTCGGCGGCAAGCAGGAGCTCTTCACCGAAGACTTAGTCACCCTCGCGGTGCTGCGCACCGGGCGCCCGGTGCAGTACCAGTTCACCCGGGAGGATGAGTTCACCATCGCCTCCCCGCGGCATCCAATGCGCGTGTCGGTGACCCTGGCCGCGACCTCCGACGGCACGCTTACCGCGATGGCTGTCGACGAGCTGACCGACACCGGGGCCTACGGCAACCACGGCATCGGCGTGATGTACCACAGCGTGCACGAGTCGATCAGCGTGTACCGCTGCGCCAATAAACGCGTGGATGCCGAATCGGTCTATACGAATAACCTGCCGTCGGGAGCCTTCCGCGGCTACGGCCTCGGGCAGGTGATCTTCGCGATCGAGTCGGCGATGGACGAGCTCGCCCGCACTCTCGGTATGGACCCATTCGAGCTGCGACGCCGCAACGTCGTCGTGCCCGGCGACGACATGGTGGTCGTCGAACCGCACGCCGAGACCGACCTCATCTACGGCTCCTACGGGCTCGACCAGTGCCTTGATTTGGTACAGAAGGCGCTTGCGGATCCGCCACCGCCAGCCGATCCGGGGTGGCAGACCGGCACCGGAATGGCACTCGCCATGATCGCCTCGCTTCCCCCGCGCGGACACTATGCGGATGCCACGGTCAGGTTGCTCCCCGACGGCGACATCGAGATCGGGGTGGGTACGGTCGAGTTCGGCAACGGCACCACGACTGTTCACACCCAGTTGGTGGCATCCGCTCTCGGCACGACCGTGGATCGGGTGCGCATCCGCCAGTCGGACACCGACGTGGTGAAGTACGACACGGGAGCCTTCGGATCGGCCGGGGTCGTGGTTGCCGGCAAGGCCCTGCTGTCCGCAGCCGGTGGGCTCGGCGAGCTCATGCTCGAGCGGGCATATTCCCTGGTGCCCGGTGAGGGCGCGGTGCTTCAGGACGGCGGAGTCCGAATCGGCGCACGCGTTCTTTCCGCTGCCGAACTTCTGGAAGCCGGGCCTCTCGCGGCGACCGGACGGCACGACGGCACTCCGCGCACGGTGGCGTTCAACGTGCACGGCTTCCGCGTGGCGGTGAATCCCGCCACCGGTGAGGTGCGCATCCTGCAGTCCGTGCAGGCGGCCGATGCCGGCACCGTACTCAACCCTGAGCAGCTGCGCGGACAGATCGAGGGAGCCACCGCGCAAGCCATCGGCACCGCCCTGTACGAGGAGATGCGCCTCGATGGCGCGGGGCGCGTCACCACCACCGCATTACGCAACTATCACGTGCCCCGGTTCGCGGATATCCCGATCACGCAGGTGTTATTCGCCGACACCTTCGATGCCCTCGGGCCGCTCGGAGCGAAGTCAATGAGCGAAGCGCCCTACAACCCGGTGGCGCCGGCGCTCGCCAACGCGATCCGGGATGCCCTCGGCGTTCGCCCCCACGAGCTGCCAATGTCGCGGGATCGGCTGTGGCGCTTGGTCTCTGCCGACCCCGCCAAGACCGCCGGCCCTGCCGGCCCCGCCTACTCCGCCGCGCCCGAGCTTGTGCCGCCCGCGTGAACGATCCCCAGGCAGGCGACTCGCGCGAACTGCGGCACTGTGTCGCTCTCGCCGCCGCAGGGCGACAACCTGGCGCAGTTCGCGAAGGCGTCGGGTCGGCGAACCGGCCTTTTCGAGTGGTGTCAGCCCACCGGCACGCGTGCAGGATGGATGGCACCGGTCGTGATGGACAGCGGCAGCGCGGATGCCGCGGATCGCGCCGCAATGACCTCAGCAAGGATCGCGACGGCCGTCTCTTCCACCGTGCTCGCGCCGAGGTCGAGGCCGATCGGCGAGCGCAGTCGCGCGATCGCCTTCTCGTTGACGCCGCGCTCCCGCAGTGAGGCGACCCGGCGGTCGTGCGTGCGACGCGATCCCATCGCTCCGACGAATTCGGCCGGCGACTCCAGCGCAAGGGCGATGAGTTCGGCATCAAATCGCGCATTGTGGCTGAGCACGCAGATCACGGTGCGATCGTCGACCTTCGCCGTCTCGAACCAGACGGTAGGCCAGGAGACGACGACTTCGGCCCCCGGAAATCGCTCGGGCGTCGCGAAGAGAGAGCGTGGGTCGCAGAGGGTGACGCGGTATCCGAGCACCTGCGCCGCCGCCGACAGCGCAGCAGAGAACTCCATTGCGCCGAACACGATCAGGTGGCGGCCGACCGGTGCACGCTCGGTGAAGCCCGCGCACACGTCGAGGTCACGCTGTTCCCGAAGCGCTTCGATGAGATCCTCGGTGAGGATCTGCACGTGGATGCGCAACTGTCCGCCGCAGGTGAGCCCGACCGAGAACGCCGACTCGTCACTGACGCCGTACTCGACCGTCTGCGGGATGCCATCGGCGAGTACGAGTTCGCAGGCCTCGACCACGGCGCCCTCGACGCATCCGCCGGCGATGCTGCCGATCACGGATGTGCCGTCGAAGGCCATCGAGGTGCCGACGGTGCGCGGAGCGCTGCCGTCGATGGACACCGCCGTGGCCACGGCCAGTCGGCGCCCCGCGGCGACGGCGGCGAGCAAGCGGTCTGCGATCTCGAACATAACCTCAGAATCGCATATGCGCATCACGGAGCGGTTACGGCAGGCTGTGCAGCAGCCTCCCGTTTGTTCGCGCCGCACATCCCGTGCGGGGCGGAAGGGCTGAGGGCCTGTGGCGTCATGCGCCGGACACACGCGAACGAGAGAAAATCCCCATGCTGACAATCAGCCGCGCCTTCCGGATCGTCGTCGACGAATCGACCGAACGAGACGGTGACCTCGTGCTGAGGAGCGGTGTGGTTTCGGCCGGCCACCTCGAGGCATCCACCGAAGCACTCGTCACCGGTGACGGTGATGAAACTCTTGATGCGAGTGGATGCGTCGTCACTCCCGGTCTCGTCAACGCTCACCACCACCTGTTACAGTCCGCCTTTCGCGCTCTGCCCGGCACCCGCGGCGTCGCGATGAGGGACTGGCTGCCCACGATGGCAGCGGCCTACACCCGCGCGGGAGTGGATGCCGACTTGGCGCACGCCGCGGCATCCGTCGGCGTCGCGGAGGGCCTGCTCTGCGGGGTCACGACCGTCGCCGATCATCACCTCACTTGGCCGGTCGGTAGTGACGGTGTCGCCATCGCCACCGCGACCGCGGATGCGGCGCGATCCCTCGGCGGCAGGCTGGTCTTCGTGCGCGGATCGGCCGGCGATGATCCGCAGGAGGCCGCGGTTTCCGCCGAGGCCATCGTGCGGGCACTGCTGCCGCGTACCGCCGACGGGATGCTCCAGCTCGCCGTCGGACCGGCCGGAGTGCACAGCGACAGCCGGGAGACCTTCGAGCTCCTGGCCAGAATCGCTGCGCAGTACGGGCTGCGTCGGCGAACGCAAGCCAATGAACAGGTGGATGTCGCGATCGCGGTGGAAAAGTACGGAAAACGTCCGATCGACCTGCTCGAGGACTGGGGGTGGCTCGAGCCGGGAGTGACACTCGCGCACCTCTGTGACGTGACCGGGGACGAGATCCGCCGGCTCGCGGCATCCGGAATCACGGCGACGCACGCTCCGGGCTGCGACCTGCCAATGGGATGGGGCATCGCCCCGGTTGCGGCGCTGAGGTCCGCCGGCATCGCGGTGGGTCTCGGCACCAGCGGTGGCGGCAGCAACGACGCGGGACACCTTCTGGCGGATGCCCGGCTCGCGATGCAGGTGGCGCCGCTCGTCGGCCCGCCGATCTCGGCGCGCGAGGTACTCGGCATGGCAACGGCGGGGTCGGCTGCCGGCCTCGGACGGCCGGAACTTGGCACTCTTCGGCCCGGTTCCGCCGCGGATCTCTGCCTCTGGGATGTCTCGGGGGTCGCGGATGCGGGTGTCGCCGATCCGGTGGCCGGCCTGTTGTGGGCGAATCCCGGTCGGCGGCCGAAGCACGTGGTCGTGGCCGGACGGGTGGTCGTGCGGGACTACGAACTGGTGAATGCCGACGAGCGAGAGCTGGTGGCGCGACTGGGTGCCCGGGTTCCTGGCGTGCCGACTCGCTAGGAAGCTACAGCTCCAGCACCAGCCGCCGGCAGGCCGCCCGCGATACGCAGATGTACATCACCGCATTCTGCTGCTGCTCGAGCGGGGTGAGGATCGAGTCACGGTGGTCCACCTCTCCCTCGAGAACCGGTGTCTCACAGGTACCGCAGGTGCCCTCGCGGCAGCTGGAGAGCACGAACACGCCGGCCTCCTCTGCCATCTCGAGGATGCTGCGATGGGGCGGCACCGTCAGCGTCGTGCCGCTCATCGCGAGCTCCACCTCGAAATCTCCCTCAAACACGGGTGGCGCGAGCGGCTTAGCCTCGAAACGCTCGATGTACAGCGGATGCCCGCCGGCCGACGCCTCCACCGCCCCGATGAATCGCGTGGGTCCGCAGGCATAAATCGTGGTCATCGGGTCGAGCGACCCGATAAGCGCCGCGACATCCAACCGCGTTCCCTCGTCGCTGAGGTGAAGGGTCGCCGCACCGATCTCGTCGACCAAAGCCAGTGCCGAGCGCGAACGCCCGCAGTAATGCACGGCGTAGCGGATGCCGGCGGTCGCGGCCACCCGCGCCATCGACACGATCGGCGTGATGCCGACTCCCGCGGCCAGCAGCAGCACCGGCGAGCCGGGGAATGGTGCGAATTCGAAGTGGTTGCGCGGTCCTCGCACCCGGACCGTGCCACCCGCCGTGAGCGAGTCGTGGAGCCACAGCGATCCACCCCGGCCGGAGGGCTCGCGCAATACCGCGATGCGCCAGGTCGATGCATCCGTCGACGAAGACAGCACGGGGGCTGTTGCGGGAGGAAGGAGTGAATACTGGCGCTCGTCTCCTGACGGCATCACGAGGTCGAGGTGCGCGCCGGCCTGCCACGACGGCAGGGTCGTACCGTCGACCCTGGCGAGCTCAAATACATCGATCGAATCGGCGGCAGGTTGGCGCGAGACGACCACCGCGTCGAACTCGGTCTCATGCGAACTCATCGATCCTCCGACTTTTCTGTGACCGCGACGAACCGGTACTCTCGCGGTCCGGCCACGTCATCCTCCGCCATAAATTCACGCTCGCTGAGAAAGGGGTGATACGGGTCGGCGCTCGCCGCTGGCTGGTCTATCGTGAGGAGTCGAACTCTGCACGGTCGGCGTACACGGATGTCGGCAAGGATGGCCCGGAGGCCGATCGTGCAGTCGGCGGCTCTGACGGGGTCCTCCTCACGTTACGAGCGCTAGCCACCCTGCAGCACGGCGGCGGTCCAGGCATCCGACGGAACCCGGCGCAATGCAGGGAAACGATGCCGTTACATGTCGGAAACGGGCCACGCCTAGGTTCGATCGTGTTGACAATATCAATTTTTCGTGAGCGACCAACTCATCGGTGCGATGGTGGCCGACTCCAGCAGTAAAGAGGAAGGTGCCGCACCGTGTCATCCCTGCCCCGCCGACTGTCCCAGCTGACAAACGCGACTCTTTCAGATGGATCACAGGTTGATGTCGCCCTCGACGGCCCGGTCGTGAGCGGGGTGTTCCCGGCGGGGCGTCTCGGTGAACGAAGCGACGGCACCAGCCTCGACCTGGCGAATTTCCTGCTGCTCACCGCCCCGGCCGAACCACACGCGCATTTCGACAAGGCCCTCTCCTGGGACCTCATCGATCCGCCAATGGGTAATCTCGATTTAGCGATTGAATCCTGGCGCGACTATTCCGCGGTGATGACCGTCGAGAGCATCGCGGACCGGGCGCGCCACGCCGCGCTGCTGCTGCTGCGGCAGGGCACGACCGCGGTGCGCACCCACGTAGACCTGCTGGTGGGCGACGATCCGATGCGCGGCGTTCGCGCCCTGGTGCGAGTACGCGACGAACTGAGTGAACTGATGGACATCGAGCTCGTCGCTCTCGCCGGCCCATTCGTGCCGAGCGAACAGGTAGTCGAGGCGCTCGAGCTCGGAGTCGACCTGGTGGGCGGCGCACCCCACCTCAGCGAAGATCCGATCGCCGACCTGCGGCGCCTCATCGGCATCGCCGAGCGCCACGGTGTCGGAGCCGACATCCACACCGACGAGAGCCTCACCGGCGCATCGACGCTCGGGGAGTACGCCCGACTCGTGCGCGACTGGACCGCGCCAGCATCCGCGGGTCATTGCGTTCGTCTCGGCACTCTCGAACCGACCGAGCTCGCCGCCGTGATTTCCGAGGTGCTCGCGAGTGACCTCGGAATCATCTCGCTCCCCATCACCAACCTCTACCTGCAGGGGTGGCAGCATCCGGTGAGCACCCCGCGTGGGCTCACGGCGCTGCGCGCGCTGCTGGATGCCGGAGTGCGGGTTGGCGCCGGCGCCGACAACGTGCGTGATCCCTTCAATCCGGTCGGGCGCAGCGATGCGCTCGAGACCGCGTCGCTGCTTGTTTCGGCGGGGCACCTCACTCTCGACGAGGCCTATGCCGCTGTGAGCTCCGGAGCCCGTTCGGTGATGTCGCTACCCATCGCTGGCGTGCAGGTCGGGGCGGTCGCCGAACTCCTTGCCGTGCGCGGCAGCACCCTTTCGGACGTCATCGCCAACGCCTCCGCCGATCGCTTCGTCATCCACGCTGGCCGCCTCGTGGCGCAGAGTACCGTGACCTATGACGTCGCGGCACCGCTCTCCTCGCTCAATCCCTCCACCCCCTCCCTAGCCGAAACGAGGTGATGCTGAGCATGTCTGCCATTTCTCCTACGAAACCGTCGCGCTCCGCTGCATCCATGAGCACGTTGCTCGACTTCCGCAGTGTCGCAATGCAGTTCCCTAACGGAACCATCGCGCTCAGCGGCATCGATCTCACCGTCAATCGGGGTGAGTTCGTCACCGTGGTCGGGCCGTCCGGCTGCGGTAAGTCCACCCTGCTGCGTATTGCCTCCGGGCTCGAAACCGCCTCGGAGGGCACCGCAGAGGTCGACACGAAACGTATCGGCTATGTGTTCCAGGACGCGACGCTCCTGCCGTGGCGCACGGTGCAGGACAACGTGGAGCTGCTCGCCGAACTCGCCGGTATGAAGCCGAAGGAACGCCAAGTCAAGGCGCGGGAGGCCATCGACCTGGTCGGCCTCGGTGGCTTCGAGAAGAACCTGCCAAAGGAGCTTTCCGGCGGGATGAAGATGCGCACCTCGCTCGCTCGCTCGCTTACCCTCGAGCCAGAACTGTTTCTTTTCGATGAGCCGTTCGGAGCACTCGACGAGATCACGCGCGAGCGACTCAACGACGAGCTTCTTCGACTCTTCGTCGAGAAGCAGTTCGCCGGGCTGTTCATCACCCACTCGGTGTCCGAAGCCGTTTACCTGTCGACCAGGGTCGTGGTGATGTCCGGCCGCCCCGGCTCCATCGTCGGTACCTTCGACGTGCCGTTCCCGATGCCGCGGGATCCGGACATCCGCTTCACCGCGGAGTTTGCGGAGCTGGTCGGCGAAGTCTCCCATGCGCTGCGAGAGGGGCACAGCTGATGAGCACGGCTCCCCTGACCAAATCCGACGACGTTGCCGCTGACCGCGCCGCATCTCCTCAGCGCCAGGGGCGGGTGACCCGCTTCTACTCGCGCCCATCGTCGCAGTGGTGGCCGCCGCTGGTGGTCTTCGCGATTCTCGTTGGCCTTTGGTATCTCACGGCCCTGTACTACGACAAGACCGTGCAGTTGCCCTACCTGATCCCGTACCCGCACCTCGTTCTCACCGAGTTCTACGGCGACCCGAACTTCACGCCACTCCTCTACGCCGACCTGCTCAACACCACCCAGGTCGCGCTCACCGGGCTCGTCTTCGCCATCATCATCGGCGTGGGGTGGGCCACGCTGATGTCGCTGGCGAAGTGGATCGAACGATCTCTTTATCCCTACGCGGTGATCCTGCAGTGCATCCCGATTCTTGCGCTGGTTCCGCTGATCGGCTCGCTCTTCGGCTACGAATTCCTGTCCCGCGTCATCGTGGCCACCATCATCGCCATCTTCCCCATGGTCTCCAGCACCCTCTTCGGGCTTCAGTCCGTCGATCGGTCGCAGCGCGAGCTCTTCGAGCTTCAGGGCGCCGGGCGCGTCACCACGCTGGCGAAATTGCGCTTTCCCGCCGCGATGCCGTCGATCTTTCTCGGGCTACGTAATGCCGCCGGGCTTTCCGTGGTCGGTGCGATTGTCGGAGACCTGTTCTTCCAGCGCGGCACTCCGGGGCTCGGCGTTCTTATCCAGGTGGCCAACGCGCGGCTCAACGGACCGGGCACCTTTGCGGCGATCATTATCGCCTCGCTCCTCGGCATCACTGTCTTTCTCTTTTTTGGCTGGCTCGCCCGGATGGTCGTCGGCAAATGGTACGACTTCGGCTGATCCGCCGCACCGGTTTTCCCCGCACACCCCGTCACAGCACACAGCACCCCATCACTCAGAGGAGTCTCAATGAATAGAACAGCCCTCCGCTCCACCATTGCCATCGGCATGGTATTCACGGCAACAGTGGCCCTGGCTGGGTGTTCCAGCGCTGCGCCGACAGGCGGTGCGGCGCCAACCGCCGCCGCTGGCTCCGTAGACCTTGCGAGCGTCTGCCCGGCCATGGTCACGATCCAAACCGACTGGAACCCCGAAGCCGATCACGGTCATCTCTATCAGCTGCTTGGGCCCAACCCGGTGATCAACGCCGACAATAAGTCCGTGAGCGGTGACCTGTTCGCCCGCGGCAAGTCGACCGGCGTCAAGGTGGAAATCCGCTCGGGCGGCCCGGCCATCGGATTCTCCTCCGTGAGCTCGCAGCTCTACAAAGACAAGACAATCACGCTCGGCTACGTCTCCACCGACGAGGCGGTGCAGGTCTCTGCAACCCTGCCGACCACCGCGGTGTTTGCCGAGAACGACATCTCTCCACAGATGATCATGTGGGACCCGGCTACCTACCCGAAGGTCACAACGATCAAGCAGCTGGGAGCGGCGCTGAAGGCGGATAGCGGCGTGGTGCGGTACTTCCAGAGCGCGGCATACATGGCCTATCTCCAGGGCTCTGGCATTCTTCCCACTGCCCAGACCGACGGTTCCTACGATGGCGCACCGGCCAAGTTCGTCACCGCGAAGGGGAAGGATGGCCAGCAGGGATTCGCCACCGCCGAGCCATACATTTACCAGAATGAGATTTCGGCGTGGGGCAAACCGCTGAGCTTCCAGCTGATCCACGACACCGGCTACCCGATCTACCCGGAAGCGATCTCGGTGCGCTCTGCCGAACTCGCCAAGCTCAGCCCGTGCCTCAAGAAGCTCGTGCCGGTGCTCCAGCAGGCCGACGTTGACTACATCACAAAGCCGGCGACGACCAACAAGCTGGTCGTCGACCTCGTGACCGCCTACAACAACGGCTGGGTCTATTCCGCGAAGGTTGCGGACTTTGGTGTCAGCCAGATGAAGAAGCTCAAGATCGCCTCGAACGGATCCAATGCCTACGTCGGCGACATGGAGGAAGCGCGGGTGCAGAAGGTCGTCGACATCGACACGCCGCTGTTCACCGCGACCGGTTCCGCACCGAAGAGCGGGCTGAAGGCGACCGACCTCTTCACCAACGAATTCCTCGATACCTCGATCGGATTCTGATCAACTCATGATCAACGACTCCCCCATTGCGGCACTCGAGGCCGAGTTGCGCGAACTCCTCGGCGACCGCGGCGTGAGCGTCGAACTCGCCGCCCGCCAGAGGGCCTCAACGGACGGCGCCCATCTCTCCCCCGTGATCAAGGAGCAATTGCCCCTCGGTCTTGCCGAGCTGGTGGCGTACCCGACGAGTGCGGAGCTGATCGCTGCCACCGTCGCGGCGGCCGTGCGCCACGGCATCCCGATCACTCCGCGTGGCAAGGGCACCGGAAACTACGGGCAGGCCATCCCGATGGCGGGAGGCTTGGTGCTCGACATGTCTCGGGCCCGCGCCATTGTCGAGGTCGGAGACGGATTCATCACCGCGGAAGCCGGTGCGTCGATGTCCGCGCTAGAGCAGGCGGCGAACGCCGCCGGCCAGCAGATTTTGATGTACCCGTCGACCGCCAACTCCTCGCTCGGCGGTTTCCTCTCCGGAGGTTCCGGCGGCACCGGATCGATCAAGCACGGCTCAAACAGCGAAGGATTCGTTGCTGCACTCGACGTGGTTCACGCCGTGGCGAATGCTTCGCTCATACACGTCGCCGGTGAGGCTGCCCAGCCCTACGTGCACAACTACGGCACCGCTGGCATCATCGCCCGGGCGACGGTGGTCACCGAGCCCTTGCAAGACTGGCGCGGGTTCTTCGCGAGCTTCGACAGCTTCGAACAGGCCTTGTCGGTGATCCGCGAGATCGGCCGGCTTGAGCCGATTCCGCGGCTGGTCTCGGCCGACCTCGCGTTGTTGGCTGCCGCGCTGCCGCCCGATCCAGGCATCCCCGCTGACCGGGCGAGCCTTCGGGCGATCCTCGACCTCTCGACCGTAGCCGCGGCGACGGCCCTGGTGGAGGCGGCGGGCGGCCGGGTCGAAGACGTGCGCGAGGGTGCCCAGGCCACGATGAAGATCAGCATGATGTCGTACAACCACCCGATCGAGTTTCTGCAGAAGGCCTATCCCGACCGCTACTTCCACGTCGAGGTGAGCGGC
>JANYIZ010000167.1 GCA_025408445.1 Frigoribacterium sp. | reverse complement strand
GCTGCCGGTGCTCTCGGCCGAGCCGCCGGTCGTCATTGGCGAGGTGGTCGGGGCGATCGAGGAGAAGAGCCTGCTTGAGCAGGTATTCAGCGGTGACGCGAGCATGACCGACCCGGTCGGGAAATTTATCGGGGCCCCGCTGGGTTTGATTGGTGTGCACGAAGCGGTGAGCGCCGCGCGTGCCGCCTTCGGTAAAACGGATGCCCTGCTCGTTACCGAGGACGGCAAGCCCATCGCTGTCGTCACGCGTCACGACCTGCTCACCTTCCTCTCCGACTGACTTGTCGGAAAAAAACGCCTCCGCAAAAGAAAAGATCCCCGTGACCGACTTCTCCACTCGCGCCATCCACTCGGGCCAGGCCTTCGACCCGCTCACCGGTTCGGTGATCCCCCCGATCTATCAGACCTCTACCTTTGTGCAGAAAAGCATCGGTGAATTGCGCGGCGGCTATGAGTACGCCCGCAGTGCCAACCCCACTCGGGACTCGCTGCAGCAGCTTGTCGCCGACCTCGAGGGAGCACAGCACGGCTTCAGTTTCGCCTCGGGTCTCGCCGGGGAAGACACCCTCCTTCGGTCCATCCTCGCGCCGGGTGACCACATGATCATGGGCAACGATGTCTACGGTGGAACGCATCGACTCGTCAACCGGGTGTTTGTGCCGTGGGGCATCGAGCTCGACACCGTGGAGATGACCGACCTCGACGCCGTGCGTGCGTCGATCCGTCCGAACACCCGGGTGCTCTGGGTCGAGACCCCGAGTAATCCGCTCATGAAGATCAGCGACATCGCCGCGCTTGTGGAGATCGGTCACGCCGCCGGGGTCATCGTGGTGGTCGACAACACCTTCGCGTCTCCCTATTTGCAAAACCCCCTCGCTTTCGGGGCGGATGTGGTCACGCATTCGACCACAAAATATCTCGGTGGCCACTCCGACGTGCTCGGTGGCGCCGTCGTGCTCAACGATGACGAGCTCGCGGAGAAGCTCGGCTTCCTGCAGTTCGCGATCGGACCGGTCTCCGGTCCGATGGATGCCTGGCTGACCGTGCGCGGAATCAAGACGCTCGCTGTTCGGATGGACCGGCACTCTGCGAACGCTCAGGCCATCGCCGATGCGCTGGTCGGCCATCCCGCCGTCGAGCGCGTGTACTACCCGGGCCTTGCCGGCCACCCCGGTCACGAACTCGCCGCTCGCCAGATGCGGGGGTTCGGTGGGATGCTCTCCGTCGCGCTCGCCGGGGGGCCGACCGTGGCCCGCACATTCGCCGAGTCGACGGAGCTCTTCCAACTGGCCGAATCCCTCGGTGGCGTCGAGTCGCTGATCGGATACCCATCGGAAATGACCCACGCTTCGGTGCGCGGCACCGCGCTTGCCGTGCCGGAGAACCTCGTGCGCCTGTCGGTCGGTATCGAGGGCGTCGACGATCTCGTCGCCGATGTGCGGGGCGCTCTCGATCGCGCCACCACCAGCTGAGACACACGCATACCCGGTTCATAGCCGGGGTATAGGGTTCGCCGAGAGCGGTCGCCGAGAGTGTGCAGATGGCACACTCACCCGACTCTCTCGCTCTCGACGTGGCCGTTCCCGTCTACAACGAGCAGGCAACTCTCGAGCGCAGCATCCGCACGTTGCACGAGTACCTCTCGATGCAGCTCGACGTGCCCTGGCGCATCACGATCGCAGACAACGGCTCGACCGATGACACCCCGGAGATCGCCGACCGCCTTGCGGAAGGCCTGGCCGGTGTCGTCGCCGTCCACCTCGCTGAGAAGGGTCGCGGTCGCGCGCTCAAACAGGTCTGGCTCGCCTCGGACGCGGCCGTGCTCGCCTACGTGGACGTGGACCTCTCCACCGATCTCAGCGCTCTGCCTCCCCTGATCGCCCCGCTGCTCTCCGGGCACTCCGATGTCGCGATCGGAACGCGCCTCGCCCGAGGGTCACGCGTGGTGCGGGGAGGCAAGCGCGAGTTCGTCTCCCGCAGCTACAACCTGCTGCTGCGCGGGGCGATGGCCGTGCGCTTCAGCGATGCCCAGTGCGGATTCAAGGCGGTGCGTCGCGAGGTGGCAAAGGAGCTCATGCCGTTGATCGAGGACAACGGCTGGTTCTTCGACACCGAGCTGCTCATCATCGCCGAGCGCAGCGGCCTGCGTATCCACGAGGTTCCCGTGGACTGGATCGACGACCCCGAAAGCAAGGTCGACATCGTCTCGACCGCACGGGAGGACCTGAAGGGGATGCTGCGGGTCGGCCGGTCGATTATGACTGGCAGGGTGCCGGTCGGATCGATCTACGCCGAGCTGGGCCGACGCCCCTTCGAGCAGCCGCGCACGGCCAGCTTCTTCGGCCAAGTGGTTCGCTTCGGCGCAATCGGGGTGCTCTCGACGGCGGCCTACGCGCTGCTCTATCTCGTCTTCCAGCTCGGGATGTCGGCCCAGTTGGCCAATTTTCTCGCGCTTCTGGTCACGGCAGTCGCCAACACCGCCGCCAATCGTCGGTTCACGTTCGGCGTGCACGGACGTTCCGGTGCGGTGACGCACCAGTTCCAGGGACTCGTCGTGTTCGGCATCGCGTGGCTGATCACCAGCGGCTCGCTGGTTGGGCTCCACGCCATCGATCCCAGCGCCTCGGCTCAGGCCCAGCTGATCGTGCTGACCGGTGCCAACCTCTTCGCCACCCTGGTGCGCTTCGTGCTCCTTCGGCTGTGGGTGTTCCGGCAGCAGCGCCGGCCCGCGGCATCCATCCCCTCTTGCCCCGTCCAGAAAGTGACAGCATCATGACAACCGCTACGGTTCATCGCCTGCCACCATCCCTGCGCCTCGCAGCAGCCTTCCGCTGGATCGTTCGTGGCCGCACCGACACCGACTGGTGGGAGCGTCCTGCGCTGCTGGGGCTTCTCGCTGCCACTACGGTGCTCTACCTGTGGAACCTCGGCGCCAACGGCTGGGCGAACTCGTTCTACTCCGCTGCCGTGCAGGCGGGCACCGTCGACTGGGAGGCGTTCTTCTACGGAAGCTCTGATGCCGCGAACTCGATCACGGTCGACAAGCCACCGGCGAGCCTCTGGCTCATGGCGCTCTCCGCGCGCCTGTTCGGGCTCTCGTCGTTCAGCATCCTGCTGCCGGAGGTGATCATGGGGGTCGTTACCGTCGCGCTCGTCTACGTGATCGTGCGGCGACACTTCTCTGCTCCGACCGCGCTGTTCGCGGGAGCCGCACTGGCCCTCACGCCGGTGGCGGCGCTCATGTTCCGCTTCAACAATCCGGATGCGCTGCTGGTGCTCCTCATGACGCTCGCGGTCTACTTCACCCTGCGTGGCGTCGAGAGCGGCCGGGTGCGATGGGTGCTGTGGGCCGGAGCGATGGTGGGACTCGGGTTCCTCACCAAGCAGTTGCAGGCATTCCTGATCCTTCCCGTGCTCGCGGGCGTCTACTTCTGGGCGGCTCCGATCTCCTGGCGCAAGCGTCTTGCACACCTTTTCGGGGCGCTCGGGGTGATGATCGTCTCCGCCGGGTGGTGGGTCGCGATCGTGGAACTCGTGCCGGCGAGCGTGCGCCCGTTCATCGGGGGCTCCCAGAGCAACAGCTTCCTCGAGCTCACCTTCGGCTACAACGGATTCGGCCGTATCACCGGCAACGAGACCGGAAGCGTCGGCGGCGGGGGAGCGGGAACCGGCATGTGGGGGTCGACCGGCATCCTGCGTCTCTTCGAGGGTGAGATCGGTGGTCAGGTCACCTGGCTGCTGCCCGCGGCGCTCGTCGTCACGGTCGCGGGCTTCGTGCTCTTCGGCAAGACGAAACGCTCCGACCCCCGACGCGCGGTCCTCGCGTTGTTCGCCGGCTGGCTTCTCATCACCGCGCTCGCCTTCAGCTTCATGGCCGGCGTCTTCCACGCCTACTACACGGTGGCGCTTGCGCCTCCGCTGGCCGGAAGCTTGGCGATCGGAGCGAGCATGCTCTGGTCCCGTCGCGCCGAACTCTGGGTGCGCATCGTGTCGGCGACGGCCATGGTGTTGACGGCCTTCTGGGCATTCGCCCTGCTGGGCGAAGCATCCGACTGGCTGCCTTGGCTCAAGTGGGTGGTTCTCGGGCTCGGTGCCGCTGCCGCTGCGATGCTTCTGCTGACACGGCGGGGACGGATGCTCGCGGCCGTCACTCTCGCGGTGACCATCGTCGGCGCCCTCATCGCTCCGACCGCCTACAGTCTCGAGACGGTGTCCGCCTCCCACACCGGTTCCATCGTCACCGCCGGCCCCGCGGTGAGCGGATCGATGGGCCGCGGGGGTGGAATGCCCGGCGGGATGACGCGGGGCGGCACCCCTCCCGCCGGGATGACCGCCGGTGGAACCCCTCCCGCCGGGATGACCGCGGGCGGCATGCCCCCCGCGGGAGCGCGACCCGGCGGTGCGGGTGGCGGGATGGGTGGCCTCCGCGGTGGTGGCAGCGTCTCATCGAAAGTCTCCACGGTGCTCAAGAGCAACGCCTCGAGCTACTCCTGGGTCGCGGCCTCTGTCGGGTCGAACAATGCCGCGGGCTACCAGCTCGCCACCGGATTCCCCGTGATGGCGATCGGCGGCTTCAACGGCAGTGACCCGTCGCCGACGCTGGCCCAGTTCAAGAGCTACGTCGCCTCGGGGAAGATCCACTACTTCGTCGGCAGCGGATCGGTGGGCCAATCGAGTGGCGGATCGTCGGCATCAGCATCCATCGCGGCCTGGGTGGCGGACACCTTCACCGCGACGACCGTCGACGGCGTGACCATCTACGATCTGACCCGGTAGGGCATTCTTTGGCGGCATCCGCGCGGCGGCTGGCGGGAACGGGCTGGACACGCCGACCAGCCGCTGCGAGGATGGCGTCACGACCCGACTCATCGATCTCAGCCACAGCATCCGCGCGGGCCTCGTGACCTATCCCGGCCTGCCCGCACCCGAGATCCGTCCATTCCTCACTCGGCAGGAGTCGAAAGCGAAGTACGCCGATGGCACGCAGTTCGCCATGGATGTCATCACCATGATCGGCAACACCGGCACCTACATCGACAGCCCGTTCTACCGCTTCGAGGGTGGGACTCATCTTGCCGGACTCGATCTCGAGACTCTCGTCGACCAGCCCGCCGAGATATTCCATTTGAGGGATACATCGATGCGCGGTATCCAGCGGGAGAGTTTCGGCGATCGAGATCTCGGTGCAAAGGCCGTGCTTCTCGACACCGGCTGGAGTCGCCTGTTCGGCACTGAGGCCTATGCTTCTGGCGCCCCCTTCCTCACCGCGGATGGCGCTGCCTACCTCGTAGCGCAGGGCGTGACGCTCGTCGGAATCGACTCGCTCAACATCGACGATGTCGAGTCGGGAGGGGAACGGCCCGCGCATTCGCTGTTGCTCGCGGCGGGAATCCACGTGGTCGAGCACCTGACCGAGCTCGACCAGTTGCCGGAGTCGGGGGCGACTGTGACGGTAGTGCCTCCGAAGATCGAGGGATTCGGCACCTTTCCCGTGAGGGCCTTCGCGCGAATCCCCTGAATCGCGCCAGGCCGGGCGGCGTGGGTGATAATGGTCTGCCGTGCGGCATTTCGTGGCCGCGCCCTCCGATCTCGACGAAGCCGGATACCCCCGTCCATGGAACCAGTGAAGGTTCGCGCCCCCAGCATCCGCGATGTCGCGCGGATCGCCGGGGTGTCCTATCAGACGGTTTCGCGGGCGCTCAACAACTCCGAGAACATCCGTAGCTCCACCAAGGATCGCGTGCTCGAGGTGATCGAGCAACTCGGCTACCGACCGAACCAGGCCGCGCGCGCCCTGGTCACGAGTCGGTCGCGCACCATCGGGGTGCTCACCTCCCAGGTCGCCAATTACGGTCCGGCCACGAGCCTCGCCGCCATCGAGGATGCTGCCAGGGATGCGGGCTACCTCGTGACGACGACCAGCCTTGCGGCGACCGATTCGGAAGCCATCCACGATCGACTCGAATACCTGTTGAGCCAGGCCATCGAGGGACTGGTCGTCATCTCGCCCCAGATGCGCGTCTTCAACGCGATTCGGGATCTGGACATCCGTCTTCCGCTCGTCACGCTCGACTCGACGGGTCGCGATGGCCAGCACAGCCTCTCCGTGGACCAGACCTCCGGGGCGCGGCTGGCCACCAGACACCTCATCGAGCTCGGTCACCGCAAGATCCTGCACCTCGGTGGCCCCCAGGACTGGATCGAGGCCGAGGCGCGCATGACGGGTTTCCTCGACGAGCTGATCGAAGCGGATCTCGACGTGCGGGCCCCGATCCTCGGGGACTGGACCGCCGACTTCGGCTACACCGTCGGGCGGGAGCTCTCGCGATATCGGGATTTCTCCGCGGTGTTCGCCGCGAACGACCAGATGGCCCTCGGCCTGATCCACGCCTTCCGCGACGCCGGTCTCGATGTGCCGGGCGATATCAGCATCGTCGGTTTCGATGACGTGCCGGATGCCGCCCACTACTGGCCGCCGCTCACCACCGTGCGGCAGGATTTCGCCGAGATCGGCCGCCGCTCGGTCGCCATGCTGCTCGCGGAGCTGAACGGCCAGTCCGGCTTCGGGCACGAGCCGATCCTTCCCGAATTGATCGTGCGCGGTTCGACGGCCCCGCCCCGCTGGTAGTCGAGGGTGGCGCCGGCCATCTAGTTGCACCGCTTTGCGGCCCAGGGCGACTCGCGACCCGCAAAAGAACGCAACTCGATGCCGCTTTGCTCGAGGCTCAGTGCGTCAGACGCTGGAGCGCAACACGATGTGACCGCTCTCATTTTTGCATAACGGTTGCGTTAACTTCTTGACGACAAGGCCTGGCATGATGCACCCTCGTATTCATGTCTGCACCATCGCAACTGCTCCCACGTGGTGCCCGAAACCCCGGGTCACAGTCGGCGTTGCGCAAACTCAACCAGCAGAGAATCATCGATGCCCTGCTGGGAAGCGGCCCGCTCACGCAGGCGGAGCTCGCCAGGCAGACCGGACTCTCCACTGCGACGGTGTCGAACATCGTGAAGACGATGACGGCGATCGGATCGCTGGAGACCGAGCCGACGACGAGCTCCGGGCGCAGGGCGTTGCTCGTGCGGCTCTCCAATAACGGCGCTGTCGCCGTCGGGATTGACTTCGGGCGTCGGCACCTGCGGATCGTGCTCGCCAGCCTCGGGTTCACCGTCGTCGCCGAACGATTCGTGGAGCTGCCCCTCGGCCACCGGGCCGAAGAGAGCATCGACCGGGCGTCGCAGCTCCTTGCCGCGCTGCTCGAAGAGCATTATGTGAAGCCCTCCGCCGTGCTCGGAGTCGGGGTCGGAATCCCCGGCCCGATCGACCAGCGCACCGGCACCGTCGTGCAGGGCGCCATTTTGCCGGAGTGGGTGGGCATCCACCTGCTCGAGCTTGAAAAACGCCTGCACTTCCCCGTGGTCTTCGACAATGATGCCAATCTCGGGGCGCTCGCTGAGGTGACTTGGGGGCCGCACAACACCGTGGACAACCTGGTCTTCGTCAAGATCGGGAGTGGCATTGGCGCCGGCCTCATCCTCGGCGGCCACCCGTTCTCCGGCAGTCTCGGTATCACCGGTGAGATCGGGCACGAGACCATCACCGACAACGGAGTGGCGTGCCACTGCGGTAATCGGGGATGCCTCGAGACCGTGGCATCCACCTCGGTGATGATGGCGCTTCTCGGCACCAGGGCTCCCGTCTCGACCGCCGACATCGTGCGCAACGCCCTCTCGGGCGACTCCGCAACGCTGCGGGTGCTCGATGACGCTGGAGCGGCGATCGGACGCGGTCTCGCCAGTATTGCCAACCTGATCAACCCAGAGGTGATCGTGATCGGGGGGCCGCTCGCCGGCCTCGACCAGATCCTGCTCGACCCGATCCGGCGGGGGCTGCTGCGTCACGCGGTGCCGAGCGTCGGCGAAGCGACGGGCCTCGTGATGTCTTCACTCGGCGATCGGGCCGAGGCGCTCGGCGCAGCCTCCCTCGTGCTGCAGTCGCCCGGGCTCCGCCGAGCGTGATTGTTTCCGAGTCGTTACGCGTTCGTTGCGTTCACAACTTGACGACAAGGCGGCAAACAAGGTTTAGTCTGTTAGCGGGTCATTTCTTCCCCCTAACGAGACAAGGTAGTCCGGCGTGAAACCTCAGGCGAGACTCGCAGTTGTGAACGTACACAACCCGCGCTTTCGAGCGATTCAGGCCACCGCTGTGGAGGTGTCCGGTGGCGAGTGAGCCGATCATCCTAGAAATGCGTTCGATCACGAAGGAGTTCCCCGGAGTCAAGGCGCTCGACAGGGTGTCGCTGGTCGTCAAGGCGGGCGAGATCCACTCCATCTGCGGCGAGAACGGCGCGGGAAAATCCACCCTGATGAAAGTGCTCTCCGGGGTTTATCCCTACGGCACGTACGAGGGTGACATCGTGTTCCAGGGGCACGAGTCGCGGTTCAGAAACATCGGTTCAAGCGAGGCCGCCGGCATCGTGATCATCCATCAGGAGCTCGCGCTCATCCCGCAACTCTCCATCACCGAGAACATCTTCCTCGGTAACGAGCCGCGTCGATTCGGCGTCATCGACTGGGTGCAGGCCAAGAAGCGCGCCGTCGACCTCCTCGCCCGCGTTGGTCTCGAAGATGACCCCGACACCCAGATCAAGAACATCGGTGTTGGCAAGCAGCAGCTTGTCGAGATCGCAAAGGCGCTCAACAAGTCGGTCAAGTTGCTCATTCTCGATGAGCCGACGGCCGCCCTCAACGAGGCTGACTCCCAGCATCTCCTCGATCTCATCCTCGGCCTGAAAGGCCGTGGGATCTCGTCGATCATGATCTCTCACAAGCTCAACGAGATCGAGCAGATCTCGGACTCGATCACGATCATCCGTGACGGCAAGACCATCGAGACTCTCGACGTCAAAGCCGATGGCGTCGACGAGGATCGCATCATCCGTGGGATGGTCGGCCGCACCCTTGAGAACCGCTTCCCCGACCGCAACGCCGACATCGGCGACGTGTTCTTCGAGGTGAAGAACTGGACGGTGCAGCATCCGCTGACCGCCGAGCGGATGGTCGTGAAAAACTCTAGCTTCATCGTGCGTCGCGGCGAGGTGGTCGGCTTCGCTGGCCTCATGGGTGCCGGCCGCACCGAGCTGGCGATGAGCCTGTTCGGCCGTTCGTACGGAACCTTCATCTCCGGGCAGGTCTTCAAGGACGGTAAGGAGATTCAGCTACGCAACGTGAGTGAGGCCATCAAGAACGGTCTCGGCTACGTGAGCGAGGATCGAAAGGCGCTGGGCCTCAACCTGCTCGATGATATCCAGGATTCCGTCGTTTCGGCGAAGCTCTCAAAGATCGCGAAACTCTCGGTAATCGACAAAGTGGAAGAGCACCGCGTCGCCGAGGGCTATCGCAAGAGCCTGCGGATCAAGGCACCGCGCGTGGACGAGGGTGTCAACAAACTGTCCGGCGGCAACCAGCAGAAGGTCGTGCTGGCGAAGTGGATGTTCACCGATCCTGACCTTTTGATTCTCGACGAGCCCACCCGGGGCATCGACGTCGGTGCGAAGACTGAGATCTACGGAATCATCCGTGACCTCGCCGCCTCCGGTAAGGGCATCATTCTGATTTCGTCCGAATTGCCGGAACTGCTCGGCGTTTCCGACCGCATTTACACGATCTTCGAGGGTGCGATAACGAACAACCTCAGTGCTGACGAAGCAAATCCCGAAACTCTCCTGAGAAGCATGACTTCCGCGAAGAAGAAAGTTAATAGTCAATGAGCGCAACTCCAGAAGCTCCACGCAAGAGCGGCTTCCAGCTGCGCGACCTCGGCAAGATGTTCGGGGGCTCGCAGGGCACCGGTCGCCAGATCGGGATTCTCGCGGCGCTCGTGGTCATCATCGTCATCTTCCAGATCTTTACCGGCGGCCTGACACTGAACCCGACCAACCTCATCAACCTGGTGAACCAAAACGCGTACGTTCTGATTCTCGCCATTGGAATGGTGATGGTGATCATCGCCGGTCACATCGACCTGTCCGTCGGATCAGTCTCGGCCTTCGTCGGCATCGTCGTTGCGACCGCCATGGTCAGTTGGCATTTCCCACCGGTGCTCGCATTCGTGCTCGGCCTCGTAATCGGCCTCGCAATCGGGGCCTGGCAGGGGTGGTGGGTTGCCTATGTCGGGGTGCCGGCCTTCATCGTGACCCTGGCGGGCATGCTCATCTTCCGCGGGGCGAACCAATTCTTCGGTAGCTCCAACACCATTACCGTGCCGGATTCCTTCACGGTGATCGGTGGCGGTTCGATTCCCGATTTCGGCCCGAATATCGGATTCAGTAACGGCACCCTGATCCTCGGCCTCCTGGTGATCGTCGCCCTTGTCTGGCAAGAACTGCGCCAGCGACGCACCCAGTCGCTCATGGGTGCTGTGCCAGCTCCGGGCTGGGTCAGCGTCGTGAAGATCGTGATCCTCGTGCTCGTCGCCGGAGGGGCGACGTACCTCTTTGCCACCGGCCGCGTCGGCACGAGCTACCCGGTCTCGGGAATCATCCTCGGCGTGCTCGTACTCATCTACTCCTTCATCACCCGCAACACCACTTTCGGTCGGCACATTTACGCGGTCGGTGGCAACTGGCACGCTGCAGAGCTCTCCGGTGTGAAGATCAAGCGGATCAACTTCTGGGTCATTGCAAACATGTCGGTACTCGCCTCGATTGCAGGGATGGTCGGAGTGGCACGAGCCGGAGCATCGGGTCCCGGTGACGGCACCGGCTGGGAGCTCGACGCGATTGCCGCCGTCTTCATCGGTGGCGCCGCGGTGGCGGGTGGTATCGGCACAGTGGTCGGTTCAATCGTCGGTGGCCTCGTGATCGCGGTCTTGAATAACGGCCTCCAGTTACTCGGCGTCTCGAACGACCGGGTGCAGATCATCAAGGGCCTAGTGCTTCTGATAGCTGTGGGCATCGATGTCTACAGCAAGCGGCAGGGCAGGCCATCCCTGATCGGAATGTTCGTTCGTGGCCCGAAGGCGTCCGGTGGCGACCCTGCTGCCTCCACGCCTATCGATCGCCCGGATGTCGAGCCGGGCGGCGAAAGCGCCGAAGCATCTTCGCGCCCACAATCCACTACTCCGAACGCATAGCAGCGCCGGCGTAGTCACCGGGGAAGACCCGTCTTTCCCACAGCAATCCCCCTGCACAACCACACAACTAAGAAAGTGATCACAATGCGCAAAATCGCAATTACGACTGTGGCAATCGCCGGAGTCGCACTGATGGCCCTCTCGGGCTGCTCGAGTCGCGGCACGGACGCTGCGTCGTCGGGCAACGCCGCGGGCTTCAAGGCCGGATCTGTCATCGGCGTCGCCCTCCCGGACAAGACCTCGGAGAACTGGGTCCTCGCCGGCAAGCTGTTCACTGACGACCTGACCAAGGCCGGCTTCAAGGCCGACGTGCAGTACGCCCCCTCGGCGAACACCGCCTCCGAGCAGGCAGCCCAGATCTCGACCATGAACACCAAGGGTGCCAAGGTCATCATCATCGGTGCATTCGACGGGAAGCAGCTTGGTTCGCAGGTGAAGGCGGCCCACGACAACGGCGCCGTCGTTATTGCGTACGACCGTCTCATCCAGGACACCAAGAATGTCGACTACTACATCGCGTATGACAACGAGAAGGTCGGTGAGCTCCAGGGGCAGGCACTCCTCGATGGCATGAAGGCACGCTTCCCCGACGCGAAGAACTACAACGTCGAGCTGTTCTCGGGTGCGTCAACCGACCCGAATGCGGCCGTGTTTTTCGGTGGCGCCATGAAGGTCCTGCAGCCGAAGATCGATGACGGAACGCTCAAGGTCGTCTCCGGACAGACCGCGATCGCCCAGACGCAGACCACCGGATGGCTTGCCGCCAACGCGCAGACCCGCATGGACACTCTGCTCGCCGGTAGCTACTCGAGCACGGTGTTGAACGGCGTCCTTTCGCCCAACGACACCCTGGGTCGCGCAATCATCACCTCGATCAAGGCCGCCGGCAAGGCGACACCGGTCATGCCGGTTGTCACGGGCCAGGACTCGGAAGCCGCTTCTATCCCGCTGATCATGTCGGGTGAGCAGTACTCCACCATCAACAAGGACACGTCGAAGCTCGTCGCCCAGGCTGTCGCCATGGTGAAGGACCTCGCCGCCGGAAAGAAGGCGTCCACCAACGCCGACGCGACGGACAACGGTTCGGTCAAGGTTCCGACCTACTACCTGGCGCCGGAGCTCGTCACCAAGGACAACGCTGCGAAGTCCTATGCGAACAACCCGACCCTTCTGGCGCTCGTCAACAAGTAGTCCGCCTCGATAGTCACGAGTCCGGCCCCGCGGTTTCGCGGGGCCGGACTTTTTCGTGCCTGGGTGTCTCTTCGTCTGTCTGCGCGTTCGAAATGCAGGACTACCTGTGACGAATGTCAACGGGAGTGGTGCTTCCGTCACTCCTGTCACAGGTAGTCCTGCATTTTGCGCAGGAACTGGGCAGGGGCAGGGTCGCTGGCCGATGCGCGCGGGGGGATGCGGGCGAGCCGCTGCGATTCTGCAGCTTCGGCCGGGGATGCCGCAGTCGCTTGGCCGAGGAGCGCGGCAACTGGTTCTCACGGGTGAGTCTGGCCCCGGGTTTTTGCCCAGGCCGGACTTTTTCCTGCCGGCAGCCCTGTTCGTGTGGCTTGCGGTTCGAAATGCAGGACTACCTGTGACGGATGTCAACGGGAGTGGTGCATCCGTCATTCCTGTCACAGGTAGTCCTGCATTACGCGCAGGAACTGGGCAGGGGCAGGGTCGCTGGCCGATGAGCGCGGCACCAGTGCTCACGGGTACTTCCAGCCCCGCGTTTTCGCGGGGCCGGACTTTTTCGTGGCAGCGCTCGTCGCGTGGCTTGCGGTTCGAAATGCAGGACTACCTGTGACGGATGTCAACGGGAGTGGTGCATCCGTCACTCCCGTCACAGGAAGTGCTGCATTTCGCGCAGAATTCGGCCGGCGCAAGTGCGTGAGCAGATGAGCGAGTGAGCGCGCAAGGGCGTGAGCGGGAGGGCGGGTGAGCCCATGCGATCGAGACGTATCCGTGACCGAGTACTGGCATCGAGCTGTTGTGCGCTCCGGTGCTGGCAGGCTAGTCTTGTGAGAAAATGTGACCGCTCACATCTCGCAAAATGTGATCGCTAACATTCGCACAAAAATCCCGGCCGTACCCGCCGCCCGACAAAGGAGTCCCCGAGGTGAATTCCCCCACGCCCGATGGCGCCGCCGAGCACTACGTCATCGGAATCGACTTTGGCACCCTCTCCGGCCGAGCGGTCGTCGTGCGTGTCTCGGACGGTGCAGAGCTCGGCACCGGCACCCACGACTATCCTCACGCCGTGATGGACACCGTGCTGGCGTCGAACGGAGCGCTCCTGCCTCCGGACTGGGCGCTGCAGGTGCCCGCCGACTACGTCGAGGTACTGAAGAACGCGGTTCCGGCCGCCATCGCGGCATCCGGAATCGACCCGGCGCAGGTGATCGGTGTCGGCACCGACTTCACGGCGAGTACTCCCCTTCCGGTCATCGCCGACGGAACACCGCTCAACGAGATCGCCGGCTATGAGAACCGTCCCCATGCCTACGTGAAACTCTGGAAGCATCACGCCGCGCAGGGCCAGGCCGACCGCATCAACGAGCTCGCCGCAGCGAGGGGCGAATCCTGGCTGCCGCGCTACGGCGGCCTCATCTCGAGTGAGTGGGAATTCGCCAAGGGACTCCAGCTGCTCGAAGAAGACCCCGAACTCTATGAGCGCATGGACCACTTCGTCGAGGCCGCCGACTGGATCGTCTGGCAGCTCACCGGCCGCTACATCCGCAACGCCTGCACCGCCGGGTACAAGGGCATCCTGCAGGATGGCGCGTATCCGAGCCGCGAATTCCTCGCCGCGCTCAACCCGGCTTTCGCTGGGTTCGCCGAGGACAAGGTCGCCCACGAGATCGGCCAGCTCGGGGCATCCGCCGGAACGCTGTCGAAGCAGGCGGCGGCCTGGACCGGTCTGCCAGAGGGCATCGCCGTGGCTGTCGGCAACGTCGACGCCCACGTGACGGCCCCGGCAGCCCGGGCTGTCGAGCCCGGCCAGATGCTCGCCATCATGGGAACCTCGACCTGCCATGTGATGAACTCCGACGTGCTCACCGAGGTGCCAGGCATGTGCGGCGTCGTCGACGGCGGCATCGTTTCCGGGCTCTACGGCTACGAGGCCGGGCAGTCCGGCGTGGGTGACATCTTCGCCTGGTACGTCACGAACCAGGTGCCGGCGAGCTACTTCGAGGCAGCGGATGCCGCGGGCCGAAGCATCCACGAACACCTCACCGAGCTCGTGAAGCACCAGCCGGTCGGCGGCCACGGGCTTATTGCACTTGACTGGCAGAGCGGTAACCGCTCGGTGCTCGTGGACCACGAGCTCAGCGGTCTCGTGCTCGGCACGACCCTCGCGACACGGCCGGAGGAGATCTATCGGGCGCTGTTCGAGGCGACGGCCTTCGGCACGCGCACGATCGTAGAGACCTTCGCCGAAAGCGGGGTTCCGGTCACCGAGTTCATCGTGGCCGGTGGGCTCCTGCGCAATCCCTTCCTCATGCAGGTCTACAGCGACGTGCTGCGGATGCCGATCTCGATCATCGCGAGCGAGCAGGGCCCGGCGCTCGGCTCGGCCATCCATGCCGCAGTCGCCGCGGGCGCCTACGACACTGTTCTCGAAGCAGGCAAGGCGATGGGCAAGGTCGACCGCGCTGTGTACACCCCAGATACCGCGTCGGCCGATTCCTATGACCTCCTC
>JANYIZ010000166.1 GCA_025408445.1 Frigoribacterium sp. | reverse complement strand
GTCGAGTGTGCCGTCGGAGCGCAGAGCATCCACCGCGGCGGTGACCTTCTTTGTGAGCGGGCTATCCTTGGCCAGCACCAGGCCGAGTTGGTCGCCGGTTCCGGTCTGCTTGGGCAGCTGTCCGATGATCTTGCCGCCCTTCAACTCCGCGCCGGTGAGATAGAACGCGGTGGGGAGGTCGACGACGAGCGCGTCGATCGTGCCGCTCTGCAGTGCGAGCTTCGCGTCATCGTTGGAATTGAAGGCTTGGGCTCCGGAGTTCGGCTTGATCTGCTTCTCAATCGCGTCGAAGCTCGTGGTTCCGGTCTGGGCTCCGACGAGAAGCCCTCTGAGGTCAGAGATCGACTTCGCGCTGTCGGCCTTTGAGCCCGCGATCGTGATGACCGTCTGGGTGGTCTCGTAATACGGCGATGAGAAGTCGACGTTGGCCTTCCGCTCATTTGTGATGGAGAACTGCTGCACATTGAAGTCGAAGTCCTTGGTGCCCGGAGCAATAGCCTGATCGAAGGTGGAACGCACCCAGACGACATCCTTCTTGGCGAAGCCGAGCTTGGCGGCCACCGCGTAAGCGACCGCGGATTCAAAACCCTTGCCCGACTGCGGTTTGTTGTCGATGACCCACGGGAAGAAGGCGGGCTGACCGGTGCCGACGGTTAGCTTCCCCGCGGCGAGGTAGCCCGAAGATCCGCTCGATGGCGACGGTGCCGGTGTCGGGGCGCAAGCGGCGAGAGCGGTGACGAGCACTGCGACGCCGAGGGCGGCAGCAATTCGGGCAGCAGTGTTTCGGGTCATTCCTCGATCATGGCTCATCGGTGAACAGGTCGGAGGCGCCGACTACGAATTGTTACCGGATAACCTTGCCAGCATGACCCCGTCTGACCCTCACCGTCCGTTTTGGGGCAGTCCGGTGCTGAGCAGTCCCCTCCTGCTGTGGGCGGCGTTCATCCTCGCCCACCTCTGGCTCGGGGTGCTGAACCTCTACGGGCCAGGCCTTCCCTTCGGTGACGTGACGATCGTCTACCGGTTCTGGACCGACCAGGCGCTCGTGTCGAACTACTGGGTGGGAATCGATGGTTCGTGGGTCTACCCCATCGTCGCACTCGTTCCAATGTTGCTTGCGCGTGTTTTTGGTCCCGAACTGTTTCCTAACACCTGGCTCAGCCTGGTGCTGGTGCTGGATATCGTGGCCTTCGGTGTGCTCACCGGGTGGGGCCGCACTCGACGCAACACCGGGGTGGCGTGGTGGTGGGTAGCGTTCCTGCTGCTCCTCGGACCGATTGCGCTCGGTCGCATCGACTCGATTACGGTTCCACTGGCTATCGTCGGGGCGCTGCTGGTAGCCACCCGTCCGCGCGCCGCCGCCGTCATCCTGACCGTCGCCACGTGGATCAAAGTCTGGCCAGCAGCCCTGCTGGCTGCGATCCTCATCTCAGTTAGGGCGCGGACGCAGGTCGTCGTCGGCGCTGTTGTTACCAGCGTCGCGATCATCGCGGTCGCGCTATCCTTCGGCGCCGGTGCCAATGTTTTCAGCTTCGTGACGCAGCAGTCCGTGCGCGGGCTGCAGGTCGAAGCGCCGGTCAGCACTCTCTGGCTCTGGCAGGAGTTCGCCGGGGTGGCGAACACCTTCGTCTACTACGACCGGAGCTTCCTCACCTGGCAGGTGCGCGGGCCGGGCGTCGAGGTCGCCAGCATGCTGATGAACCCGCTCATGATCCTCGTGGTCATCGCTCTAACCCTGCTCGCCCTTCTCGCAGTGCGCAACCGGGTGCCCGTCCAGGATCTGCTCCCACCGCTTTCACTCGCCTACGTCGTGGCCGTCATTGCGTTCAACAAGGTCGGGTCGCCGCAGTACGTCACGTGGTTAGCAGTGCCGATAATTCTCGGGCTCGCGACCAACTCGGTCGGACGCGGCCGACCGTTTCGCACACCGGCGATCATCGTGCTTGTGGTTGCCGGCCTCACCCAGCTGATCTACCCCTACCTGTACGGCTATGTGCTTGGGCTCAATCCGGCAATGCTCATCGTGCTTTCGGTGCGCAATCTGCTCTACTTCGTTTTGCTCGGCTGGGCCGTAGCGACTCTGTGGCGCGCCTCGCGTGCTCGCTACTCGACGTTCCCACCCGATGATCGGATCTCCGAGGGTTGGCTTCCTGCCGTCTGGCCATTCGGTGTGGAGCGTGCACTCAACGAAGATCGTGACAGGCCCGTCGATTATGACAGGCTGGGTGAAGACGAATTGGCGAGCTGACCAGACCTGCTGGCAGCCCGGTATTGCGCACGACCTGAGGAGATCCCATGCTCGTAGCGTTTTCGGTGGCCCCAAGCGGAGCGGACGAGAGCGGGTCCGTTCACAAAGCGGTGGCAGAAGCCGTGAGGATCGTTCGCGAGTCCGGCCTTCCGAATCATACGGACTCGATGTTTACGACGATCGAGGGCGAGTGGACGGAAGTCTTCGACGTCATCCGGCGTGCCACTGAGGCCGTCGGTAGGTACGGATCGCGGGTGTCTCTCGTGCTCAAGGCGGACATTCGCCCGGGATATAGAGGGCAGTTGACTGCCAAGGTCGAACGCGTGGAAAAGGCGCTCGCCGAGGACATCGGTAACTAGCTCAGGTCGTCGGTGATGCCTCTCGCGACCTGCCGTCCAGCGGGCTGTGCACGCCGGGCGCGCAGCTCAGTGCGATGAGCGAGCTCAGCCTGGTTGTCGGGTGGGGCCGTGTGCGGCCGAAATCTGAACGGGTTGGTCATGTGGTGTTTGTGGCGGGGGTGGTGTGGTGGCGGGGGATACGCGCTCTCGCGGAGGGGAACTGACGTCGTGGCGGGGGGGCGTAACTCCCGCCGCGGGGTCGTGTGTCCGCCGCGGGCGGCCGGGGGTGTAACTCTTGCCGCGCGAGGGAGCGCGGGGTTAGGCGGCCCTGCCGGCTTGCACTCCGCGGACGCGTTCAGCCGCGATCCGAGCCCGGTAGCCGGATGCCGCGTAGGCGGACATCGGATCCCCGGGAAGGCCGCGGGACTCGCGCCAGGCGGCGAGGGCCGGGCGCACGTCGGTGTAGAAGGCGTCCATGAGGATGCCGTTAGCCCCGAGCACGTCACCCGAGTTCTGGGCGATTTCCAGGGCGGCGGTGTCGACGAGCAGGGCCCGTGCGGTCATTTCTTGCACGTTGAGCACGGAGTAGATTTGGCCGGGAATCTTGTCTTCGACGTCGATGCATTGGTCGACCAGTAGGTGGATGGCGTCATCGCCGTCTCTCCGCTGGTGAGCCATGCCCGGCTCGAGAATGTGCCACGAAGGACACCGGTCGTCTTGTTCGGTCGACACGAGCGTTCCGACAACTGCGACAGTGTTGCGGGCGATGACGAGAAAGGTGCTCGTGATGCGCTGAATCACCTGTTCGACCTCGGCCACGACCGAGTACTGCACTTGACTCGCGACGGCCTTGCGACCTCACCGACGCGTCACACCCCGCACGGCAGTCGACTGGAGACCTACCTCAGGGTCACGGAGGAAACCGGACGCTCGGAGTTCACGCGGGTCATCAGATCCGAGGAGGGGGAGTCGTACGCCAACGATGTCATCCGTCATCTGTTACAGACCGAAGAACATCCGACAGCGATCTTCGCCGGGCATGACGAACTCGCCATCGGGGCTCACCATGCCATTCAGGTCCTCGGTGTGGATATCTCGATCGTCGGCTATGACAACGTGCCGATCGCGTCGCATCCCGCCCTCTCGTTGACCTCCGTCGACCAGCAGGGTGAGCGGGTGGGGGCGCGCGCCGTCGAGCTTCTTCTCGAGCGGATAAGCGGACGCACCGACGCGGTGCACGAGAGATTCACGACCACCCTGCAGGTGCGCAGATCCAGTCGGCGTCCATCCACCGGCTGACCGGATCTGGCCGCTTCTCCGCGTCGGCGCCACTGTCGGCATGCGGGTATCTTGCACCGTCGCAACCGAGTTTCGAGAGCTCCCACAGCTCTCGAAACGCGGGTGTCGTGCGAGTTCAAGGCGGATATCCCCCTCGGTCATACCGGAGAAATCATGGGCACAGTCGAGCGCCTGGAGAAGACGATCAACGCGACGCGCTGAGCGCCACCATCGGCCTACAGTAGAAGCCGGGTCCGTCGTCGACGTGCCCGACGATGCTCGACGGTGAGTCTTCGCGCTCCCTCGAATCTCGAAATGGTCGCCTCATCCTGTGAAAGCCCTCTCTCCCGCCCGAACGCGTCTCGCGCTACTCGCCCTGGCTCTTGGCGGATTCGGAATCGGCTCGACCGAGTTCGTCGTGCTCGGCCTGCTGCCCAACATCGCCCACGACCTTCTACCGGAGCTCTACGCTCGCTCGCCGGAGGTCGCGAATGCCCAGGCTGGATGGCTTGCCTCGGCGTATGCACTCGGCGTGGTTGTCGGCGCGCCCACGATCGCCGCCTTCGCCGCCCGGTTCCCTCGCAAGAAGCTGCTTCTCATACTGGCTGCCGCGTTTACTGTCGGCACCGTACTGTCTGCCGTGCTCCCCACCTTCGGCCTCGTGCTTGCGGCCCGTTTTCTCGCCGGACTGCCACACGGTGCGTACTTCGGCATCGCTTCCCTCGTCGCTGCGTCGCTGATGGGCCCAGGCAAGCGGGGTGCGGGTGTCGCCTACGTGCTGTCGGGCCTCACGATCGCCAACGTCATCGGGGTGCCGGCCATCACCTTTCTCGGCCAACAGTCGGGTTGGCGTGTTGCCTATTTCGCCGTCGCGGTCATTTTCGGCCTCACCTTCATAGCGCTCGCTCTGCTGGTGCCGCACCAGCCGGGAGATCCCTCCGCCACGATGAAACGAGAGCTCCGCGCATTCGGACGCTCGCAGGTCTGGCTCACCCTGCTTACCGGCGCGATCGGCTTCGGTGGATTCTTCTGCGTCTATACCTTCATCTCGCCGATCTCGACCGATGTCGCCGGGCTTCCCGCCCTATTCGTGCCGATCGTCCTTGTGGTTGTTGGCCTCGGCATGACTATCGGTAACATCGTCGGCGGCTGGGCTGCAGACACGCACGTGGTGCGAGCGATGTACTCGTTCTTTGCCCTTTTCGTCGTGTCGCTCGCCGGGCTCGCCCTCACCGCCCACACCGTGCCTGGGCTCTTCGTATTCGTCTTCCTGGTCGGAGTCGCTGCCGCGGGAATCTCACCAGCCATCCAGACGAGGCTCATGGATGTCGCGGGTGACAGCCAGACTCTTGCCGCGGCCGCCAACCACTCGGCTCTCAACATCGGCAACAGTCTCGGCGCTTATCTTGGTGGCCTCACAATCGCCGCCGGGCTCGGATATGTCTCACCGGTGTGGGTCGGTCTCATGCTCTGCGTACCCGGTGTCGCGCTCATCACCTGGAGCGTGCTGCTGCAAAGACACCGCGGGGGATCACTCGACGGCTCACAGCGCACCCCGGAAGTGCCGCTCGGGGCGGAATAGGCCGGCGCTGATTTCGGCGCTAGAAGCTGTTTGGCGCGTCCGTGGAAATGAGGATGCCGTCCTGGATCGCACGCCTGCGGAGCGCAACCTTGGTGCCGACGTCGATACCGGCCACCCGGTACTTCTCTCGGATGCGCTTGAGGTAGCTCTTTGCGGTCTCCTCCGAGATTCCGAGCTGGAAGGCGACGGCCTTGACCGGCTCGCCACCGCCGTACAGGGCCATGACGCGTCGTTCTTGCGCGCTCAGCTTGGGAGCGCCGCCGACGTCGGCTGCGTTGAGCGCGAGGTCGAGTTCTGCAGAGACGAAGGAATCGCCCTTCGCGGCGGCACGGATGGCCTCGGCGATCATCTCGGCATCTTCACTCTTGACGAGATAGCCGAGGGCCCCCGCCGCCAATGCCTCGCGCACCACGTTCGGCTCGGAATAGGTGCTCATGAGCACCGTCTTCACGCCTGTGGTCTTCAGCGTTGAGATCTTGAGCGAGATCGGGATGTTGTCTTTGAGGTCCAGGTCGAGCAGTACGACGTCGACCGGGAACTCGCGATGCGTGAGCAGGTCAGGCCAGGTGGAGACGGCCGCGACCATGTTAATGTCTGATGCCGCATTCCGGATCCATTCGGTGAGCGCACCGAGCAACATCTTGTGGTCATCGACGAGAGCAAGGCGAATACGATCGTCGGTATTGGTCAATGAGCTGTCTGGCACGGGGGCTTTCCATTCTGTGGACGAGTCTGGTTCGATGCTATTGGTCGGCGGGGTTCGTTACCACGCACTCGATCTCGACACGCAGGCTCGAATTCTGGGTGGAGTCAAGGAATCGACCGACTTTGCCAATCGCATCCCAGATGGCAGGATCCACTCGATTGCGCGGCACTGCGGTGGTCATGATCACCAGCGGCACGGTGATCGTCTTCGATCCGGGGTTCGGGATCGCGGTGACCGGACCGATGCTGAGCTGGGCGGTGGGGCTTGCTTTGCTCTGGTCGCTCACGAGCAGCCAAACCGCCGCGAGAAGCCCGTCCCGCTGTTGCGGACCGAGGAGTCCGGCGAGGCTTCCGCGGTCAGCCAGGGTGACCGACCTGCCCAACTGTTCCGACTCGGTGATCGCATGGTACAGCCAGGTTTCACGACGCCCCTCGATGAGGTGCAGGCGCAGCTCGGTGGCGAGGGATGCCGCGGTTGACGCCGTCTTGGGGGAGAGGGGCAGTTTGGTGCGTCCGGTCGCCACGGATTCGAGCAGTTCCTCGGCGGCGAGGTCGAGCCTCGCGAGTTCCTCGGAGGCGAGCATCCCGACCGCGAAGCGAGGCGCGGAGACAGTGCTCTGCACGAGCACGCGGTCGAGTTCGAGCTGCACGATTCGACGGAATCGTCGCACGATGGAGAGCCCGAACAGCACCGGCATCACCGCGATGGTGACAACCAGGATCTGCGCCGGGATGTTAGCCGGGGTCAACTTGGTGTTGAGCAGCACGGCTGCCACCAGAACGATACCGAGAGCGGATACTGCGGCGAAAAGTTCTCGCCTTCGTCGCAGAGTGAGTGCGGCGAGCAGCCCAAAACCGGCGGATGCCGCGGCTGTCGAGTACCGTCCGATATCGTGCAGCGGCCAGATTGCGATGAGATCCAGGGCAACCACGCCGGCCAGGGCGAGCAGGAATGTACCGAACAGCCAATCGGGCATCTGCTCGCCCCGCGTGGAGATGGTGGCGGCGACACCGCTGAGTGCGAGCGCATAGACAACCCAGGCCGCTAGTGCCGGCACGATGTCGGGATAGTCGCCCGCGTGACTCACGAACATGCCGAGACCGTATACTCCCTGGAGCGCCGCGAGAACGCTCGCGCCGATGCCGAGATATCCAGTGCCGAGACTGGCGCCTCGAGCGCTGGCCTGGCGCATGGCCCGGCCGGCGGTCGATCCAGCCGGGACGCCCGCGCGGTTGCGCTTGCCGAGGATGACGCCGAGCGTGTTTTCTTCGGGCCGGGCGAAATCGGTCATTTGGGGACCTCTAGAACAACGGTGGTACCGGCTCCGGGGGAGGAGAACAACCGGGCGTTGCCGCCGACATCCTTGAGTCTTGCGACGACGGAGTCCTTGAAACCGAGCCGGGCTTCGTCGATATCCGAGATATTGAAACCGACGCCCGCATCCGTCACCATTGCCCTCACCGTGGATTCGTCATCGGTGATCGTCACATGGGCGTCGGTGACTCCGGCGTGGCGACGCACGTTCTCGAGACATTCAGCGAGGGCAAGCAGGAAGGCGTCGAGCACTTCGCTCGGCAGAAGCACCTGGCCGGTACCGTGCCAGCTGACCTCGAGTCCCATGCGCCCGAAACGCTGCTTGACCGACTCGAGGGTGGTGCCGAGCGCGGTCTCTTCGACCGGTTCGAGATTGTAGACACCGGACGACTGCGGCACCGGTGTCGCCCCGAGTCGCAGCTGGCGCAGTAATCGGGCATCCTCGCTCGCCTGTTGCTGCAGCGCGGAAGCGGCGACTCCGATGCCAGAGTGGGCCAAAAGGGTGAGAGTCGCGAGCACGGTGTCGTGCAGCAGTCGTGCGCCCTGGCGGCGCTGCGCCTCGGTCTCACTTGCCTGGCGCTCTGCGCGATGGGCGCGGCCGATGCTATAAATTCGACGAGCGGCACGCGGGATGCTCGCGGAGAGCCAGGAACCGAAGACCGCGGCGAGCACCCAGCCGGTGACGATCTCGGCATCTTGCACCGAGACGGTACCGGGGATCGCGAGTTCGGCGAGGACGATCGTGGCGATGAACCCGACGACGAGCAGGATGATGCGGCCGATGCTGGAGGTGAGCACCACCGCGAACGAGGCGATCGCCCCCGCGGCAAGAGGCACGATCGCCGTACCAAGGGAGGGACTCGCCTGAGACTCACCGGGGAGCTGCACGATCACGAGGATGCCGAGTCCCGACAGCATGCCGAGCACGATCCAGATGAGCGATTGGTTGACGCCGACCCGGTACAGGCTGACGGTGAGCATTACGAATAAGGGAAGGGCAGAAAGCAGCGTTGTCAGGTGCAGCACTCCTGGAACCGAAAAACAGACGAGGGCCACGGCCGTCGAGCCGAGCCCAATGAAACGGGCAGATCGCTGCAGAAGCCGATCCCGCTCCTTGGCGATGAGTTCCACAGAGCAATAGTCACACATCGAAACCCCTTATGGGGGAGGGACACCGCGCGCGATGAGCCCGGCGGCCCCGTAGTTACTCCGGGGTGAGCCAGCCCTCGCGAATACCGTGTCGCCTGAGGAGGATCTTGGTGCCGAGATCGATCCCGATATCGCGGTATTTGCGACGCGCTCGTTTGATGTACGACTTCACAGTCTCTTCGGTGGTTCCCATGTCGCCGGCGACTTCGCGGATCGATCGCCCGGAGGCATAGAGCATGATTGCACGCAGTTCCTGGCGACCGAGACCCGGCTCGAGCGTCTTGCCGTCGCTGGAGAGGGCGCCGGCGAGCGAGCGGTTCTCGTAGCGCTTACCGGCTGCCGCAGATTGGATCGCCCGAACCAGCTCGTCGGCCGACTCGGTCTTCGGAACGAAGGCGAGCGCACCCGCCCTGATCGCCCCGTGGATCGATGAGGGCTCCGCATGCCGACTCATGACGATGGTGCTCGAGCCGGCGGCGCTGAGTGCTCGCACCTTGGCTCCGATCGAGACGTTGTCGTCGAGGTTGAGATCCAACACGACGACGTCGACGGGAAACTCCGAGTTCGCCAGCAGGGCTTCCCAGCTCGATTCGCCGATGGCGACGTGGATACCGTGACGGCGCGCATGGAGATGAGCGACAAGGCCATCCACCACGAGCCGGTGATCATCGACGATCGCGACCCGGATGAGCGCGGACTTCTCTCGCTTGGTGATCATTGGCTCCGGTTTTCCCCCGTGGGATGCGCAGGCTCGGGTGCCAGCACAGACCACTCTGTACACCCAGCATAGCCAAGCTGACAGTCGCTCGCGTGCAGTGGCGGAGCCTTACGACCTGAGCAGGCGAGCCAGTTGCGGACCGACGAGATCGTCTTCGATGAGAAAGCCGTCGTGGCCGAACTCCGAGTGAATGACGACAGCGTGACCGTCGTCGATGTTGCCAGAGACCCCCGCGGCGATAGTCACCTGGTCGGCCAGGGGGAAGAGTCGATCGCTATCGATGCCGAGCACCACATTGCGAGCGGTCACGCGGGAGAGGGCGGCGGCGACTCCGCCGCGGTCGCGGCCGATGTCATGCGAATTCATCGCCTGCACGAGCAGCACGTAGCTGTTGGCATCGAACCGACGCGTGAACTTGTTGCCGTGGAAGTCGAGATAACTCTCTACCGCGAACTTGCCCTCGGCGCCGAGGGGGCTGACGCTCGACTGCCAGCTTCGCTCGAACCGGTCGTTCAGCTCCGTGGGTGAGCGGTAGTTGAGGAGGGCCATGCGCCGCGCCAGGGCGAGACCTCGGTACGGGCCTTCGCCATCCGCGCCCTCGTAATAGTCGCCGCTGCCAAAACGAGGATCCATCTGGATAGCCTCGATCTGCACGGAATTGAGCGCGATCTGGTCGGCACTTGAGATGGTGGGGGCGGCGATCACGGCCACGCGATCGAGCCGATCCGGATGGCCGATCGCCCACTCGAGTGACTGCATACCTCCCATCGATCCGCCGACCACTGCCGCCCAGCGGGTGATGCCGATGGCATCCGAAAAGGCGACCTGCGCCGATACCTGGTCGCGGACCGTCAGATAGGGGAAACGCGCCCCCCATTCGCGCCCATCAGGGGCAAGGGAGGCCGGACCTGTGCTGCCCTGGCAGCCCCCGAGCATATTCGGGGCCACGACGAACCAGCGATCTGTGTCGATGTCCTTACCCGGACCAACGATGCCCGACCACCACCCGGCGGTGGGATGCCCCGGTCCAGCAGTGCCGATCAGGTGGCTGTCACCGGTAAGCGCGTGGAGCACCAGGATTGCATTGCCGTGATCGGCATCGAGTTCGCCCCAGGTCTCGTAGGCGATGCGACCGGAGGGAATACCGCCTCCCCGCTCGAACTGCTGGGCGCCGATGGAGACGAACAGTCGGTCACCCGGGTGATCACCTTCTCTCCAGGCACCCGTGGCCGGAGGCTTACCGATGATCGATCGCGTGTTGGCTTCAGTGACGAAGCTTGATGGGACCGTGTCCTCGGATGTTTGCCAATCCATGTCCGGCTAAGTATCTCAAGGTTTGCATGGGCCGGGCTGATTGTTACAGCTCGCGCTCCGCCGGTCGAATAGCTCACAGGTGTTCGCCACTCGACCGGCGCCGGAACACTACGCGCTCTGCGCGGCCTTGGTGACCGCACGGGCAGCGGCGAGACCGACCGAGAGGTCGGCGATGATGTCGTCGATGTTCTCCAGTCCGACCGAGAGTCGCACCAGCCCTGGCGTTACACCGGAGGTGAGCTGCTGCTCCGGGGTGAGCTGCGAGTGAGTGGTCGACGCGGGATGGATGATGAGGCTGCGCACGTCTCCAATGTTGGCGAGGTGACTGAACAGGGTGACGTTGTCGACCAAGGCCGCTCCGGCATCCACTCCGCCCTTGAGCTCGAAGGAGAGCACCGCGCCGACGCCCTTGGGCGCGTACTTATTCGCCAGTGCGTACCACGGGCTCGAGGGGAGTCCCGAGTAGTTCACCGAGGCGACATCGTCGTTGTCATCGAGCCATTCGGCAACAGCCTGGGCGTTCTGCACGTGGCGCTCGATGCGCAGGCTCAGAGTTTCGATACCCTGAATGAGCTGCCAGGCGCTCGCCGGGGCGATGGCCGCGCCGAGGTCACGGAGGCCCTGCACCCGCGCTTTGATGATGTACGCAATGCCGTCGCCGAGCACGGTGGTGTAGCTGGCACCGTGGTACGAGGGGTCTGGCTCGGTCAGGCCGGGGAATTTCTCGACGTTCTTCGACCAGGCGAACTTTCCACCGTCCACGATGACACCGCCGATTACCGTGCCGTGGCCGCCGAGGAACTTGGTGGCGGAGTGCACGATGATGTCGGCTCCGTGCTCGAACGGGCGAATGAGGTACGGGGTGGCGATCGTGTTGTCAACGATGAGCGGAACGCCGTTGGCGTGCGCGACATCCGCGACCAGTGCGATGTCCAGGATGTTGATCTTCGGGTTTCCGATGGTCTCGGCGAACAAGAGTTTCGTGTTCGGGCGAACGGCGGCCGCCCACTCGTCGGCGTCATCCTGATCTTCGACGAAGGTGGTGTCGATACCGAGTTTCTTGAGCGTGTACTTGAACAGGTTGTAGGTGCCACCGTAGATGGATGAGGATGACACGATGTGGTCGCCGGCCTCAGCGATGTTCAGCACGGCGAGCGTTGCAGCAGCTTGCCCGGAGGCGAGGAGAAGGGCTGCGGTGCCACCCTCAAGCGCGGCGACACGCTCTTCGACGACGTTCTGGGTCGGGTTCTGAATGCGCGTGTAGATGTTGCCGAATTCGGCGAGGGCGAACAGGTTCTTCGCGTGTGCTGAGCTGTTGAAGACGTACGACGTGGTCTGGTAGATCGGGGTCGCTCGAGCATTTGTCACGGGATCCGGCGCGGCGCCGGAGTGGATTTGCTTGGTCTCGAACTTCCAGTCGGCCGAGTTGTCGCTCATGGATATCTCCTCAAAAGTGGCGCGAGCGGGGTAGTCACTCGCACAGGAAAGCTTAGGTAGGTCACCACCGCCGATCAATGGGGCCCGACATGCTTCGTAACAGAAGGTTCGAACGCTGTCAAGGCGGTTATGCCAAGCAACTAGTCATGCGAGAGTAGTCGCGTGTCATCCATCCGTCTATTTATTCTGGGCTCGCTCGACGAACGAGGTCCGATGCACGGCCATGGGCTGCTGCTCCTTGCAGAGGAGGAACACATCGACCTGTGGACCGACTTCGCCTCGAGTGCCGTCTACGGGGCAATCAAGCGGCTCGCCGTCGAGGGGCTCATCACGGGTGAACGGGTCGAGAAGCACGGCAACTACCCGGAACGGCAGGTCTATCGCATCAGCAGTACTGGGCGCCTTGCGCTCGATGATCTTCGCAGGGAAGGCCTCACCGAGATCATCATCAAGTCCGATCCGCTCGACCTCGCCCTAACCCGCCTCGACCCGGACCGACTGGATGAGCTCCCCACCGTTCTCGGAGAGCGTCTCGCGACCCTTCGGCAGACTCTCGCCGACAACGAAATGCACCTCGAATCGATCACCCACTTCCTCACCATCGCAGAACTCTGGGCCATGCGGCACCAGGCCTCGCGCTGGAGAGGGGAAATCAGCTGGCACGAAGATCTGCTCGCAGCTCTACCCGTCATCATTGCGGACGAAAAGTCCCGAAAGGAACAGAAATAGTGTCTTCCATCACCACCGCACCGAACTCGCTCGGGGTGTCGACGAAGAGGGCCTGGCAGGCTCTCG
>JANYIZ010000165.1 GCA_025408445.1 Frigoribacterium sp. | reverse complement strand
CTGAATTGCCACACGCCCGCCTCGGCGCGCTGAATGTTCGCGGTTACCTGTCGTTCGCTCTTGTGCTCGACCTCCTGCCTTGCCACGGCTCCCATGATTTGAGCCAACATGCGCCCGGTCGAGTTGTTCAGGTCGAGATCTCCGGCCTTGACCGTGAGGATTCGGAGCGCGTGTTTCTCGGCAAGCTCCACAAGCTCCACGAGGTCACGCACGCGACGATAGAGCCGGTCGGTGTGCCAGACGATGATCGTTGAAACTTGCCCCGCTCGGATGGCCCGCAAGAGGTTCGAAAACTCGGGGCGCGTGCCTTTGCTGGCTGACACGTCGTTATCCGAATATTCAGCGGTCACCTCGAGGTCATTCCTGGCAGCGAGTAAACGACATTCGTCAAGTTGGCGACTCACCGCAGCTCCGAGGCCGTCGCGGTCCTTCGACTGACGCGTGTAGACGACTGCATACTGACCGGAGGTCTGATTTTCGCGGGGTGTCGAAGGGCTCATAGTATTACCCTACTTTGCACAAGGCCGCGCTCGTCATCATCATTTGGGGACTCGCCGGGCCCGCGCTCAGCGCGGTGTTCCAGCAGGCGATCCAGCGTGTCACCGGCTTCTGATCCTTCAGGGACGGTTGCCGTGCACTATCTGAGATCGATCTTGCGAGAGGATGCCGGGTCCGCCGTAGCCGAATTCGTGATGGTCGGAGCGCTGCTCACGGTGCTCACCCTCTCCGTTATCCAGTTGGGGCTCGCGCTGCACATCCGCAATACTGTGCTCGATGCGGCATCCGAGGGTGCCCGGTTCGCCGCGCTCGCCGATAGCTCGCTCGGTGAGGGCGTGGCCCGCTCCCGCGACCTGATCACCACGACCATCGGGCCCGGCTATGCGACCGACGTGAATGCGACCTATGGCCGGTACCTCGGTCATCCGTCAGCGATCGTCACCGTTCGCACGCCGCTGCCGCTCATCGGCCTGTTCGGTCTCGACGGCGGGCTGGAAGTGAGCGGCCATGCAGCGGTGGAGTCTATTCCGTAGGGCGATCGCTGAGGATGTGGGCACCGCCTCACTCGAGTTCGTCACCGCCGGCATGATCCTGTTGCTGCCGATGGTCTATCTCGTGCTCACGATGGCCGCGCTGCAGGCCGGGTCGCTCGCTGTAGAAGGAGCCGCGCGCCACGCCGCGCGGGTCTACGTGCAGGCGCCGGATACTCGGGATGCCGAGGCCGAGGCCGAGCGGGCGATCCGGTTCGCGCTCGCCGACTACGGGCTCGATCCCTCGGAGGCGAGCGTGGCGATCTCCTGCTCACCCCGCCCCGCCGACTGCCTTCGGCGCCGCGCCATCGTGACGATCACCGTTGAGGTCTCAGTCGGCCTCCCGCTCGTGCCGTCCGCTCTCACCATCGGCGGGCCATTGACTGTCCCGCTCCGATCGACCGCGACCGAACAGGTCTCGCGATTCTGGGGTACGCCGTGACGGTACGACTGAGGCGACTGAAGGGTGAGGAGGGCTCTCTTTTACCGCTGACAATTTTCTACGGCTTCCTCTCTCTGGTGCTCATCCTTCTGGTCGTCGCGGCGACCTCGCTCTATCTAGAGCGCAAAAGGCTCTTCACGCTCGCGGATGGCGCGGCCCTGGTCGGCGCGGAGGCCTTCGCCCTCGACGACGTGTCGGTCACCGCAGGCGGGCCCCGCCCCACTCTCCATTCCGCGGAGGTGCGGTCGGCCGTAGCGGCGTACCTCGATACGGTGCCGCACGACCGATTCGAGTCGCTGCGCCTCGAGTCGGCGACCACGACCGACGGCAGAAGTGCCACCGTGCAGCTCTCGGCCTACTGGCGTCCGCCGGTGGTGTCGCTGCTGCTGCCCGAGGGCATTCGCCTCGACGTGACGGCCCTGGGACGGTCGGTGTTCGGCTGAGCCCATCATCCTGAGCGGCTCGGGTTTTGCCTTCGCCGTTTTCGTCGGTGGGTGGGCTGCGGAGTGGACCGCTCGCAGCCGCCCGGCCACGACTGAGCTCCTGGTGGGAAGCACGCCAGCGGGGATCATGCTGGGAGCTTGGGGGGCGACCAGCATGAGGGCGTGACGGCTGCGGTACTGTCGAAAATTATGGAGGAAAGTCCCGACCGCGCAGCGCACAGCAATGACGCACCGGCGGCCGTCATCTGGGATGTGCTGGTCGTCGGAGCCGGCCCCGCTGGCTCATCCGCCGCCCGTGTGGCGGCCGAGGGCGGGGCATCTGTGTTGCTCATCGATCGAGCTCGTTTTCCGCGCTACAAGACCTGTGGCGGGGGCCTCATCGGAATCTCGCTCGACACCCTGCCTGGCTCCGTTTTGGCGACCGTTGAGCAGGAGGTGCGGGAGGTGCGCTTCTCGTTGCGTGGCGGTGCGCCGCGGACGCACCGCCGGGCACTTCCGTTCCTCGCGCTGGTGCAACGCGAACGCCTTGATGAAGCCCTTGTCCAGGCGGCCATCACCGCTGGCGCACTCTTCCGCGACTCCGTGGTGGTCAAGTCGGTGGAGGAGTCGGATGGGCTCGTCACCGTCACCACGGATGGCACACCAGAGCGCGCCAGGGTGGTCATTGGCGCGGACGGCACGAGCGGCCGCATCGGGCGCTATGTCGGGGTGCAGAACCGCGGCACCGATCTGGCCCTTGAGGTGGAACTCATCCGCACGCCGGAATCCCGCGCCTACGACGGCAGCATCGCCTTCGACTGGGGCTCGGCTCCCGGAAGCTACGCGTGGGTCTTCCCCAAACAGGAGGTGCTCACCGTCGGAGTCATCCAGGCGAAGGGCGAGCCGGAGCAGACCCGTGCCTACCTGGACTCTTGGCTACGAACCACCGGGCTCGACCATCTCGAGACCGAACGAAGCAGTGGTCACCTCACCCAGTGGAGGGCACCCGACTCCCCGCTGCGCCGTGGATCCGTGCTGGTGGCGGGGGACGCCGCCGGCCTTCTCGACCCGTGGACCCGCGAGGGCATCTCGTATGCGTTGCGCTCCGGATGCTGGGCAGGCGAGGCCGCCGCGGCTGCGACCTCTGGCGTCTCAGTGAGCGACGCTCTTGAGACCTACGCCCGGCGGGTTCTCCGGGAGCTCGATCCAGACATCCGCGCCGGTGAACGCCTTCTGCACTTCTTTGAGAAGCATCCGCGGATCGTTCACTTCGCGCTCGCACATTCCGGCACGGGCATGAAACTGTTCCTCGCGGTCTGTGACGGTACGAAGACGCTCGGGGGAATCCTGGCTCATCGCCTCCCCAGCCGGGCTCTGCGCGTGTTCGGCTCGTGAACTCGACGGATGCAGCGAGGCTCCTTGGGGTCACTCTCGATGCGACGAGGGGGGAGATCGAGCGAGCCTTCACGCAGCGCGCACGGATGTCGCATCCCGATCGCTTCACCGGAGTCTCGTCGGCACAGTCCCAGGCCGCGGCAGCAGAGTTCATTCGCGCCACTGAGGCGCGCAACCTGCTCCTGCGCCTGGCGGCCGAGCGCGTGGGGGCAGACCGGGGGAGGGCAGACGCGGCGGCAGGTCCTCCCCGCATCACCGAATCCCTTGTGTACACGTCCGCTCCCATTGCCCGCGGGGTGCCTCGGCGCAGTGGTGCCGCCACGATTTGGACCTTCCTGCTGCTGGTAGCGAGTGTCTTCAGCTTCCTCGGTGGCACATTGCCGCTTTCGCCCTGGAACCTGCTGTTGCTGGTGCCGCTCGACGTCTGCGCGATCGCCTATGCCCGAACGAGTCGGCAGAGTGCTCTCGTCGGCACGCTCGTCTTCGGGGCGGTCAACGCCTCCGTCGCGGTTGCGATCGCCTCCTTCGGGTCGCTCGTCGCGCTGGAGATCCTGCTCGCGCCGGTGATCGCTCTCGTGGTGATCGGCCAAAGCCGTCGTCGGCGTTTGCGCTGAACGATTCTGGCGCGACCCGTCAGCAGGAGGGAATTCAGCGCGGACGACGCGGCGAGTAGCGCGGCACATAGCGCAGCAGCACGCCGGCGCCGACGAGTCCGACCACGCCGAGAACTCCACTGGCGAAGGCGATGGAGACGGCCGCAGTGAGCGCCGAAAGGGCGAGGGGGGAGACCGCGCCGCCGGCATCCGCGGTGAACCGCCAGGCACCGAGGAATGGCGCGGGGTTGGATTGATCGGCGAGATCGGCGCCGAGGGTCATGAGGATGCCGCTGCCGAGGCCGTTGGCGATGGACATAAAAACTGCCGCAGCAATGAACCACGGCACTGCGGAGGCGAGGTCGTGAGTGATCGCGAGCACGAGGTGACCGACGCCAAGTCCAATCATCGATGGCATCGCGCTCCACAGTCGCCCGAATCGATCCATGATCTGGCCGCTCGCATAGAACAGGCCGAAGTCGAGAGCACCGGCCGCTCCGATGATGAGGGCGGTCTGGGCGTCCGGGATTCCGATGCTCACCGCCCAGAGCGGCAGGATCACCTGGCGGCTCGCCCGCATCGCCCCGACGAGGGCCGCGCCGGTTCCGAGGCGTGCGAGCACCGCTCGACTCGCCCAGACGGTGGTGAACAGTCCGACGGACTCTGCGGCGACGAGCGCGCCACCCTCACGTTTCGAAGCGGGCACACGTTTCTCGGCCAGGGCTTCGGCGGGGTCCCGCAATACGAGTAGCAGCACTGCTGCGCCGACGCATCCCACGATGTGAACCCAGAACACCGATTGTGTCGAGCCGGTGAGGTGGATCACTGCCGCGGCGATGAACGGGCCGATGAAATAGCCAAGTCGGAAGGTGCCACCGAGGGTAGACAGCGCCCGCGCCCGGAAGTGCCGAGGGACAAAGCTCGTCATGAAGGCGTGCCTGGCAAGGGCGAAGACGGCAGTGGACAGGCCGATCGCGAAGATACCGAGACCGAGCACCCAGGGGTTCGGAGCAGCGAGGGAGGTCACCAGGCCGACGATCGAGAGAAGCGCCGCGTAGATCATCGCCGTGCGTTCACCGATGCGGCTCACGATCCAGCCGCTCGGGATGTCGCCGAACAACTCGCCGAGAAGGATCATCGACGCGATGACACCGGCGACGGCGAGTGAGGCGCCGAGGCTGTTGGCTACCTGCGGAATGATCGGGATGATGGCGCCCTCACCCACCGAAAACAGCAGCGTCGGCAGGATGGCTGGAAGCGCGATCGATCTAAAGCTGAAGTCCGGCGCGCTGCTGCTCATCGGTTTAGAGGCTACCCGCTCAGGAGGTGAACCGCGGCACCCGGTAGGCTTATTGGCGACATGGATGAGCTCGATTTTTCTGAACAGATCGCCGCACTCCGCTCGACCTTCGCGGACATCCGCGCCGTCGTTGGCGTGGAGAAACTCCAGCGCGAGATCGCGCACCTGAGCGAGCAGGCCGGGGTGCCCGATCTCTGGGACGATTCCGACAAGGCCCAGAAGATCACGTCCGACCTCAGCCACCGGCAGGCCGAACTCGCCAAGATCGTGAGCATCCAGAGCCGCCTTGACGACCTCGAGATCATGGTGGAACTTGCGAACGAGGAGGCGGATGTGTCGGCCGCGGCCGATGCGCAGACCGAACTCACGAGCATCCAGAAGCTCCTCGGAGAGCTCGAGGTGCAGACCCTCCTCAACGGCGAGTTCGACTCGCGCGCCGCCGTCGTCACGATCCGTGCCGGTGCCGGCGGGGTGGATGCCTCAGATTTCGCCGAAATGCTCATGCGCATGTACCTCCGCTGGGCCGAGCAGCATAACTATCCCGCGAAGGTGCTCGACACGAGCTATGCGGAAGAGGCAGGGATCAAGTCGACCACTATCGAGGTCGACGCGCCCTATGCCTTCGGAACGATGAGCGTAGAAGCCGGCACCCATCGGCTGGTGCGCATGAGCCCGTTCAATTCGGCAGGTAAGCGCCAGACCAGCTTCGCGGCGGTCGAGGTAATTCCGCTCATCGAGACCACCGATGTCGTGGAGGTGCCTGAAGGCGACATTCGCGTGGATGTCTTCCGCTCAAGTGGCCCGGGTGGCCAGTCGGTGAACACCACGGACTCTGCTGTGCGCATCACCCACATCCCCACCGGCACGGTCGTGTCGATGCAGAACGAGAAGAGCCAGATCCAGAACCGTGCGGCAGCGATGCGTGTGCTGCAGTCCCGGCTGCTGCTGATCGAGCGTGAACGCGAGGCCGCGCAGAAGAAAGAACTCGCCGGAGTGATCACCGCGAGCTGGGGCGACCAGATGCGCAGCTATGTGCTCGCGCCCTACCAGATGGTGAAAGACCTGCGCACGGATTACGAGGTCAACAACCCGACAGCGGTCTTCGACGGCGACCTCGACGGTTTCATCAACGCTGGCATCAAGTGGCGCAAGCGCGACCAGAGCTGATAATCCGAACCGATCAGCCTGCCCCACACCGGGTCCTGGCAGCGGGAGAAACTTGAGCGTTCAGTGCGCCGACTTTCTGAGAGTCGACTTTCTGAGAGTCAAGGCATCCGGCCTGTCGCTCTTCCCGATTCGGAAGTACGTCCTTAGAGTCGAACGGTCATGATTCGGTTCGATCACATAACCAAGCTCTACAAAGGGAACGCGCGCCCGGCGCTCAATGCGGTGACGCTTGAGATCCTGCGCGGCGAATTCGTATTTCTCGTTGGAGCATCCGGCAGCGGTAAGTCCAGTTTCCTTCGGCTCGTGCTGAAGGAGGAGAACCCCTCCACGGGGCAGATCCATGTGCTCGGGCAGAACCTCGGGCAACTCACCAGTCGCAAGGTTCCCTATTTTCGGCGCAATCTCGGCGTGGTTTTTCAGGACTTCCGCCTGCTCCCGCAGAAGAACGTCTTCGACAATGTGGCCTTCTCACTCCAGGTGATCGGCAAGTCGAAGGGGTTCATCCAGGAGGCGGTTCCGGATGTCCTGAAGATGGTCGGTCTCGCCGGCAAGACCAACCGGCTTCCTCACGAACTCTCCGGCGGTGAGCAGCAGCGCGTCGCGATAGCTCGCGCCATCGTGAACAAGCCCGCTATCCTGCTGGCGGATGAGCCGACGGGAAACCTCGACCCCTCAACATCCGCTGGCATCATGACCCTGCTCGAGCGCATCAGCCAGAGCGGAACCACGGTGATTATGGCCACCCACGATGCGGGAATCGTCGACCAGATGCAGCGTCGCGTGATCGAGCTGGTCAGCGGCCAGATCGTGCGCGACGAACGCCAGGGCGGCTACCAGACCCAGACCATTCCCGTGCAGGGCTTCGGGCCGGCATCTGTCTCGCGCTCCAATCTCGGCATTGCCGGGCAGGCCGAGGAGGTCACCGGATGAGGTTCGGCCTGATCATGTCCGAGGTCGGTAACGGCCTGCGTCGCAACATCTCGATGGTCGTCTCTGTCGTGCTGGTGACGTTCATCTCGCTCACCTTCGTTGGCGCCGCGATCCTGCTGCAGTTTCAGATCGGGCAGATGAAGGGCTACTGGAACGACCGCGCCCAGGTGTCGGTCTACATGTGCACTGACTCCTCTACTGCGGGACAGTGCAACCTGGTCGAAGCGACGAAGAGCCAAAAGGCTGATGTCGAAGCCCAGCTGAAATCTCCGGCCCTGACCGGGTTGATCAAGACCGTGACATTCGAGAATCACGATCAGGTCTACAAGAACTACAAGACCTATTTCAAAGACACCACCGGTGCAGACTTCATCACCCCCGCCTTCCTCTCCGAGACGTTCTCGATCAATCTCAAGGACCCGGCGAAGGCTGACGTCATCCGCGAGAGCGTGGCGAGCCTCGCTGGAGTCGAGCAGGTCGTCGATCAACGCAAGTATCTCGATCCGATCTTCGCAGCGCTCAATGCCGCCAGTCTCACCGCGGTGAGTATCGCGGTACTCATGCTGGTGGCCGCCGTGCTCCTCATCGCCACCACCATCCGCCTGTCGGCTTTTTCGAGGCGACGGGAGCTCGGGATCATGCGTCTGGTTGGAGCATCGAACCGTTTTATCCAGACGCCGTTCATCCTGGAAGGGGTGATCGCCGCGCTCGTCGGATCGATTCTTGCGAGCCTTGCCGTCGTCTCGATCGTGCGTTTCTTCGTGCAGGATTACCTCGGCACCCAGTCGCTTGACACCCCCTTCATCGGCATGTCGGAAGCGTACGTGGTCGTTCCGATTCTGCTCGTGGTTGGCGCCGTATTGGCGGGGGCGTCCGCGAGTTTCGCAATCAGCCGGTACCTGAAGGTCTAGAGCCGCACCTGTTCGGTCCGCCCCGACGAATGTCGCCCGGCGACTGGTGCCAAGTGGTGGGTACTCACACCATCACCGGGTGGTTATGGAGTGTTGGCTACCGCGATTCTGGTCACCTCGCTAAGCTGACTTGTGACCAGCCCCCCCCGAATGGGGGTGGCTGCGGTGGCCGCCGGGATGAGTCGGCGTGTGGTGGGTCCCCGTGCGCTGAGTCCCCGTGCGCTGAGTCCCCGTGCGCTGAGTCGAAGTGCGCTGAGTCGAAGTGCGCTGAGTCGAAGGAGACCCAAATGTCCAGCACCACCGAAGCTCGGCCCGCTCATCGGGATCCGCGCGAACCATTGCCCGGCGAGACGGTGGAGCTGTTCACCGATCCGGCACAGCCTCCCGTCGGTC
>JANYIZ010000164.1 GCA_025408445.1 Frigoribacterium sp. | reverse complement strand
AGATCCGTCCAACCCGGTGTGCGACGGCGGAACCTTCGAGCCGCTCGGAAGCGGCGACTACCTGGTCAAGATCGCGATCCCGCAGGACGCCACCGGCGACCCCCTGTACAAGGTGACCAGCGAGACGGACATCAACATCGGGAACGGCGATCAGATCGTTCCGCAGGTGCCGCCGCCGGCATGCGCGGGAACGCTCCACACCGTCGACCTTGCTGGCAGCAAGACGGACGGTTACCCGGCCGTGGTCGGCGATGGCATCAACGGCGTCCCGGTGGGGGTCTCCGTTCCCGCCTCGACACCCGTCGCGAATCCGACGTTCCTGGGAATCGGCGGGTCGCCCTACGAAGGCGCAGCAAAGCCGACCTGCGACACCAAACTGGTGCGAGTGAACAACGGCAAGTCTGTCGTGCCCATGTTCAACATCTTCACCGATGTGCCTGTCCCGTCGCGTCTGCGCGGCCTGATCGTCGACGACATCAACTTCTCTACGGACCCGCGGTCCACGCTCCTCGGCGAGAAGACCGGCGTGGCCTTCGCTCCCGTCGGTATCTACGACTTCGCGAACCGGCTGGTCACGACCGTCGAGTCCGACTTCAACGGTGCGTACGACGTGCTGCTTCCTTCCACGAACCACATCAGCTGCCCCACACCTTCGGGTATCTGTGCCAACATGTACCGCTTTGTGGGCAACGACCCCGGCATCCCCGGGCATCTGAACGCGAACTACAACCCGCGGTATCGCTCGATCGCGACCGAGTTCGAGGCATTCCCCGGCGTGACCATTCCGACCGACCTCGCTCCGACCCAGGTCGGTGTCTATGTCGGGTCACCCACGACGGGCGTCGATACGGCGATAGCCTGCACGCTCGATGGCGCCACGCCACAACTACTGGCAGTCTCGCAGCCGTATGTGACCGCAACAGGTAGTCGCTCCTTCTCCATCGCCGGTACAGGCTTCGGTGCCGCCCAGGGCACCGGCCACGTCACTCTCGGCACCACCGCTCTCATCGTGACCGCCTGGAGCGACACCTCGATCTCTGCCAGCGTGCCAGGGGGAGCCCCGGTGGGAGCCCAGCAGCTCGCGATCACCTCGGGCAACGGACAGGGTACGGCCAACGGACTCACCTTCCACGTGCTCGGAACCGGGTATAGCCCCATCGTGCAGGAGGTCGGCCCCGGCCGCCCCTTCGCCACGATCCAGGCCGCGCTCGACGCCGCGTTCACGAACCCCGCTGACGATCTGGTGATCGTATACCCGGCTCCAGCTACAGCGGGCAACCCTCGGGGTGCCTACTTCGAAAACCTCGTGGTCGCCTCGCCGGTTAAGCTGCAAGGCGTGGGCTCCGGCGGCTTCCAGGGCACCGCATTCGTGCCTGGATCGATCATCGACGCTGGTGCCTTCGGCGGGGACACCGCTCTCGCCAGCGCGTGGTTCGCCAAGGTCGGCGGCCTGACCTGGGATGGCAACCAGGCCGTCAACGACGGGGAGGCCATCTACGTGCTCTCCTCGGCGAACGCCACCACCGCGCCCGGCCTGGCACGGCAATTCACGAACGGGTTCAAGGCTTCGATCGACGGCTTCGACATTCGCGGCGGTAACCAGGTGGGCTTCCCGGGCAATATCGACGCCCTCACCGGAGGGCCGACCGGCCTCCCGCCGAACATCACCACGCAGGGCGGAGCCATCTTCGCCAACGCCTACGCCCGATCCCTCCAGATCACCAACAACGTGGTGGAGAACAACGGCGGCGGCTACGGGACCATCCGGATCGGTACGCCCGACCTGGCCGCGCCGAACACGAGCAATCACAACGAGAACGTGCGGATAGCCAACAACCGCATCATCGCCAACGCCGGCACCAACCTGGCAGGCGGCATCGGCCTGTTCGCAGGCTCCGACGCCTACGAAGTATCCGACAACGACATCTGCGGCAACTTCTCCCTGGAGTACGGCGGCGGACTGAGCGCGTACGGCTTGAGCCCCGGTGGCAAGATCCATCACAACCGCCTCTACTTCAACTCGTCAAACGACGAGGGCGGCGCCATTATGATCGCGGGGCAACTGCCTGCGACAGTCGGTGCGCTCTCGCCCGGCTCCGGTGCGGTGGACATCTACGCCAACCAGATCCAGGCCAACATAGCGAACGACGATGGCGGCGGCATCCGATTCCTGATGGCCGGCAACTACCCGATGAACGTCTACAACAACATGATCGTTAATAACGTTTCGACCCATGAGGGCGGCGGTATCGGTGTGAATGACACCCCCGACGTCCGGCTCTTCAACAACACGATCATGAAGAACCTGACGACAGCCACGGCTGTCACCTCCGACGGCCGGCCGGCTCCTGCCGGGTTGTCCACGTCGGCGAACAGCGACCAGCTGCAGGCCACACTGCCGAGCGGGTCACCGACCTTCAGCCAGCCGTTGACGTTCAACAACATCTTCTGGGACAACCGCGCAGGCACTCGCGCCGGCAC
>JANYIZ010000163.1 GCA_025408445.1 Frigoribacterium sp. | reverse complement strand
GCTGGAATCATCTGTTCCTCCGGACGGGCATAATATTGTACTGAGTCCAACAATAGAACCGAAAGAGTCTTCCGTCGTGAAACGTGTCGTCGCCCCCGTCTTCTTCATTCTCGCAGTCGCACTGGTCGCGACCGGCTGCAGCGCTACAACCGCGACGACGAACACGAAACCGGTTTCTGGCGGAACCCTGGTCTACGCCACCGGCGACGCCGAGCCGACCTGCCTCGACCCTCACGTCGGAGGCAATTACCCGCAGGCCCTCGCTGCCACCCAGTACCTGGAATCACTCGTTTCCAAAAACACGCGGGGCGAGATCATCCCCTGGCTTGCGAGCAAGTGGACCGAATCCGCCAATGGACTCCAGTGGGACTTCACGCTCAAGAAGAATGTGAAGTTCACCGACGGCACCGCCCTCACCCCCGAGGCGATCGCGGCGAATGTGGCTCACGTGCAAAATCCATCTACCGCATCCTCCACGGGATATCTGGCCATGCAGAAGGTCACCGGCGTCACCGCGGTGGGAGCGGATGTCGCGCGCTTCACCCTCTCGACGCCCGACAGCGCACTCCTCGACTCGCTCTCCCAGCCGTGGCTGGCGATCGAATCAGCCACCGCGCTGAAGCGCAGCCAGGCGGTGAACTGCGAGTCGCCCGTTGGCACCGGACCGTTCCTCGTGTCGAAGTGGACCCACCAGCAGTCGGTCAGTCTCGTGCGAAACGATGCTTACACCTCCCCCCCGGCGGATGCCGCTCACTCGGGCCGCGCATACCTCAAGGCGATCGAGTGGCGCTTTTTGCCCGACTCGGCCTCGCGCTACGCCGCGCTGCAGGCCGGAACCGTCGACGTGATCGACAACGTGCAGCCCGACACTCTGGTCGCCGCAAAAAAGTCACAGGACCTGGTGGCCATCGACGCGCCTCGCCCCGGGGCATCCAATCGCATCGAGCTGAACTCGAGCATCGCACCCTTTGACGATGCGAAGGTGCGCGAAGCGTTCATCCGCTCGGCAAACGTGAACGAGGCCGTCACCAACCTGTTCTTCGGCACGGCGAAGCGCTCATATTCCGCGCTGTCGAGCGTGGAGAAGTCCGGTGTTTCCGAACCCTCCCTGTTCGTTTATAACCAGAAAGCGGCGGCGACGTTGCTCGATGAGGCGGGGTGGTCCGCCAAGAATGCGGATGGGTACCGCACCAAAGACGGCAAAGTGCTTGAGATCTCTTTTCCGGTGAGTACCAATCAGTCGATCCCTGCCGAGCAGTCGCTGTTCGAGCAGCTCCAGGCAACCTCGAAGGAGGCCGGTTTCAAGGTCGACCTGAAGCCCCTCGACCTGTCGAGCTGGTACGGCGCCCTCGGCAGGAACCAATACAACCTGGTGAGCGCCCCGTACACGAAGGTGGGACCGGATGTGCTGCGCATCCTGTTCGACTCGGCCGGAACAAAGCCCGCCCCGAGCGGTTACTTCGCCAACCACTCCCAGGTGAAAGACCCGGCGCTCGACGCGCTGTTGGAAAAGGCCGCGTCGACCTCGGATGCCACCGAACGACTGTCCTTCTACAAGCGTGCCCAGGAGATCGTGTTGAAGGGCTTCTACATCCTTCCCCTCTACGACCAACAGAATCACTACCTGCACCGCTCCGTCGTGAAGGGCTTGCGGGCGATGCCGACGGTGTCGACGCCCACGATGTATGACTCGTGGCTCTCCCAGTAGGCGCGATACCGAGGTCCGACGCACGTCGCAACTGGGCCCCCTGGCTATTGCTCCGGCTCGGAGGGGTGATTTTCGTGCTCTGGGCGGTGGCAACGGTCACCTTCTTCGCGATCCGACTGATCCCCGGGGATCCCGCCGAGGCGATTCTCGGCGGTCCCGGCTCCCAAGCGAGCGCTGCGGCGCTCGCCAAGGCGCGTGCCGATTACGGTCTCGACCAGCCGCTGTTCGTGCAGTACCTTCAGTACCTTGGCCGGATGCTGCGGGGGGATCTCGGCGATTCTTACGCGCTCAAACAGCCCGTGATCGCCGTCGTCGGCGAGAATCTCGGCGGCACTCTCCTGCTCGCGCTGGTCTCATTGCTGGTCGCGGCAGCGATCGCGCTCGGGCTGGCAGCGTGGTCCGCACGGGGTGGGCGGGTGGCATCCGGAATCAGCTGGGTGCTGGAGGTGGTGACGGCGGCAGTGCCGCACTTCTGGCTGGCGATCAGCCTCATCCTGCTGTTCTCCACGACCCTCGACTGGCTTCCCCCGGTGAGTGTGCCCGGGCCGCTCGGGCTCGTGCTGCCGGTGCTCACTCTCGCTCTCCCCCTGTCCGGCTTCCTCGCCCAGGTGATGCGGGAATCGATTCTCGATGCGATGGCTTCGCCTTTCGTACTCGCGGCAGAGGCTCGCGGGGAAAGCTCGGGCGGCGTGTTCTGGCGCCATACGCTGCGGCATGCCGCGATTCCTGCCATCGGGCTGGCCGGTTGGGCCTTCGGTTCGCTCATCAGCGGGGCCGTCGTGGTCGAGACGATCTTCGCCCGGCCGGGCCTCGGCCGCAGCCTGCTCTCGGCAGTGCAGCAACGGGATGTTCCGCTCGTACTCGGCGTCGTGCTCGTCGTCGCGCTCGGCTACATGCTGGTCACGACGCTCACCGACCTCGGCGACCGCCTGGTGGATCCTCGGCTGCGTGCAGAATGAGACAGGTGTGGCTCTGGATCGGAGGCGCGGCACTTCTCTTCCTGGTTTGTGCTGCCCTTGCGCCCGGGGTGCTCGCGCCGGGTGACCCGTTGGCGATTAATCCAGCGCAGAGTTTTCGCGGGCCCTCCTTATCGCACCTTTTCGGAACCGACGAATCGGGCCGGGATATCTACATCCGCATCATCCACGGCACCGGTGCTTCCCTGCTCATCGGAGTCTCGGCCACGGCGATCGGGGTGGGTCTCGCGCTGGTCTTCGGACTGCTCGCGGGACTCGGGCCACGCTGGCTGGACTTTGGCACCACCCGGTTCCTCGAGGTGCTGTTCGCATTCCCCGGGCTGCTCCTCGCGCTGCTGTTCATCGTCGTCTACGGACCGGGGGTCGTGACCTCGACGATTGCCGTGGGGCTCGCCACCGCGCCGGGCTATGCCCGAATCATCCGCAGCCGAGTGTTGGTGGTGCGGCGCGCGCCGTACCTCGAAGCGGCGACAGTGCTCGGGCGCGGCCGCTGGTTTCGCCTGTGGCGACACCTGCTACCGAACGTGGCCGGATCGCTCTTCGTGCTGGTGACCCTCGGAATAGGCCAGTCGATCGTCTGGGCATCCTCCCTCAGCTACCTCGGACTGGGAGCCGTGCCACCGGCTGCCGAATGGGGCGCGATGCTCTCGGCCGGACGCACCTACCTCACGTCCTTCTGGTGGATGACATTCTTCCCCGGGCTGTTCATCATGATGAGCGCGGTGGCGACCACGCTGGTCGTCCGGGGGCTGCAGAAACGGAGCCGTCTCTCGTGACCGCCCTCGTGAGTGTGCGCGACCTCGCCGGGAGATTCGGCAGGACCCCGGTCGTCTCCGGTGTCTCTTTCGATATCGAGGCCGGGCAGTGCGTCGCGATCGTGGGCGAATCCGGGTCGGGTAAGAGCGTCACCGCTCGAGCGCTGCTCGGTCTCACCGGTGGCAGCGTCACCGCGACACAGCTGCGATTCGATAGCACCAACATCGCGAATGCCTCCTCGCGCCAGCTTCAGCGCCTCCGCGGACGGGACATCGGCTTCATCTCGCAGGGCGCGCTCGTCGCCCTGGATCCCCTTCGGCCGGTCGGCCGCGAGATCGCCGACTCGCTGCGCCTTCATAGCTCTCTCACCGCGGCACAGCGGCAGTCTCGGGTGCTCGAACTTCTTGCGGAGGTGGGGATTCCAAAGCCGATTCTGCGGGCATCCCAGCGGCCCGATGAGCTGTCTGGTGGGCTTCGTCAACGTGCTGTCATCGCGTCGGCTATAGCGCTGCGGCCCCGCCTTCTCATCGCCGACGAGCCGACCACGGCCCTCGACACCACCGTGCAGTCCGGCATCCTCGACCTGCTCGAACGGCTGAGAGATGACGGCGCGGCGATTGTGCTGATCAGTCACGATCTGGCGGTGGTGAGCCGGCTTGCCTCCCATCTGATGGTGATGAAGACGGGTCACGTGGTGGAGAGCGGCCCGACCGAACGGCTGCTCTCGGATCCGCAGCATCCGTACACCCGCAGCCTGATCGCGGCGGTGCCGACCGGACGGCCGCGCTTCTCACGGCTGACGAAAACCCCGGCGGGAGAGCCCGCTCCGGTCGCGACCGCGCCGTTTACGCAGGCCCCGTTCACACACGAGGAGGTTCTCGCCGCCAGTAGCTTGTCCCGGCGGTTCGGATCAGTCCTGGCCGTCGACGATGTGAGCTTCTCTCTGCGGCGCGGACGCACACTCGGAATCGTGGGGGAATCCGGATCGGGCAAGACCACCCTCGCCCGACTCGTACTCGCCCTCGAACGGCCCGACTCGGGACGTGTCTCCCTTCTGGGCGAACCGTGGACCGGCGTGCCAGAGTCCGCTCGACGAGCACGTCGCCCGCGCATCGGAGCGATTTACCAGGATGCCCTCAGCTCCTTCGATCCGCGCTGGACGGTCGGGCGGATTCTCACGGATGCGCTGGACAGCGCAGCCGGCGTGTCCGAGCTTCTGGCCTCGGTCGGGCTCTCCCCCGAGCTCGCCGGTCGACATCCGCGGCACCTCTCCGGCGGCCAGCAGCAGCGCGTCGCGATCGCGCGCGCCATTGCGGCCCGCCCCGACATCCTGGTCTGCGACGAACCGGTGTCGAGTCTTGATGTGTCTGTGCAGGCGCAGGTGCTCGACCTCCTCGACGAGCTGCAACGCTCCCGCGGACTGAGCTACCTCTTCATCACCCACGACCTCGGCGTCGTGCGCCATATGAGCGACGAGGTGCTGGTGATGCGGCACGGACGGGTAGTGGAATCGGGTGTGACCGAGTCGGTTTTCACGACACCAGAGCAGCAGTACACGAGGGAGTTGATTGCCTCCGCACCCCGTTTGCCGTGAAAGACTCGATCGAATGAGCATCGAAATCAGCCCAGCCTGGTGGACCTCTGCCGTCGTCTATCAGATCTATCCGCGCAGCTTCGCCGACTCGACCGGCACCGGTATCGGCGATTTGGGCGGCATCCGCGGCAAGCTCGACTACCTGCAGCAACTCGGTGTTGATGTCGTGTGGCTCTCGCCCATCTATCGCTCGCCGCAGGCCGACAACGGCTACGACATCAGCGATTACCAGGACATCGACCCGCTATTCGGATCCCTCGAGGAGTTCGATCTGCTGCTCGCCGAGGCGCACGCCCGCGGCATCAAGATCGTGATGGACCTCGTGGTGAACCACACGAGCGACGAGCACGCCTGGTTCAAGGAGTCCCGGTCTTCGCTCGTCAATCCGAAGCGCGACTGGTACATCTGGCGCGACGGCGACGGCGATGGCGTCGATGGCCGCGAGCCCAACCCCTGGCGCAGCATGTTCGGCGGCCCGGCTTGGCAGCTCGACGCGGCGACCGGCCAGTACTACCTTCATCTCTTTGCGGCAAAGCAGCCCGATCTCAATTGGGAGAACCCCGAGGTGCGGGTCGCCGTCTACGCGATGATGAACTGGTGGCTGGATCGGGGCGTCGACGGTTTCCGCATGGACGTGATCAACTTCATCGCGAAGGTGCAGTCCGACCTCGTGGGAGACAGTCCGGGCTTCGTGATGGGCGACCAGGTTCATGACTACCTGCAAGAGATGAACCGCGAGGTCTTCGCCGGGCGCGACGCAGACCTCATCACGGTGGGCGAGACACCCGGAGCGACGGTGGATGACGCCATCCGCTTCACGAGCTCCGACCGGCTCGAGCTCGACATGGTGTTCCAGTTCGAGCACGTTGGCCTCGACCACGGCCCGCGCACCAAATTCGACAACGTGCCGCTGAAGCTCGTGGACCTCAAGCGTTCGCTCGGACGCTGGCAGTCCGGACTCGCCGACGCGGGCTGGAACAGCCTCTATTTCAGCAACCACGACCAGCCACGCTCTGTCTCTCGCTTCGGTGATGACGCCGAATTCCGGTACGAGTCCGCGACCATGCTCGCCGCCATCCTGCACCTGCACCGCGGCACGCCCTACGTCTACCAGGGTGACGAGATCGGCATGACGAACGCCGGCTTCACCACCATTGGCCAGTACCAGGACATCGAGTCGCTGAACTACTACGACGAAGAGGTGGCTGCCGGAGCATCCCCCGCCGCCGTTTTGGCGTCTCTCGCATTTCGCAGCCGCGACAACGCCCGCACACCGGTGCAGTGGGATGCGACTCCCCTGGCCGGCTTCACGACCGGCACGCCCTGGCTCGAGATCACGCCGAACCACAGCACCATCAATGTGGCAGCGGATCGTGCTGCCGGGTCCCGTTCCATCTTCGAGTTCTATCGGCGACTCATCACCCTGCGACACGAGTCGTCAGTGGTGTCACTCGGCGACTTCGAGATGCTCGAGCCGGAGCATCCGACCCTCTACGCCTTCACGCGTACCCTCGGCGAGGAGACGCTGCTCGTGGTGGGCAACTTCTCTGCTGTGTCGTTGGAACTACCGCCGGCTATCGCGGGCGAGCTGGTCATCAGCAACCTGGTTATCGGCAACCTGGTCATCGGAAATTATGGCGAGGTGCCGGATGTCGCAACCGCGTTGCGGCCGTGGGAGGTTCGCGTGGTTCGGCGGGGGTGACCTTCGCGGTCGGGCGAGTTTTGCTGCGGGTACAGAGTGAGGGTGCTCACGTGGGGAAGCAGGCGGACGGCTATTGCTGCCGGGACAACTTTCTCAGGCACCCACACGGATGGATCGCAATGGGACGGCGCACCTCCATTGGTTCGTAGGTTCTGTGGCCAGCCGGTAGCTTTTTACGCATGACCTCCGTTGATCTTCTCGATAACTCACGCTCGCCCTGGAGCTCGGAGGGCGAAAACCTCGTGGTGGAAGGGGACAACCTCGAATTTATCCGCACGCTACCGGCCAACAGTTTTCGCCTGATCTACATTGATCCTCCCTTTAACACCGGGAAGATTCAGACAAGGCAGACGATGAAGAACGTTCGATCGGCCACTGGAACACGCGTCGGATTCAAGGGCCAGACGTACGAAACGATTAAGAGCGTTGCGTTCGGGTACAACGACTCGTTCGCGGACTACTGGGAGTTCCTCGAGCCGCGTCTCGAAGAAGCATGGCGGCTGCTCGCTGATGATGGAACGCTTTATCTGCACCTCGATTATCGCGAAGTCCACTATGCAAAGGTGCTTCTGGACGCGCTTTTTGGGCGTGCCTCATTTCTCAATGAGATCATTTGGGCTTATGACTACGGCGCTCGTTCCAAAAATAAGTGGCCAGCAAAACACGACAACATCTTGGTCTACGTAAAGAACCCGCTGACCTATTACTTCAACAGTGCTGAGGTGGACAGGGAGCCCTATATGGCTCCGGGGCTGGTAACGCCCGAGAAAGTTGCGCTGGGGAAACTCCCAACAGATACCTGGTGGCACACCATTGTTTCGCCGAATTCACGAGAGAAAACCGGCTATCCCACGCAAAAGCCACTGGGCGTTCTTCGTCGAATCATCCAGGCAAGCAGCGCACCGGGAGATTGGGTGATGGACTTTTTCGCTGGGAGCGGCACCACGGGAGCGGCCGCTTTGGAGCTCGGTCGAAAATTCGTGTTGGTCGATCAGAACCGCGAGGCCATCGATGTCATGCGAAAGCGCTTCGCCAGTGGACGAGATGGCGAAGAAGTACAGTTCGTGGAGATGCAGCGGACCGAATCCAGCGACTCACCGTCACCAACAATGTTGCTCTGAAAAACGCTATCGGTGATCCCGATGTTCAGATTTTGGTGGCACTCCCAGTCACCTTGGCTCCCGGCTATGCGCGTGCTGCGAATGATCCCGGGGTCGGGAGCCCCATCGAATGGATGCTGAAAGTGCCGTCGCGGACCAAGGCTGTTATCGGTAAGCCCTCGTTGCGGGATGGGCTCCGACGAAGGGTTTTAATTCTGTCAGATCGCCGGACAGCGATGCGGAACGGGTCATTAACGGGCATCGAATCGAAATCAAAATGTCGAGTCTTTGATCACGTGGCGGGTGAAATTTTCCGCAGATCCGCATTCAGGACTCCGACTGGTTCCTCGGTACCGTCATTCCGTTGTGGCGAAACTCTTCGATCTGCCTGTCCGGACATCCGAGGTTGCCCGGGCGGATCTGTTCGAGATACTTCGTCAATTGGCCGTTCATCTCTGCAATTCGAGAAGTGGTGACGGAAGCAGAATCTTCCTCCCACCGTTCCGATCGGTTATCCGGAAATATCGCACTGTCGCCGTCGCGAAGATCGGAACAGGTTCGTGTGCGCGCACCCGAGCACTGGTAGCGAGCGCCACCATCGAAAGCCGCACGGTTCAACAGCGTCACCTTTCCCGAACCGGTGAAATATGGATGTCGACCGCTCGTTTCGACGAAACTCTGCTGTTGAGCGAGACGCTGACACCCACGCAGATTCGTGTACGAAGGCCGCCTGTAGAATTAGGGCACCCTCACATTCAGGCACCTCTTCATCGACTCGGTGCCGCCTATATCGAACCGGAGAACGCCATGGCTGCTGCCGACAGTGCTGTTCAGACACTCACTTCTCAGACGCTCACTTCTCAGATACCTGACAAGCCCGCCCTTGAAGGCCTAGAAGCCAAATGGGATGCCGCATGGGAGTCCGCTGGCACGCACCGGTTCGACCGGGCCAACGCCACAAAAGACAATGTCTTCTCTATCGATACCCCGCCGCCCACGGCATCCGGAAGCCTGCATATCGGGCACGTCTTCAGCTACACGCACATGGACCTCATCGCGCGCTACCAGCGTATGCGGGGCAAGAATCTCTTCTACCCGATGGGCTGGGACGACAACGGCCTTCCCACTGAACGCCGCGTGCAGAACTACTACGGAGTGCGCTGCGACCCAACGCTGCCCTACGATCCCGACTTCACCCCGCCGCTCGAAGGCGGAGACAACGCGTCATCCAAGGCGGCGGACCAACTACCCATCTCGCGTCGCAATTTCATCGAATTGTGCGAGAAGCTCACCGCCGAGGATGAGACGCAGTTCGAGGATGTCTGGCGCAAGCTCGGTCTCAGCGTCGACTGGACGCAGAGCTACCGCACCATCGGCGATGAAGCCCAGACCGCTGCCCAGCGCGCATTCCTTCGCAACCTGGCCCGCGGCGAGGCGTATCAGGCGGATGCCCCGACCCTGTGGGACGTAACGTTCCGCACCGCCGTGGCCCAGGCCGAACTCGAAGACAAGGAGCAGCCGGCGGCGTATCACCGCCTCGCGTTCCACGCCGCACCGACCGCGGAAAACGCAAACGGAGATGTCTTCATCGAGACCACCCGGCCCGAACTGTTAGCGGCCTGCGTTGCACTGGTGGCGCATCCGGATGACGAGCGGTACCAGCACCTGTTCGGCACCACCGTCACGACTCCCCTGTTCGGCGTCGAGGTACCCGTGCGCGCGCACCACCTCGCCCAGAAAGACAAGGGTTCGGGCATCGCGATGGTGTGCACCTTTGGCGACGTGACCGACGTCGTCTGGTGGCGCGAGCTCGACCTGCCGAACCGCACGATTATCGGCCGCGATGGACGCATCGTGGCGGATGCGCCCGAGGCGATCACCGGCGACGGTCCGCTCGCGGCCTACGCCGAGCTGGCGGGCAAAACGGTCTTCAGCGCGAAGGCGAAGACCGTGGAGCTGCTCAAGGCCAGTGGCGAGATGATCGGCGACCCGAAGCCGATGACGCACGCGGTCAAGTTCTTCGAAAAGGGCGACAAGCCGCTCGAGATCGTATCGACCCGCCAGTGGTACATCCGCAACGGCGCCCGCGACGAGGCACTGCGCGACACCATGCTCGAGCGAGGCCGCGAGGTCAACTTCGCCCCCGACTTCATGCGCGTGCGCTACGACAATTGGGTCAACGGTCTCACCGGTGACTGGCTCATCTCTCGCCAGCGATTCTTCGGCGTGCCCATCCCGGTCTGGTACGAACTGGATGCAGAGGGCGAAAAGGGCGCGGTCATCGTGCCCAGCGAGGATGCACTTCCGGTGGATCCGGCATCCGCTCCCGCCCCCGGATTCGACGAGAGCCAGCGAGGAATGCCCGACGGTTTTATCGGCGAAGTCGACATCATGGACACCTGGGCCACCTCCTCGCTCACCCCGCAGATTGCGGGTGGCTGGGAGCGGGATCCGGAGCTCTTCGACCTCGTGTTCCCCTATTCGCTTCGCTCACAGGGCCAGGACATCATTCGTACCTGGCTGTTTTCCACGATGCTGCGGGCCCAACTCGAAAACGGCAGCGTGCCGTGGAAGAACGCGGGCATCTCCGGCTTTATCGTGGATCCCGACCGCAAGAAGATGTCGAAGTCAAAGGGCAACGTGGTTACCCCTGCTGGCATGCTCGACGAGCACGGATCGGATGCCGTGCGCTACTGGGCGGCCTCGAGCCGTCTGGGCACCGACGCGGCTTTCGACCCGCAGAATCCCAAGCAGATCAAGATCGGTCGACGCCTCGCGATCAAGGTACTGAACGCCGCCAAGTTCGTCTACGGTTTTCCCTTGCCAGCAGAGGAGCTGGCCGACACCGTCACCAATTCCCTCGATGTCGACATGCTCGCCGAGCTATCGACCGTCGTAGCAACGGCGACGGCAGCCTTCGACTCCTTCGATCACGCGAAGTCGCTCGAGGTCACCGAGAAATTCTTCTGGACCTTCTGCGACGATTACCTCGAGCTCGTGAAGGAACGGGTCTACTCGACCGATTCGCCAGAAGGCCAGGCCTCAGCCGTGACGGCGCTGCGCACGGCACTCGAGGTGATGCTGCGCCTGTTCGCGCCATTCATCCCCTTCGCGACCGAAGAGGTGTGGTCCTGGACCCACGACGGATCGGTGCACGTCACGGAATGGCCCACCGGCCCGACCGATGCCCAGCCCACCGGTCTGCTGGCTCTCGTCGGTGAGGCGCTCATCGGCATCCGCCGCGCGAAGACCGACGCAAAGGCATCGCAGAAGGCGGATGTCACGTCGGCATCCATTAGCGGTCCGGCCCAACTGCGGCTCGCTCTCGACGACCTTCGCGATGTGGGTCGTATCGCCACCATCGACTTCATCGAGGCACCTGAGATCGCGGTGGGCAAGGTCGTACTGGCCGATGTCGTCGCACCACCGATGGAGGGTTGATCATGCAGATGGGAACACGCTGGGCCGTTGGCGCCGAGACTCCCGCCCGCCTACCACAGCTTGTCGTTGACGCCGTGAAGTCGATCGAAGCCGAGCTCGAAGGGATCGATACGAGCCTGCTGCGGTGGACGCTCACCTGGCTCGAGGGTAACCCCGTGGTTGAGCTCGACGATGGCACGGTCATCCGCTATTCGGGTGGCGAAGTCTTCGTGGTCGCGGCGACAGAGTGA
>JANYIZ010000162.1 GCA_025408445.1 Frigoribacterium sp. | reverse complement strand
ACACAACATCGTCGCTGACGATCAGCGGGGTGCGACCGATCGTGGCGAGGAATTCCCCCACCCGACGGATGGCTCCCGGCCCCTGAACATAGCGGCCGGGACTGATAATGGTGCGAATGGGCGCTGACATAGTGTCTCCTGGCGACGGTGTCTCGACGAGTGGTGTGGGGGTAACGCTAAAACCCCGTCATCGTGCAGGCATCATGCCATCTCACAGTGCAAGAACCGCACTCCGTGAGACAGCCGAGAACGCGCGGCTCTGTGTTGTCCTGCGCTGAGATGTCAGGAAAGAATAGGCGAATGCGAACCACTGCCGATTCGTCCGATGAGCTCTCTCAACCCGACACCCCTGGCCGTGGCCCGCGCGAGTCCGGGGTGGCTACGGTCGAGAAAACTCTTGCCATCCTCGAAATCGTCGCGGAGCGCTCCGGTGCCTCGGCCCGCGAGGTATCTGATGCCCTCGGCTATCCGCTGCCCACCGTCTATCGGTTGATGCAAGCGCTGGTGAACAGCGACTACCTCGTGCATTTGAAGGGGCAGCATCGCTTCGAGCTCGGCTACAAGCTCGACCGGCTCGGGGTGTCACTGCATCGCCAGATTGGCATCCCCTCCTCGGTGCGAGCCGAGATTTCCCGGCTGCACAGCCTCGCAAAGACCGCCGCCTATTTCGCCGTGTACCGGGGAGCGGATGTCGTGGTCGCCTTTGTCGTGGATTCGCCAGAATATCCGCGGCTCACCCCTCTCACGTTCGGATTCCACGAGGCAGCCCACGCCACCGCCTTCGGCAAGATAATGCTGGCGGGAATGAGCAGTGACCAGCGCAACCAGTACCTGGCCGTGCATGGGATGGCGCCCCTCACTGCGACAACCGCCACCGATCGCGTTGTGCTTGACAGTGAACTTGAGCAGGTTGCCAACTCCGGGGTGGCCTGGGAGCTCGAGGAGTTCGTGCCGGGGCAGACCTGTGCCGCCGTGGGGGTGCGCAATGCCTCTGGCATGATCGTCGGTTCCGTGGCGATCAGCGCGCCGACTGCAGCGCTCACCCCAGCACGAAGGCGCAACATCGAGCATCTCCTGCGTGACGCGGCGAACCAGGTCAGTCGCTATTACCGTTCCGGCGAGACACGACGGGCGAGCACCGCTACTCTGTAGCGCTGCCCGCCCATCGCCCGATAGTCGCGGTCGTCAGCTCGCTTCGTACCAGGGGGTGATGACGGCGCGGGCGAGGGTGTGACCGCTGAGATTGAACATCAGGAACGCCGGTGTCGAATCGTGCTCGATACCGATCGTCTCCACATCCACCGCGTGCACGGCGATGTAGTAGTGGTGCCTGCCATGACCGGCGGGTGGGGCCGCACCGAGGTAACCAGTGATTCCTCCGTCGTTGCGAAGCTGCCACGCACCGGCGGGAAGTGACGCGTCACTCGCTCCGGCTCCGCTTTCGAGCGAGGTCACTGACGTGGGGATGTCGGCGACCGCCCAGTGCCAGAAACCACTCGCGGTGGGTGCCGAGGGGTCGTACATGGTCACCACGAAGCTCTTCGTCTCGGCGGGGAATCCGCTCCAGCTCAGTTGCGGTGAAGTGTCACTGCCTCCGGCACCGAAGATCCCGCTGCGGTGCGGTGTGGCGAATTCCTTACCGTCCTCGGCATCCGAACTGGTCAGGGTGAACGAGGGGACATCGGCGATGGCGTCGTACGGTGTTTGGGTTTTGGTGTCTGACATGGGGTGGCTCCTTGTGAGTGGGACGTGACTTGTGGTGTGCTGCAAAATAGCGATCCGGCTCAGATTCCGCCGGATTTCAACTGCTCGGCGATGTACTCGGCCTGGCGGATGGCGAGGGCGACGATCGTGAGAGTCGGGTTGGCCGCGGCCCCGGTGGTGAACACCGATCCGTCGCTCACGAAGAGGTTCGGCACATCGTGCGCGCGCCCCCATTTGTCGACGACTCCGTCTTCCGGCTTCTCGCTCATACGGCTCGTGCCCATGTTGTGCGTCGACGGGTAGGGCGGAGCGCGGTGCGCCCCGATCGACCCGACGGCTTCGTAGAGCAACTCAGCCTGGCGGTATCCGTGCTCCCTCATGGCGATGTCGTTCGGATGATCGTCGAAGTGCACGTTCGGAACGGGCAGACCGTGGCGATCGGTGACCGCCGAGTTGAGCGTGATCCGGTTGGTCTCCTGCGGCAGGTCTTCGCCGATCACCCAGAGCCCCGCCGTGTTGGCGTAGCTGTCAAGGATCTTGGTGAAGTCCCGACCCCACGCGCCCGGGTCAGCGAAGCTGGCGAGGAAGGCGGGTCCGAGCGAGATCGTCTCGAGGTAGTACCCTCCGGCGAAACCGCGGTCGGGATCGTGCCGCGACTCGTCGGCGATCACGCCCGCCATGGTCTCGCCCCGGTACATCCGCACCGGCTCCTCGAACCGTGCGTATACCGAGCCGGTGGTGTGGCGCATGTAGTTGCGGCCCACCTGGCCGGAGGAGTTGGCGAGGCCATCGGGAAACATCGGGCTTGCGCTCATGAGGAGAAGGCGCGGTGTTTCGATCGAGTTGCCGGCCACCGCCACCATCGAGGCGGCCTGGCGTTGCAGGTTTCCCTCCGCATCGAGGTAGAGCACCGCGTCTACGCGCCCGGCGGCGTTGTGGGTGATCTGCACGACATGACTCTCCGGGCGCAGGTCGAGCAATCCGGTCGCCAGTGCCCGGGGCAGCTCGCGCACCAGGGTCGACCACTTTGAGCCGTGCTTGTCTCCCTGGAAGTTGAAGCCGTCCTGGATGGATGCCGGTCGGCCGTCGTATTCCTCCGCGTTCGTCGCGTACGGCCCGGTGGAATAGTGCCGGTAACCCACCCGCTCCGCACCATTGGCGAACACCTTGTAGTTGTTGTTCGCGGGCAGCGGCTTGCGGCCGTGCACGTGGGTGGAGCCCATCGCAATCTCGGCTTTGTCGTAGTAGGGCTCCATCTCGGCGAGGGTGATCGGCCAGTCGAGCAGGTTCGCCCCGGCGATGCGACCGTAGGTCGACCGGGTGGCGAACTCGTGGGCCTTGAAGCGCGGAGTCGCACCGGACCAGTGGGTCGTGGTGCCTCCGACAGCCTTTACGATCCACGAGGGAAGGTTGGGGAAGTCCCGCGCGATGCGCCATGAACCGGAGGTCGTGCGGGGGTCGAGCCACGCCATCTGGTTGAATGCCTCCCACTCGTTGTTCACGTAGTCCTCGTTGCGCAGGTATGGTCCGGCTTCGAGGAGCACCACCGGAATGCCGCGCTTGGTGAGCTCGTAGGCGAGCGTTCCGCCGCCCGCTCCCGATCCGATGATGACGATCGCCTCGTCGGACTGCTCGAGGGCGGTCATTTGCTGACCTCGGCGTGCTCGGCAGAAGTGGCACCCGGCTGGGTGTTGGTGTCGATGTTCGCCGCCGCACGGCTCTCACCCGATGCGTGGGTTCCCGAGCTGCCGTTGGTCGGGCGCAGGAGGAAGGAGGGAGCGATCTCCACGATCGGGCCACCGTCGTAGGTCTCTATTCGCGGTTCGGGCAGCCAGTGCAGGTCGTCGAAACCGCGGTTGACGTAGCCTCCCTTCTCATAGGAGGAGCCCTCGTAGCCCACCGCCTCCCAGACGTCTTCATTGTCGTAGAGGTTCAGCACGGTGGTGCGGCGGATGAATCCGAAGAACTCGGTCGATTCGATGCGCCGAAGCACGCTGGTTGCGGCATCCTCATCCAGGTCGCGAAAGTCGCCACCGGCGAGGTGCGCGAGCGTGAGCAGGCCCTGGGTGAGCGAGACGCGGAACCAGGTGGATTCCTCGGCCGCCTTCATGATTGTGTCTGCGGTGCGTTCGTAGGGCCCGTCGGGAAACGAATCGTGCGGGAAGGCGACACGCAGCACGCGGATCAGCACGCTGCGCGCGTCATCCGTCAGCGACGTGTCGTTGAGCTGGGGATATTTGGCCGGAAAGACCATCGTTGATGCTCCTTATCCTGTTTGCGAGAGGTGGTTCGTTGGGTGGTGTTGGGGTGTCAGGGTCTAGGGGTGTCAGGGAACGAGGATGCCGCGGCCGATGAGGCGCCCGGCCTCGAGATCGGCGATGGCGTCGTTCACCGCGTCGAGCGGGTAGACGGCGGTGTGCAGTTTCACGCGGCCGTCGGCGGTGAGAGCCATGAGCTCGACCAGGTCGTTATAGGTGCCGACAAGGTTGCCGATCACGTTGATCTCGCGCGAGATGATCTCGATCGTAGGCAGCCGCACTTCGCCGCCATACCCGATCACGTAATGCGAGCCCCGATTGCGCATGAGCTTCGGAGCGAGCAGCTCCGCACCGCGCTCGCCGACGAAGTCGAACACGATGTGGGCGCCACCGCCGGTGATGTCCTGCACC
>JANYIZ010000161.1 GCA_025408445.1 Frigoribacterium sp. | reverse complement strand
CAATGGGCATGGAAATCTCCTTCGGTGCGCGATGTGCTATCGAGTCTATTGAACTAAAGAAGCGGCGATCTTTCGAGATACTGCGAGCCAGTCAGTCGTCGGTGCTGGGTAGCCTTGACAGGTGAACACTGATATCGGATCCACCTTCCAGCATCCCGATCGCAACCTCGGAATGGAGTTGGTTCGGGCAACCGAGGCCGCAGCCATCCGAGCCGTTCCGTTCATCGGGCGCGGCGACAAGAACGCCGCCGACGGCGCTGCGGTGGATGCCATGCGCAAGTTCCTCGGTACCGTCGACTTCGACGGGCTGGTCGTCATCGGCGAGGGCGAAAAGGATCACGCCCCGATGCTCTATAACGGCGAGCACGTGGGCACGGGGCAGGGGCAGGCCTGCGACATCGCGGTCGATCCGATCGACGGCACCTCTCTCACGGCAGCCGGTCGCCAGAACGCCCTCTCGATGATTGCCGTCGCGGACCGCGGCAGTATGTACGACCCCTCCGCTGTCTTCTACATGGACAAGATCGTGACCGGTCACGAGGGCCACGGAGTCGTCGATCTCCGTAAGCCGATCGGCGAAAACATCCGCGCCCTCGCGAAGGCGATGAACAAGGATGTTTCGGATCTCGTCGTGGCCGTGCTCGACCGTCCACGCCACGCGCAGCTGATCGAGGACATCCGCGAGGCGGGAGCCGGTACGCGCCTCCTTCTCGACGGGGATGTGGCCGGCGGCATCAACGCCGCGCGCTACGACGCCCGAATCGACATGTGCGTGGGCCGCGGGGGCACCCCGGAGGGAATCATCACCGCATGTGCGCTTAAGGGGCTCGGCGGATTCATCCAGGCGAAACTCGCCCCGCAGAACGACGAAGAGCGCCAAAAAGCGATCGATGCCGGGCACGATCTCGAGCGAATCCTGGAAATCGACGACCTCGTCACGAGTGACAACACCTATTTCGTCGCCACCGGCGTTACCGACGGGCAACTGGTCGGTGGAGTGCGCAAGAAGGGTCCCATCATTCGCACCGAGAGCATTGTGCTGCGCGGTCGCTCTGGCACGATCCGTCGCGTGGTCGCCGACCATCTCGCGGAAAAGTGGCTGTAACGCCTTCACCTACTGGTTCCGGTGGAAAGCAGACACTCCTGCGCCACGGTGCCCGTGTTCTACTGTGCTGCCATCCCGGCATGAACAGCCACAAACGCGATATCGCTTGAGGGTTGGACGGTTTTCGCCGGAGCGCGCGAGAAGCCCTTCTCATCCAGGTGGTTCTGCGTGCGAAAGACGGCGCGGGCCTCGTCGTAGATCGCGTTCAACTGCTTTCCCGAAAAGACCTCTGACGCCCCGTCGGTATAAAAAATGGTGATGAGCGAGGTGCTCGGAAAGTGCCTGCTCATGCGAATGAAGCCGCCGGCATCCTGGGTGAGAGTGATCATGGGGTCCTGTCGTCACGGGTGAGAAACCCAGTCTGCCGTACGCCGCCTAGTGCCACGCCGCGAGAGCGATCGGGCAGACCCGGACGGGCGTGACCGACCTGTCTGGCGCAGGTTTGTCACGAGCCTACTGGTCTGCGCGGAGGTGCTGCGCATCCGGGCCGGCCGTGACCTCGAGCTCTGCGACCAGCTCGAATGCGGTGAGATCGCGGGGGAGTTCCTCGATCTCGGCAGGGGTTCCCAGCACCTTCGACTCGTCGAGTACATTCAACTTGCGCGCCGAGGGCAGCACCTGGCGTTCGAGCGAACCGACGAATCCGTTGTAGTTCTTCACCGTGCTCTCGATGGATCGTCCGAGCTTCTCGATGTGGCCGGCGAGAGTGGCCAAGCGGCTGTAAAGTTCGCGGCTGGTGTCAAATAGCATCTTGGCCTCCTGCGTGACGACATCCTGCTGCCAGCTGAAGGCGACGGTCTTGAGCACCGACCAGAGAGTCACGGGCGAGGAGAGGGCGACACGCTTCGAGAAGGCGTAGTCCATGATGCCGGGATCGGCCTCCATTGCGGATGCCACGAGTGATTCGCTCGGGATGAACGCGATCACAAGTTCGGGGGAGGCTTCGAGCCCGGCCCAGTAGGCCTTGCTGCCGAGGGTGTCGATGTGGGCCCGCACCGCCCGGACATGCTGCTTGAGGAAGGCCTCGCGGCGTGCCCCCTCCTCGCCCGTCGCGGTGACGGCGATCTGGCTCGCCTCGAGGTATGCGGTGAACGGCACCTTCGCATCCACGGCGATGTTCTTGCCCCCGGGCAGGTGGATGACCATGTCGGGCCGGCCCACCCCGGCATCCGAGGCGATGCTCGACTGCACGTCGAAGTCGACCCTCTCGATAAGGCCGGCGGCCTGCACTACATTTCGCAACTGGGTCTCGCCCCATACCCCTCGGGTTGCGTTGTTGCGGAGGGCAGAGGCGAGGGACTCCGCGGTGCTGCGCAGACGCTCCTCGGACTCCGTGGCGTTGCGCAGCTGCTGGGTCAGCTGGCCGTGCTGCAGGCTGCGCTGGGTCTCCAACTCGGTCACCTTCAGTTGCATCGACCGGAGGGATTCCTGCACCGGCGTGAGTGCCTGAAGCACCTTGCTCTCGCGCTGCTGGCGGTCGGACTCGGCGGCCTGCTCGCGACGCTGCCGGTCCACCAGTTCGCGATACTGCTCCTGCTGCGCGGCGACCTGTTCCTTGAGGGCGACAGCGGTGGCCTGGATGGCGGCCAGCTCAGAGCCGAGCAGGGACTTAGCCCTCGCCTCCTCCGCGCGCACCGCACCGAGTGCGAGTTCGTGCTGGGAGGCGATCAGGGCAGGATCGACTGCCGGAGTCGAGTTACTGTGCCGGGCCCGTGCGAGCAGAAGTCCGATCACTGCGCCGAGAAGTACTCCCAGGAGGAGGCCAATGATGAGGGCGAGAAGCGGGTCCATGAATCCAGTGTGGCAGTGGCCAGCGACAGTGGGTCGTAACTGTGCCGCGATGCACTGTCTGAGCGGATCCGCAAGAGGCCTGCGAGGGATGAGATGATCTCGTGCAGGGCAGAAAACCCAACACTGCGCAGAAAGTAGAAACCATGTCGCATCTCCCCGTTGTGCCGCACTGGATCAATGGTGCCGAGCGAGTCAGCACCTCTGGCCGCACGTCCCCGGTCTTTGATCCCGCCCTCGGAGTTGCGACCAAGAACGTTGCTCTCGCCGACACGGCCGAGATCGACGAGGCCGTCGCATCCGCCAAGAAGGCATTCCCGGCCTGGCGTGACACCTCTGTCACCAAGCGCCAGCAGATCATCTTCCGTTTCCGTGAGTTACTCAACGAGCGCAAGGGCGACCTCGCGGAGATCCTCACCTCTGAGCACGGCAAAGTCATCTCCGACGCCCTCGGCGAGATCACGCGCGGCCTCGAGGTCGTGGAGCTCGCCACCGGATTCCCGCACATCATCAAGGGTGAGTTCAGTGAGAACGTCTCGACCGGAGTCGATGTGTATTCCACCCGCGGTCCGCTCGGAGTCGTCGGCATTATCAGCCCGTTCAACTTCCCGGCAATGGTGCCGATGTGGTTCTTCCCGATCGCGATCGCAGCGGGCAATACTGTTGTGCTGAAGCCCTCGGAGAAAGACCCCTCGTCAGCCAACTGGCTCGCCGCCCTATTTACCGAAGCCGGACTGCCGAACGGCGTGTTCACCGTGCTGCACGGCGACAAGGTCGCGGTCGACGGCCTGCTCGAGCACCCGGACGTCAAGTCGATCTCCTTCGTCGGGTCCACTCCGATCGCCAAGTACATCTATGAGACCGCGGCCCACCACGGCAAGCGCGTACAGGCCCTCGGCGGCGCCAAGAACCATATGCTCGTGCTGCCGGATGCCGACCTCGACCTCACCGCGGATGCCGCGATCAATGCCGGCTTCGGCTCGGCCGGCGAGCGCTGCATGGCGATCTCGGTGCTGGTCGCCGTCGAACCGGTGGCCGACGAGCTGATCGAGAAGATCACGGCGCGAATGTCCACCCTGGTGGTCGGCGACGGCCGACGCTCCTGCGACATGGGACCGCTGGTTACCGAGGTGCACCGCGACAAGGTTGCCTCCTATCTCGACATTGCGACCGAGGACGGCGCGACCGTGGTCGTCGACGGCCGCGGCATCGAGGTGGATGGGGACCCGGACGGGTTCTGGCTCGGCCCGTCCCTGATCGACAATGTGTCAACCACCTCCCGCGTCTACACCGACGAGATCTTCGGACCGGTGCTCTCGATCGTGCGGGTGAAGAGCTACGACGAGGGCGTGGCTCTCATCAACGCCAGCCAGTACGGCAACGGCACCGCGATCTTCACCAACGACGGGGGAGCGGCTCGCCGCTTCCAGAACGAGATCGAGGTTGGCATGATCGGCATCAACGTGCCGATCCCCGTTCCGGTCGCGTACTACTCGTTCGGTGGTTTCAAGGACTCGTCGTTCGGTGACTCGAAGGCCTACGGCATCCAGGGCTTCCAGTTCTTCACCCGCGAGAAGGCGATAACCAGCCGCTGGCTCGACCCGAGCCACGGCGGAATCAACCTCGGTTTCCCACAAAACTAGGCACGAGCGACAGCTGTCCGATCGCTCCGAGACGCGAACCTGTGATGCGTGCGAGTTCTTCGATGGATTCTGCACCGTGCCGGTTCGCGGCGTGCACCATGATCGCGGCGCAGGCCTCCGAGTCGGCGAGCGCGTCGTGGTGGGCGAAGTCCTCGAATCCGGCCGCCATCGCAGCGACGGGCAGTCGGTAGGAGTCGAGGTTGTAGGTCTTGCGAGCCACCTGCAGGCTGCACAGGTAGCGGAAGTCGGGGATGTCCACGAGGCTCGCCCGGCACGCTGCGGAGATCACGCCCATGTCGAATCCGGCGTTATGGGCGACGAGGAAGTCATTGTCGGCGAATGCCACCAGGTCGGCAAGCTGTTCCCTCCAGAACTTCGCGTCTGCGACATCCGGCGCCCTTATCCCGTGGATGCGGGTATTTCGCTCGGAGAAGTGATCGAACCCTGCGGGTGGGCGGATGAACCAGGCCACCCGGTCGACGACGATGCCGCCCTGCACCTTCACCAGTCCGACCGAGCAGGCGGAGGCGGCGGAGGAATTGGCGGTCTCGAAGTCGATTGCGGTGAAGTTGAGGGCCATCCCGGCATCGTCTCACGTGCGTACGACGGTGCCGGGCGAGCACGCCGCGTGGCGGCGGCCAAAGCTGGGCAGCTTAGGGTCGAAGCATGGAAGTCAGGGCAGTGCGGGAGCCGACCGATCTCGAACGGATGATCGTGCTGGCCGAAGCGGGACGCGCAACCACCCTCGACGTGCTCGAGCTGTTCGCGGCGAGCCCGGTAATCGTGCCGAGCGGCACGCAGGTGACCGACAACCTCGCGCAGTTGCAGCCGGTGCTCTTCGACGTCGACGGAGCATCGATGCTCGCCGTGTTCACTCACGCCGACCAGATCGTGGAATTCGGCGACCTCGCCGCGTTCGCACTGACCATCGATGGTCGTTCGCTGCTCGTCTCGATCCCGCCCGGGGCTGGCATGGTGGTCAATCCCTCCCGCTCCATCGGATTTGAACTCACCCCTGCCGGCCTTGGCGCCTTCCTTGGCAGGCTGGGCGGACACGACTGATGGATGAGAATCGCACGACCGAGCAAGCCAATTCCTTCGGGCGCGCCGCGGGAGAGTACGAACGGGCGCGTCCGGGCTATCCCGACGCCGTGGTCGACTGGATGCTCCCGACCGCCGCTCGCACGGTGCTCGATCTCGGCGCGGGTACCGGCAAGTTCACTCGATCCCTCGTCGCGCGCGGCCTCGACGTGATCGCCGTGGAGCCGGATGACGTG
>JANYIZ010000160.1 GCA_025408445.1 Frigoribacterium sp. | reverse complement strand
GCAGCGAAGTATGGGAAGTCGGTGGCCCAGATCTGCATTCGCTACCTTCTGGAGAAAAACATCCTTCCGCTGCCGAAAACGACGACGCCCGGCCGCATGATCGAGAACGCCGACGTTGACTTCACGATCTCGTCCGACGACCTCAAGGCCCTCGACGCGTTGGTCGACACTGCGCCCTAAGGTGTGCTGATCAGCGTCACGCCGACGGCCGATCGAACTCATCGAACATGCCGATACGAACTGGCGTGTGACACGACTTCTCGCAGACCCGCCGGGCGCGTGATGAGTGCAGGGCGAGCACAGCGGTTCGTGTCGGTCGTTTCAGCAGAGAGTACGGGAACGGCTTACCCAGAGGTTGCCACCCCTCGCCCGCGGAGAGCCGCACGGCATGACCCACAATGAGCAGTGAGTGGAGGACTCGTCGGCCGGGTTCACGACAGTGCCCCTTCCGTGTGAGCGGGTACTGCAGGAACTACTTACTCGTGACAATTTTTGAGCCTACGAGAGTCCGATTCGGCACAGGACGGGGTTTCTCGTCCTACTGATCGGTCGGAGTACCTCATGCACACCCGACCCACACGTGTCGCCGGCACTGGCAAGTACAGCTTCAGTCAGCCCCAGGTCGAAGCTTTAGTAGGATTCCTCATTTTTCTGAAAACGGATCTCGCATTCTTTGACGGGGGAGCAGACCACGAGCTGAGCCGGGGCCTGTGCGCGGTTCCGGCGACTCCCAGATCATCATGACGGGGAAATCGCGGCTCCGACGTTCTTCGAGCACCACGTAATCAGAGGCAAGACTGCCGTCCACGTTGCTCGGATCGTGTCCGGCGCCGCCCCCGGGGGAAGCCGTTTCACGGCCGCATAGTGCTTCAATCGGAGCAACTCGATTGCGGGGTGGTCCCGGTCGAAGCCACGCGGGGCTGTTTTCAACGACGGCCCCGCCACCTCAAAACCGCTCCGCGTGAGCTTGCCCAGGATGTCGCCGAGATGCTTCGCGACTAGCGGTCGGCTGTCAATGGCGTGACGGGCCCTGGCCAGTTGGTCACGGCTGGGATCGTAAAGCCCTCCCCCGACCTCGAGCCCGGTGGCACTCAGGCTCAAGTACACCCCGCCCACGTCGCCCGCCCACATGCTCGCCGTGGTTTTGTAGGGCGACTTGTCCGCGCTGAACCGAACATCCCGATTGGGCCGCATCACCCGACCAGGACCGTACGTGTCTTGCACCTCGCCCAGCAAATCCTCGAGAGGTTGCCGAATCCTCGCGATGTACTCGTCACGATGCGCCTCGAAAAACGTCTTCGTGTTGTCTTCTGCCAAGCCGGACAGAAAATCGCTGGCGTCTGCGCCAAACCCTGTGAACGTCATAGACAGCATCTTCCTCCCTACCGAGTAATCGAGCCAGGGAAAGGGAACGGATGCCGAAGAGCGCTCTGATCGGTTCGTTCCGATCGACTGACTCGACGAGGATGACGGCGCAAAGGGTGACACAGACCAACGGAGTCGGAGAGGTGACGATCGAGGCTCCCGTCGCGATGACCGCTGCGAGATGCACACCCTCTTGGGGGAGACGCTGATCCTCGACACCTCGCTGACCATCGCCGACCATCGACGCCCGGAGCCCGGAGCCCGGGCACAGCCGTGACCGCCGTCGATTCAGGACGCCAGCCACTCCCGCACGTGGCGCGTCATGAATTCCAAGTCGTCGGGGATGCCGGCGGGGCTTCCGGCACGGTGGCCCCAGATGCTCGGGATGACAGCGAGCTTGCCGTGGCGCAGGTGCTCCAGTTCGGCCTCGTTGTCCGCGACGCGGAAATAGAGGTCGGTCTCGCTCGGCATGAGGAGGACGCGGGCCTGGATCCCGGCGAGGGCCGCGGCGAGGTCGCCCTCGTAGACCGCTCCCCGGCTAATGTCGGCCTCCTGCCAGGTGACCGCCGCGGCGTAGAGGTTCGCCGCGTGATTCTCGCCGAACGCCTCCTCCCAATCGGTGCGGAGGAACGTCTCGAGGTCGGGCGCGCCGAGGGCCGTCTCGAACAGGCGCTCTCGGTAGAAGTCCTGGCTGAGGCCCCAGCCGGCGTAGACGTGCCCGAATGCCTTGAGCGCCGCGACCGGCTCGGCGCTGAAGCGTCCGCCGCCCAGGTGCTCCGGCGCCGCCTCGAGGATGCGAAGCAACCCCGAGAGGAAGACACGATTGTGGATCGATGTCCGGCTGCTCCCACAGACCACGATCGCGCGCTCAACGAACTCCGGGAATAGCGCCGCCCAGTGGTAGGCCTGGCCTGCGCCCATCGAGAAGCCGTAGGAGGCCGCGACTCGCGTCACGCCGAAGAACTCTGTCAGGAGGCGGTACTGGGCGCGGACGTTGTCGGCCATCGTGACCGCGGCCGGGTAGTCATCGGTGTTCGACGGGCTCGACGAGAACCCGTTCGAGAACATATCGGGCACGATGATGAACCACTCGGTCGGGTCGAGAACACCGTCGGGACCGATCAGCCAGGCCAGGTCGTCGTGCGTGGCGGTGTAGCTGCACGGGTACACGATCACGTTGTCGCGCGCTTCATTCAACGTCCCGTGCGCCTGCCACGCCAGTTGCGCATCCTGAATCGTTCCGCCAAGTTCGACGTCGAGGTCACCGAGCGAGAAGACGCCGTCGGTGACGGGCCAGGCGGCGGTCACCGCAGGATTCCGTCGCGGTGCACCGCGAGGGCAGTCGCTTGGTCGATGTCATGGAGAGTGCTCATCCACGTAACCCTACTGTCCAGGTCACCACCAGTCGCTCTGTTGCGGGCATCGCAGCTGGCTGTGACCCGTGAGAATTTGCGGCGGTGAAGAGGTGATCAATTAGTAGCTCCCATCCTTAACAGCAAGCAACATCAGGATCCTGCCGGTAGGCAACGAATCCGGCCGCATCATCGGCGCCGACCGGGGTGATGGGCAGCCTGGACGTCGTCAGCGGGTAGGGCATCGAATGAAATGCACTGGCCGACGGAAGGATAGGGCAAACGCTGACCGGGCTCGCGGATCGCACGTCCGTGAGCGGGACCAAGGATCACGGCCGAGGATTTCGAGCAGGTCAGCGAGGGTCGACGCCCCGCGATCGATTATTTCAGCAGGCCGTTCTTCGTGAGCCAGTCCTTCGCCGCCGTTACGGCCTGAGCCTTCTCCGATCCCTCGACGCGGTCCCGCAGCGCGATCAGATCCTTGGTGCTGAGAGCGGCCGAAACCCGGTCGAGTACCTTGGCGAGTTTCGCACTGTAGATCTTCGAGTTGAGCAACGGCAGCACGTTCTGCGCAGCGATCAGATTCTCTGGATCCTTCAACACCAGGAGCTTCTTGGCGACGAGATCGGGAGAGGTCGTGTAGATGTCGGCCACCTGCACCGCGTTGTCGACGAGAGCCTTCACCGTGTCTGGTCCGCCGAAGTCCTCGATCGGTACGAACGTCACAGCCTTGATCTTGTAAACCGACTTCAGGCCGGGAATGCCGTACCCGAGCTCGCCGAACTGCGGATTGGACCCCAGACTGAATGGCTCAATCTTTGTGAGGTCACCGATGGACACGAGTCCCTTGTTTTTCGCGAGCTCCTGAGTGACGACGTAGGCGTCTTTGTCCTCGGCCGGCGCTGGGGTGAGCACGCGGAACCCCGTTGGCACCTTGGTCGCGAGCGCGGCATTCACCTCGGATGTAGTGCGGGCGGTGTTCTTCGTGTCGTAGAAGAACAGCAGGTTGCCGTTGTACTCCGGCATGAGGTTGATCGACCCGTCCTTGAGCGCCGGAATTGTGGTCTGGCGTGGTCCGAGATTGAACTTCGTCTCGACCGAGAAACCCGCGTTCTTGAGGGCAAGGGCATAGATGTTGCCGAGGATCTCGCTTTCGGGAAAGGCGAATGAGCCGACGACGATCTTCGAGCCTTTCGCGGAGTCGGTCGATGAAGTACCGGTCGGGTCGGAGGTGGCGCACCCGGCCAGTGCAAGGAGCGACCCTGCTGCGATGACCGCGGTGGCGATCCGTGTTCTGCGGTGTGCTGCGAACATTAGTTGTTCCTCTCGTCGGCGGGAGTTTCCGCCACCGTGACCGGTCTAAGTGACCGGCCGCGGACGTGTGTTTTTTGCGCGCGTGAACCGGAGGATCCACGTCTCCTGGTCAGGCGCTGGGCGAGCGCGAAGATCCCATCGACCACGAGCGCGAGGACCGTGACGAGAATGGCGCCGCCGAGGATGCGATTGTTGTCGTTGAGTCCGATACCGCTCGAGATGATGGATCCGAGGCCGCCGAGCGAGATGTACGAGGCGATCACGGCGGTCGCGATCACCTGCAGCACGGATGCACGAACACCACCAATAATCAGCGGGAGGGAAAGCGGTATCTCGATCTGCGTGAGCACCTGCAACTCGGTCATGCCGCTCGCGCGTCCGGCATCCACCGTCTGGCTGTCGACCGATTCGACACCGGCATACGCGCCGGCCAGAATCGATGGGATCGCCAGGATGACCAGTGCGATTATCGAGGCAACGAACGCGGCCCGTGTGAACGGCACTGTCGCCCCGACGATGACGAAGAGGGCCATCAGCAGGCCAAGTGTCGGGAGTGCCCGCATCCCACCGGTGAATCCGATCACCAACTGGCGGCCGCGCCCGGTGTGTCCGATGTAGAAACCGAGCGGAAGCGCGATGCTCGCTGCGATCACGACTGACACGACCGTGTAGAGCAGGTGCTCGCCGATCCGATCCTGGATCGGAAAGGGGTTCTGAGCCCCTGGGACGTAGTTTGCGGGATCCAACAGCCAGCGGAAGGCGTCCAGAAAGAATTGCACGGGTCAGCCCACCTGTCCGACGGGAAGGACACTTCGGCGCCGGATCCAGCCATCCCGCCGCGTCCAGGGCATGACCACCCCGCCGAGAATAACGAGCACCACGTCGAAGACGAGGGCGATGACGAGGCTCGCCACGATTCCGACTATGATCTCCTCGAGGAAGTCGCGTTGTTTGCCGTTCGTGAACAGGTAGCCGAGGTTCGCTGAACCGATGATCGCACCGACCGAGACGAGCGTAATCGTGCTTGCCGAGACTACGCGGAGGCCCGCGAGCAGGACCGGGCCAGCGAGAGGAAATTCCACCAGCCAGAATCGGGTCCAGGTGGAGTACCCCATGGCCGTGGCGGCCTCGATCGCATCCGCCGGCACGGCCGCGAGGGCGTCTGCCGCGGTGCGAACCATCATCGCAATCGCATAGAGGGTCAGCGCCACGACGATGTTCCGGTCATCGGTGATCTTCGTCCCGAGCACGTAGGGCAGGATCACGAAAAGCGGAAGCGAGGGGATCGTGTAGAGGAGACTTCCCCCGCTGATCACGACCGACCGCAGGGCCGGCCGCCTGTTGGCAATCCAGCCGAGTGGTACAGCGATCGCGAATCCGAGCACAATCGGAACAATGCTGAGTGCAACATGATTGGCAGTGAGCCCCGTGATCAGGCCGAAGTTCTCGATGAACCAGATCATCGGACTTCCCTCATCGATCGGCCCCGAGAATTCCCGCGGGCCGCCCGTCCCCATCGACGATGAGGGTCGCGCTGTCTCCCTCGCGATGCTGGAGATGCAGGGTGCGCTTTCCCCTGTCCGCACCGATGAAAGTCGCGACGAAGTCGTCCGCTGGGTTTGCCAGAATCTCGGCCGGAGTCCCCACCTGCGCGATCACACCGCCGGTGCGGAAGATCACCACCTGGTCGGCGATCGCGAACGCCTCGTCGATGTCGTGTGTGACAAACATTGTGGTCTTGCCGAGCTCACGCTGCAAGCGGTTGAGTTCGACCTGGAGTTCCGCCCGGACAATCGGGTCGACCGCCCCGAACGGCTCATCCATGAGAAGGATGTCCGGGTCGCTAGCGAGAGCGCGCGCAACTCCGACGCGCTGCTGCTGGCCGCCAGAAAGCTGGTCCGGATACCGCTCTGCGAGCGATCGGTCGAGTCCAACCGTATCGAGCAGTGTGAGCGCGTCCCGGCGGGCCACCCGCTTCGGCACACCGTTTAACCGAGGTACCGTGGCGATGTTGTCCACCACCCGCCGGTGCGGGAGGAGTCCGGTGGCCTGAAGAACGTAGCCGATCCGTCGGCGAAGCAAAACCGGATTGAGGCCGGATATATCCTCACCGTCGATCAGGACTCTACCGGCGGTGGGGTCGATCATCCGGAGCAGCGTTGTTTTGCCTGACCCGGACGACCCGACGAATACCGTCGCCTTGTGCGAGGGAAGCACAAGGGAGAAGTCATCGACAGCAAGGGTGCCACCCGGAAACCGCTTTGAGATGTTCTGGAATTCGATCATGACGGGCGGTTCATTCCTGGGTCTGCTGCACGATTAGGTGACATCTGAATTGGCTTGCCCGATTGGGTGGCCAGGAGGGATGTTGTTGTGCCTCAGCCCTATTCCCATGAGTTCCGTGAAAATGTTCTCGGTATTGCGCGTGGTCGTGAGCAAAATGTGACGAATCGAGCAGATCGCGAAAGATTGGGATGTTCACAGGATGACGTTGAAGCAATGGTTGGCGTGCTGCAGTCGATGGCCGGGCTAGGCCTGGCCAGAGTCGGAATCGCGCACAATGCGGCAGGTTCTGCGGCAATTGTGCGCAAAACGTAGGCAAACCCGTCCAAGGAGTCGCGCTGAGGCCTCGGCGTCTGATCTACGGTCCCCGCAACTAAGGAGGTTGGGGAGGGGTGGGCCCCGTCGGGCTCGAACCGACGACCCACGGATTAAAAGTCCGATGCTCTACCAACTGAGCTAGAGGCCCCTTCGGTCAAATCTAGCGTGGATTGCGCGGCCCGCGAACGAGCCGTGTGCACAGCAACGGCTGGCTTAGGCTTGACCAGATGACCGACGAGTTCCATAAGCCGACCCAGTTTTCGGGTGCAAAGTTCGAGAGCTTCGTAGGCGGGGAGGACCCCGCCCAAATCAGTCGCGTTGCTCATGAGACCGCGGGCGCGCTGCTCACTCGCGTGCGGCAGAGCAGCGACCAGGGGGTGGTCGACCGGCTCGTGGCCTTCACCGACGAGCATGGCATCGATGCCGTCGCCGAACTCTGGGCGCGTGCCAGCCCGCGCAGCCTTCCCGGCGCCCTCTGGCGCATTTACCTGATGCGCGCACTCGTGCGCCAGGATGCCGAGGGCACCGCCTACCTGTTCCAGCGCGGCACCGAGACCGCCACGACCATCGACCCGGTCGTTGCCGGCGCGACCGCACCGACCGGTCCCGCGGAGATCATCGCTCTTGCCGACCAGATCCTGCGAGGGCTCTTCCAGGGTGACTTCGGGGTTGCTCTTGACCGCGCGGCCGCCTTTTGTCGCATCATGGCGTTGGGGGCCACGAGCGTTGCAGATGATTCCGACCTCACGTCGCCGGAGCGGGCATCCGATCTCACGATTCGCGCCCTTCGCCTGTCGCAGACGGCCCTCGAGTTCGTCTCGTGCGCGCGGCTCTGGCGGGCCGGTTCGCTCGACTGACTACGAGCGTTGTACTCAGCTCGCCCCCGTGCCACCTTCGCAACCGGCGGCCGGGTATGCGCCACTAAAGAGAAAGCACCCAGAGTCGGTTGGTACACTCGACAACGGCTCGCAAGGGCCATCGCCGGGCCGCAGTAACCCCGGGCTCCAATATTCGCCGCTCCGAGCGGCCTAGCGCCGAGAGGCGTTTCTGCGGCCTGGCACCCCCCCCTCGGTGCGGCACCGGCGACGATTCTGCCCACTATGCGTGCGGATGCGTCTGAGACCAAACCGTTTTCGCCTCGGTCGCGAACTCAAGTTGTGACCCGCACAGTCGGAACGACCTTGGAAGCGAACCGGAGACTTCCCGCCTGCGCAGGCCGCGGACAATCGAATATGGAGATGCTTGTTTCGATGCTCGCAGTGAGTGTCTTTCCAGCACCGCGCTCGATCGCACGAATTGTTTGCAATGCTTAGACTCGTGCCCCGTGAAACCGACCGCAGCCAGGACAATGACTCCCTGGTCAAACCTGCGACGAAGGAGACCTTGCTTGCGCAGATCGCGGGCGGCGACCAGGCGGCTTTCGGAGCACTGTACGACGAAGTCTCCCCGAGAGTGTTCGGGCTGATCCGCAGACTATTGGTCGATCATGCGCAATCGGAGGAAGTGACCCAGGAAGTATTCCTGGAGATCTGGCAGAACGCGTCCCGATATGAGCCGAGCAAGGGCGGGGCATCCACCTGGATCCTCACCATGGCTCACCGTCGCGCGATTGACCGGATCAGGTCATCGCAGTCCGGTCGCGATCGAGACGTGAAGATCGGCATCAGGGATTATGTTTCCGACTACGACAACGTGGCGGACACGGTAGAAACGACCATCGAGCACGAAAGGGTAAAGGAAGCCATGACGCAATTGACCGAATTGCAGCGTCAGGCGGTTTCTCTGGCGTACTACGGCGGCTACAGCCACAGTGAGGTGGCAGCAATGCTCAGCGTGCCCATCGGCACGGTGAAAACACGACTGCGTGACGGGATGATCCGTCTGCGTGATGAATTGGGGGTGGCATCGTGACTGATCGCGAAGAACTACACCTCCTCAGCGGCGCGTATGCGCTGAACGCACTTGAGGGCGAAGAAAAAAACCGGTTCGAGGCATACCTGCTGACATCCGAAGAGCTACGAGCGGAGGTGGATTCATTGTCTGACACAGCGGTATCGATCGGTCTCGCGACCGAGCCGGTCTCTCCCCCGGCCGACCTCAAAACACGACTCATGGCGCAGATCGCCGTCACTCCGCAGCTCGCACCCCTTCCGGTGGCGCGGCCCACGCTCACGGCAGTGTCGGCGGCATCCCCCGAAGCGAACCTGTCGGAGCCCTCATCGCTGCAGCCTTCATCACCACAACTTTCATCGACGCAACTTTCATCGACGCAGGGGGGCGCGGCCGAAGACATCCGCACAGCAAGCCTCGGGGCGCCGTCCCGGGCGACCGCACGAGCTACTGCTCGCTGGTACACCCGCCCGATTGTGATTCTGGTGGCCGCCGCAGCAGCCGTCACGCTCTTCGTCGGGGGTAACATCCTCGGGCTTTCCGCAGCTGACGAGTCGCAGCAGCAGGCGGCGGCCGTCTCGGCCATCGTCTCGGCGAAGGACTCTCAGCAGGCCAAGGCGGCTGTCGCTGGAGGCGGCACGGCCACTTTCGTCTGGTCGGTGGGTCTCAGGCAGTCCGCCGTGGTGATCGACAAGCTTCCGAAGCTCGCCGGAGGTAAGACATACGAGCTCTGGTACATCGGTAGGGGATCACACGCGACACCGGCGGGAACTTTTAGCGCGGCATCCTCGGGCACAACCGTGAGCGTGCTCGCCGGTGCGATGAGCGCAGGGGATACTTTCGGCATCACGGTCGAGCCGAGTGGCGGCTCAAAAAAGCCGACCACCGCACCGATCGTCGCAGTACCCAGCGCCTAGCGACTGCGCATCGAGGCCAGGACTACCCGAACTTACCCGACACATAGTCTTCCGTCGCCTGCACGCTTGGCTTGGAAAAGATGGTGTTCGTGTCGTTGTACTCAATGAGCTTGCCTGGCTTGCCCGTGCCGGCGATGTTGAAGAAGGCGGTACGGTCGGACACCCTCGAGGCCTGCTGCATGTTGTGGGTCACGATGACAATCGTGTAGTCGAGCTTGAGTTCCTCGATGAGGTCCTCGATGGCGAGTGTCGAGATGGGATCGAGGGCCGAGCACGGTTCATCCATGAGCAGCACGTCCGGCGAGACGGCGATGGCACGTGCAATACAGAGTCGCTGCTGCTGACCACCGGAGAGGCTCATCCCCGGCTTGTCGAGGCGGTCCTTCACCTCGTTCCACAGGTTGGCTCTCTCGAGTGAGCGCTCGACGAGGGCATCCCCATCGCTCTTCGGTAGCTTGCGATTGTTCAGGGTGACGCCAGCGAGCACGTTGGCGCGGATCGACATGGTGGGAAATGGATTGGCGCGCTGGAAAACCATGCCTACCTGGCGGCGCACGAGCACCGGATCCACCCCCTCGCCGTACAGGTTGTTGCCGTCGATGATGACTTCGCCCTCGACATGCGCGCCGGGGATCACCTCGTGCATGCGGTTGAGAGTGCGAAGGAAGGTCGACTTGCCGCATCCGCTCGGGCCGATGATCGCGGTGACGGTGCGGGGTTCGATCGAGATCGTGACGTCTTCCACGGCGAGGAAGTCGCTGTAAAAGATGTTCAGATGATTTACTTCGATGCGCTTTGACACAGTTTTCCTTCGGGTCTGTTCGTCGTGCCGCTATCGGGCGATCTTGGGGGCGAAGATCCGAGCGATGATGCGGGCGATGATATTGAGAATAACGACGATGAGCACGAGTAGCAGAGCCGCACCCCAGGCCGACGCGTTCGATGAAGCGATGTCTTGCCCGGGGAACTTGTAGCCGGCGTAGGCGAGTACCGGCAGAGTCTGCATCGGCCCGAAAAAGGGGTTGAAGTTGAGGTTGTCGGTGAAGCTCGCCGCGATGAAGATCGGCGCGGTCTCGCCGATGACCCTGGCGATAGCGAGCATGATGCCGGTGATGATGCCAGCGATCGCGGTCGGCAGCACAATTTTCACGATCGTGGAAAAGCGCGATACTCCGAGAGCGAAGGATGCCTCGCGCAGGTCATGCGGCACCAGCCGAAGCATCTCTTCGCACGCGCGCACGATGATCGGAATCATGAGTACCGACAGGGCAACCGAAGCCGAGAAACCGCTGAACGCTTTCGGCCCGACGACGAGAGTAAAGAGCGCGAACGCGAACAGTCCGGCGACGATCGAGGGGATGCCCGTCATCACGTCAACCAGGAAGGTCACTGTGCGCGCCATCCACTGTTGGGGCTGGGCATATTCCACCAGGTAGATCGAGGTGAGCAGGCCGATCGGGATCGACATGAGCGCCGCGATGCCGGTGATCTCGAGGGTACCGACGATGGCTTGAAGTGCACCGGAGGTGATCGCGACCTTGAGAGTCGTTGGATCGAAAACGGCGCCACCGGTCTGGGAGATGAATGCCCAGTTGAGCTGGCCGATACCTTTCGCCGTCACCGTAAACAGGGTGGAGATGAGCGGTGCAATCGCCAGCAGGAATGCGATCGTCACGAGACTGCGCACGACGCGATCGACGGCCTTTCGGCGGTTTTCGGCCACAGTGGAGAGTGCGGCAAGCCCGATGAGGTAAACGATGATGGAGACGAAGATCCAGCCTCCCCAGTTAAACCCCATCAGCGCGAGGGCACCGCCGCTGATGACGAGGGCTCCGACGAGCACGTAGAACTCGATGAAGCGCGGCAGCTGGCCGGTGGTGAGTGCGTTGGTCATCGGGCCTCGCGGCTTGCGAATCCCGGACTGCGCGGTTGCGGTCATCCCTCGCCTCCAGCGGACTCAGAGGAAGCAGTAGCGGATTCCGAAACACGAACCCTGCGCGTTTTTTGGCTCTTCTTGCTCGACCCGGTGCGAGACACAATGAAGCGCGCGATCATGTTGACCGCGAGCGAGATCACGAACAGCATGAGCCCGCTGCCGATGAGAGCCTCCCGTTGGAGAGTGTTCGCGATGGGAAAGTTGAGCGCGATGTTGGCGGCGATCGTCTGCGAATTCTCTCCCTCGGTGAGAATGCGGGTGGAGACCTGGATCGATGGCGAGATGATGAGGGCGATCGCCATGGTTTCACCAAGCGCACGACCGAGGCCGAGCAGCGTGGCGCTTACCACGCCGGAACGAGCGTAGGGGAAGACCGCGAGCGTGATCATTTCCCACTTGGTGGCGCCGAGCGCGAGCGCAGCCTCCTCGTGGAGTCGCGGCGTCTGCAGGAAGATCTCACGCGAGATCGAGCTGATGATGGGCAGAATCATCACGGCGAGCACGACGGCTCCGGCCAGAATGGTCGAACCGGTGGTCGACACCTGACCGCCGAAGATGGGGATCCAGCCGAGATTGTGGTTGAGCCACTCGGAGAGCGGTAGAAGCAGGGGACGAATCACGATGATGCCCCAGAGGCCGAACACAATCGACGGTACGGCGGCGAGGAGGTCGACGAGGTAGCCGAGCACGCCAGCGATGCGGCGGGGCGCGTAGTGGGAGATAAAGAGTGCAATACCGATCGCGATGGGCGCACCGATAACCAGGGCGATGGCGGAGACCCACAGGGTGCCCCAGATGAGCGGTCCGACATAAGCCCAGAAGCTGGTGTAGCCGCCGGTGAAGCCGGAGCTGAGCTCGGGGTTGCTCGCCCAGTCCGCGACGATTGCGGGCACCGCCTGCACGATCAGGAAGAGAGCGACACCGGCGAGGATCACCATGATCGACACCGCGGAGCCGAAGCTGAGGCCGAAGAAGATGCGGTCGGCTGGCCTGGACTTTACGCGGGCTGGCCCCGATCCCTTTAGCGGGGAGCGGGGACCGGTTGACGCAGCAGCACTCGGGAGGGAGGGAACAGCTTCTGTGGTACTCACTGGTTGCTTTCTCGAGGGTGCCTGACACGTCGTGAGCCAGCCCGTGGCCTGATCATTTGCACTGGTAAGTGCAATTCGACCAGACCACAGACTCGCAGAGCAACGACTACTTGACCAGAGCGAGGCTCTTCTGGATCGACGCGAGCATACTCGCCGGGATCGGAGCAGAACCGGCGTTAGCGGCGGTGATCTTCTGGCCGATGTCGCTGGCGATGTAGCCGACGTATGCCTTCACAAGCTTGGCCTGGGCCGGGGTCTTGAAGGCGCTGCAGACGATCTGGTAGGAGACCAGCGGGATGGGGTAGGCCGACTTGTCGGTGATCTTGGTGTAGTCGAGCTTCTGCGCGAGGTCACCCTTCACTGTTGTGGGGGCTGCAACGGCCGCCGCGGTGAACGCGTTGGTCGCGCCCTTCGGGCTGAATGCAACGAAGTCCTTACCGGTACCGACCTGGATCGAGGCGGCGGTAAGGGTGCCGATGGCGCTGTGGTCGGCGTAACCGATGGTTCCGTCACCGGCCTTGACGGTGTTCACGACACCGGAGCCACCCTGCTGGGCGCTCGATCCGGCGATCGGCCATTTGTTGCTCGCAGGCGAGGTCCAGACCGTCGGCTGCACGGTGCTGAGGTAGTTGGTGAAGTTCTGGGTGGTGCCCGATCCGTCCGAGCGGGTCACGGTGGTGATCGCGGTGGCGGGAAGCGTGACGCCGGGGTTGTCGGCGGCGATTGCCGGGTCATTCCAGGTCTTCACCTGAAGGCTGAAGATCTTGGCGACCGTTGCCGAGGAGAGGTTGAGCTTCGATACTCCGGTGAGGTTGAAGACGATCGCGACGCCGTCGAGGTAGACCGGCAGG
>JANYIZ010000159.1 GCA_025408445.1 Frigoribacterium sp. | reverse complement strand
AGCTTCACCGACTTCGCCGGCTGGCAGATGCCCGTGCGCTATTCGAGTGACCTCGCCGAACACCACGCCGTGCGCACTGCCGCCGGACTCTTCGACCTCTCCCACATGGGCGAGATCGTGGTGATCGGGCCGGAGAGCGCGCATGCCCTCGACTATGCCTTCGCCGGCAAGATCTCCGCCGTTGCGCTGGGGCAGGCCAAATACAGCCTGCTGCTCGGCCGGGAAGGCGGCATCATCGACGACCTCGTCGTCTATCGCACCGGCGAAGATCGGTTCATCGTGGTCGCTAACGCGTCGAATCGCGAGCCGGTGGCAGCCGAGCTGCTCGAGCGCACCGCGCCGTTCGACTGCGAGGTTTTCGATGAGAGCGACGATATCGCGCTCATCGCCATTCAGGGGCCCAAGTCATTTGAGATCCTGAGCCAGGTCCCCGGCATCGTCGTCCCCGGTCTCGTCGACCTTAAGTACTACTGGTGCACCCCGGGCCAGTTCGAGGGGCATGAGATCCTCGTCGCTCGCACCGGCTACACCGGCGAAGACGGCTTCGAGCTCTATATCGCTCCGGATGCTGCCCCCGCACTCTGGCGAGCGCTCGCCGAGACCGGCGCGGGCAGTGGCCTGGTGCCCGCGGGACTCGCGAGCCGAGACACGCTGCGACTCGAGGCCGGGATGCCGCTCTACGGGCATGAACTCGGCCTCACCACCTTTCCGGTGCAGGCGGGTCTCGGCCGCGTCGTCAGTCTCAAGAAGACCGGTGACTTTGTGGGCCGCGCTGCCGTCGAGACCGGGCCAGCCGAGGGCGCGCGCGTTCTCGTCGGCCTCCGCGCCGACGGTAAGCGCGCCGGCCGAGCCGACTATCTCGTACTCGATGCCGACGGCACGGAGGTGGGGGTCATCACCAGCGGGGCGCTCAGCCCCACGCTCGGCTATCCCATCGCGATGGCCTATGTCGATCCCGCGGTGCGCGAGCTGGGTACCCCGTTGTTCCTGGATGTGCGCGGAACCCGCGTGCCGGCATCCGTCACTGCACTTCCCTTCTATCAGAGAGAGGCCAACTAGACATGGCTGACCAGAGCACCCTCAAGCAGGCCAACCTGAAGTACACCGCCGAGCATGAGTGGATTGACGTGCAGGGCGATATCGCGACCGTCGGCATCACCGCCTATGCGGCGGAGAAGCTCGGAGATGTAGTCTTCGTCGACCTGCCGACGGTGGGGGCCACCGTCGCAAGCGGCAAGGTCGTCGGTGAGATCGAGTCAACCAAGTCGGTGGGGGAGCTGTTTGCCCCCGTCGATGGCACCGTCACCGAGGTGAACGACGCCGTCGTCGCGAGCCCGGAACTCGTCAACAGTGATCCCTTCGGCGAGGGGTGGCTCATTAAAGTGAGCTTCTCCGAGCTGCCAAACCTGTTGAGCTTCGACGAGTACACCACGCTGGTGGGCGAATAGTGGCCGGGATCGTCCAGCCAAGAACCAGCCTTCTCAGCACTGACTTGCTCGCGACAGGCGGCTTTGCCGAACGTCACATCGGCACAGACTCTGAGGCCCAGGCCACAATGCTCGGGGCGCTCGGCTACGAGACTGTCGATGCGCTCGTCGGCGCGGCGGTGCCGGCATCCATCCATGTCGATGGGTTTCGTGCGGCGGCGGACTCCGTACTGCCGCCTGCAGCCACAGAGCGGGAGGCGCTCGCCGAACTGCGGGTAATCGCCCGCAAGAACACGGTCAACCGTTCGATGATCGGGCTCGGCTACTACGACACGATCACCCCGGCGGTGATCAAGCGCAACGTGTTGGAGAACCCGAGCTGGTACACGGCCTACACGCCATACCAGCCGGAGATCTCGCAGGGGCGCCTGGAGGCCCTCATCAACTTCCAGACCATGATCACCGATCTCACGGGCCTTGCGACCGCGAACGCCTCAATGCTCGACGAGGGTACGGCCGTCGTCGAGGGAATGATGCTGGCCCGTCGTGCTTCCAAGCTCGACAGCAACGCCTTCATCGTCGACTCGGATTCCTTGCCCCAGACTCTAGCTCTGCTCGAGAACCGCGCGGCGGCAGTCGGCATCGAGCTTGTCGTCGTCGATCTTGCGGAGCTCGACTCCGTTGTGATCGAACTCCCCGACGCCTTCGGCATCTTCGTGCAGTACCCGGCCCGCTCTGGCCACGTCTGGGATCCGAGCGCCGTTATCGCCGCCGCGCAGTCGAAGGGGGCCCTCGCCATCGTCGCCGCCGATCTGCTTGCTCTCACCCTCATCGCCTCGCCGGGCGAGCTGGGGGCGGATGTCGCCGTGGGCACCAGCCAGCGCTTCGGCGTGCCCATGGGCTTCGGTGGTCCGCACGCGGGCTACATGGCCGTGCGCGCGGGCCTCGAACGCCAACTGCCCGGGCGCCTCGTTGGTGTCTCGCAGGACGCGGCCGGGCATGCCGCCTACCGCCTCTCGCTCCAGGTGCGCGAGCAGCACATCCGTCGCGACAAGGCCACGTCGAACATCTGCACCGCCCAGGTGCTGCTCGCCGTCATGGCGTCCATGTATGCCGTCTACCACGGCCCGCAGGGACTCAAGCAGATCGCAACCCGAGTGACACGCCTCACTCACGTGCTTGCCCGGGCCGCGTCTGAGGCCGGTCACACGGTCGACTCGGCCAACTTCTTCGACACCATCACGCTGCACACCAAGACGAGTGCCGCGCGAGTGGTGCAGCGGGCCCATGCGGCCGGCTATCTCATCCATCTCGTCGACGACGACCATGTGCAGCTGTCGGCAGACGAGACCACGACTCTCGATGACGTGCGCGCCATCGCGCGCATCCTCGGCGAGGAGCTCGTCGACGACTCGGTGCCGGACGAGCTCGACTGGATCCCGTCGGACCTACTACGCACCAGCGAGTACCTCGCCCATCCGGTGTTCAACACGCACCGCTCCGAGACGTCGATGATGCGCTATCTCAAGCACCTCGCCGACTATGACTACGCGCTCGATCGGGGCATGATTCCGCTCGGATCGTGCACGATGAAGCTCAATGCGGCCACTGAGATGGAGGCCGTCACCTGGCCGGAGTTCGCGGGACTGCACCCCTTCGCGCCGGAGTCGGAT
>JANYIZ010000158.1 GCA_025408445.1 Frigoribacterium sp. | reverse complement strand
TGAGCGAGGTGCGCGCGATCACCAACAATCCCGAAAAGCTTCGCCAGCTGCGCGCCCGCGGAATCATCGTGACGGAGCAGGTGCCACTCGTGGTGGGTGTCGGGGACTTCAACGAGCAGTACCTCGAGGCAAAGCGCGACCGCATGGGCCACATTCTTCCCAGCAACACCGAACTCGAACAGTCTGCGCGTGCCCACCAGCGCCTCCTGGAAACCCCGAAAGGACACCTCGCATGAGCGGCGACGGAGCACCAGAGATCATCACCGACGGCACCGGACTGAAGGTCACCATTGTGGCCGGACGCTGGCATGAAGAAATCACCGACGGACTCCTGGCCGGCGCGCGGCGTGTGCTCGCGGCATCCGGAGCAGAGGTGACGGAGGTGCGCGTACCCGGCAGCTTCGAGCTTCCCGTCGTGAGTAGGGCAGCCCTTGACGCGGGAGCGGATGCGGTGGTCGCGCTTGGCGTGATCATCCGGGGCGGCACCCCGCACTTCGAGTTCGTGTCGGATGCCGCGACCAGCGGCCTCACCCAGGTGGCGATTCTTACCGGAAAGCCCGTGGGCTTCGGCGTGCTCACCCTCGAGGACGAGCAGCAGGGACTCGACCGAGCAGGGCTCCCCGGATCGAAGGAGGACAAAGGCGCGGAAGCAGCCGAAGCGGCTCTCGCGACGGCGGTTGTCATCCGCGGCCTGGCCGGCTGATTTCACCCGGAGCACCGAAAGGTAGGCTGGCTACGTGAGTAACCCCTTCAAGATCCTGATCGTGATCGCCATCGTCATCGCGGTGGTACTCGCTGCCGGGTTCACCTACGTCGTGTTCCTGAAGAACCCCGGTAAGGTCTCGCGCAGCTTCAGCAGTCACTCCGTTATCGAACCGGCCTGAGGTGCGGCCGCCGGTGCGGCTCTTCGCGGCTGTCGCCGCCGTCGTGGTGGTGGCGCTCGTGGTGCTCACTGTCGCGCTGAATTCCGGCACACGCCCGGTGGTCACAACGATCACCGGCATCCAGTACGGCCAGTCCACGGCCGTCGCGGGGTTCTCCGATTCTGCTCACGAGACGTCGGATCCCGCACGCATTGCCGCGTTCACGGCCATTGTCAAGAAGTACTCGATCGACGTGACCCAGTTCGACCAGTCGCTTAACGATGTCTGCACCGGCGGGCTGGCAACTAACGTCACCCTCGAATTCGCCGATTCGAAGACGGCAAAATTCCGCGTCTACGACTGTGGGCGCATCGAGCCCCGTGGCACTTTCGTGAGCGACGCTTCTGCACTGTTCACTCGCTGGGCCACAGCCGACGGCGCGTAGCACGCCCAGGTCCTAACGTCCCGAACGGGGGCCGCGGCTGGCCGGTTTTCGTGCATTCAAAAGGCTATTCTGGCGACGGAGGAGCTTGACGAATGACCGCACCGACACTGCCTGCCGCGTTCACCCCCTTCGCCGAGCCGCGACGGAAAGTATCGGCACGCTGGATCGCACTGTTCGCCACGGCGTGGCTGGGCATCTGGATGGCGCAGCTCACGCCGATCCAACTGCTGCTCCCCCAGCAGATCGATGAACTGTTCAAGCCGAAGGACTGGGTGTCGAGCGTCGTCGCATTCGGCATCATCTCTGGCATCGCCGGCGCCTGCGCTCTCATCGTCTACCCGCTCACGGGCGCACTCTCCGACCGGACCACGTCTCGTTTTGGACGCCGTCGACCGTGGATCTTCATCGGAACTCTCGTCTTCGCGGTTGCGCTGTTCCTCCTCGGCGCGCAGACCTCGATCGTGGGGGTCGGCATCTTCTGGTCGCTCGCGCTCAGCGGTTTCTGTATCATCTCTGCAGCCGTCACGGCCACCATCTCCGACCAGGTGCCGGTCAACCAGCGTGGTTTCGTCTCGGGCTGGGTGTCAGCTCCACAGGCGGTCGGCACCGTGCTCGGCCTCGTACTCGTCCTCGCCCTCGTACTCACGACCTTCGTCGGCTACACACTGATGGCAGTGCTTCTGATCGTGTTCGTCGTACCCTTCGTGCTGCTCATCCCCGACGAGGTGCTGCCCCGGGTGCTTCGGGCCCCGTTCACTTTCGGAAGCCTGCTGCGCGGATTCTGGGTCAACCCGATCCGCTTCCCCGACTTCGGCTGGACCCTTCTCGGTCGGATCCTCGTCAACCTCGGCAACGCGCTCGGTACCACGTTGCTCCTGTACTTCCTCATGTACGGACTCGGGCTCGGAAAAGCCGCAGAAGACGACCTGCTCATTCTCACGATGATCTACCTCGTTTTCTTCATCGCCGCGGCTCTCGGCTTCGGAAAGCTCAGCGACCGAATCGGCCAGCGTAAGGTTTTTGTCTATGCCGCCGCCTACCTTCAGGCACTCGCCGCACTGCTACTCGCCTTCGCGCCCGCGCTTTCTGTCGCCATGGTTGCGGCAGGCCTACTCGGTCTCGGCTATGGATGCTTCATGGCCGTCGACCAGGCCCTCGCGACCCAGGTACTTCCCGACTCGCACAGCCGGGGTAAAGACCTCGGAATCATGAACATTGCGACGGCCGTCCCCCAGGCGTTCGCTCCGCTCCTCGGAGCGTTCCTGGTCGCCGCCGTCGGGGGTTTCACCGGGCTCTTCGTCTGCTCGGCGATCGCCGCGACGCTCGGCGGCCTCGCCATCCTGCCGATCAAGGGCGTGCGGTAGCGCGCCTGCGGCATCCACCCCCGTCCGCCCCCCGGTCCTGCGGCATCCACCTCCCGTTTTTGCGACCACCTCCGTGTTCGCACAGGGTGGTGGTCGCAAAAACGGGAGACGGTGGGCGGGATGGCCCCCAAACGCGGGGTAGGGTCGGAGGCGGTCATTCTCGTCTCTAGGGAGCATTCGTCATGTCATCGCCTGCCGCCACCGCCTCCGCACCCGCGAATCCTCGCTCCCGCGTGATCCTTGCGAGCCTGATCGGCACGTCGATCGAGTTCTACGACTTCTACGTTTACGCAACCGCAGCCGTGCTCGTCTTTCCCGCCCTATTTTTCCCGGCGCAGTCACCAGCCAGCGGGCTGCTGAGTTCCTTCGCCGTCTTTGCCGCCGCCTTCATCGGCCGACCGATCGGTTCGATCCTCTTTGGCCACTTCGGCGACCGTATCGGCCGCAAGGGCACACTCATCGCGTCCTTGCTCACCATGGGCATCGCGACCTTCCTGATCGGCTGCCTGCCCTCGGCATCCACTCCCGGCTGGAGCGTGCTCGCCCCATTGCTTCTCGTGGTCTTCCGGTTCGCCCAAGGAATCGGCCTCGGTGGGGAGTGGAGCGGAGCCGCACTTCTCGCCACCGAGAATGCGCCGGCCGGCAAGCGTGCGATCTATGGCACCTTTCCCCAGCTGGGAGCACCGATCGGCTTCATCATCGCCAACCTGCTCTTTCTTCTCCTCAACCTCACCCTTCCCGCTGACGCGTTCGCGGCCTGGGGGTGGCGCATCCCGTTCCTCGCCAGCGCCGTGCTCGTAATAGTCGGTCTCTACGTAAGATTCCGGTTGGTCGAGGCTCCGGCCTTCACCCGGGTGATCGAGCAGGGGGCAGTGGCCCGCGTACCGCTGGCCTTGGTGTTCAAGACCAGCTGGCGGCAACTCATCCTCGGCACGTTCATCATGCTCGCCACCTACGTGCTCTTCTATCTGATGACCACCTTCACGCTGGCCTTCGGTACCGCAGCGAAGACAATGGATGTTGCCGCCGCCGCCGCGAAGGCCGCTGGTAAGCCGTTCATTCCCTCCAGCTTTGTGGCCGGCCTCGGGTACACCCGCAATGAGTTCCTCATCATGCTGATCATCGGGGTGGTGTTCTTCGGAATCTTTACCCTCGTCTCCGGCCCGCTCGCCGAACGGTTCGGTCGGCGCCGAATGCTCAGTGTCGTCACGATCGGTATCATCGTCTTCGGACTGCTGTTCGTGCCGCTTTCAGGCGGCGCCACCGTGGGAGTGATGGCCTGGCTCATCCTCGGCTTCTCTCTCATGGGACTCACCTTCGGGCCGATGGGGGCCCAGTTGCCCGAGCTGTTCGCGACGAACGTGCGATACACCGGCTCTGGCATCAGCTACAACTTCTCAAGCATCCTCGGTGCGGCGGTCGCGCCCTACATCGCGCTGGCACTCTGGGCGCTGGCGGGCGGCAGCACGATCCTCGTCGGCGTCTACCTGTCGCTGGCGGCCGTGATCACCCTCGTGGCTCTTCGATTGAGCAGCGAGACTCGCGACAGCGACTTCACGACGATAGTGGAGTAGCCGCCGCGCACCTCGAACCACCTCCCGTTTTTGCGACCACCTCGGTGTCTG
>JANYIZ010000157.1 GCA_025408445.1 Frigoribacterium sp. | reverse complement strand
AACAAGTGGGACCTGAAGGATGACGACCGCCGTCGTTACCTCGAGCGAGAGATTGAGCAGGACCTCGCCCACGTGGCGTGGGCTCCGCGGGTCAACATCTCCGCCAAGACCGGTCGACACCTCGAGAAGCTTGTTCCGGCGCTAGAACTCGCTCTCGCGTCGTGGGACACCCGCATCCCCACCGGCAAGTTCAACGCGCTCGTTGCCGAGCTCGCGTCCGAGCATCCGCACCCGGTGCGTGGTGGCAAGCAGCCGCGGATCCTGTTCGGTACCCAGGCTGCGACCCGTCCGCCGACGTTCGTGCTCTTCACGACGGGATTCCTCGACCCGGGCTACCGTCGTTTCATCACCCGTCGCCTGCGCGAGATCTTCGGCTTCGAGGGCAGCCCGATCAACGTGAACATGCGCGTGCGCGAGCGCCGGAAGCGTACCTGAGTTTTCGCCGGTGGTGCCGGTTGGGGCTCACCGGTAGTGCACACTTGAAGGATGCCTGACCGCCCACCACCCCTCCCGCCGGGCTATGTTCGCGACCCGGGGGACGCCTGGGTCTACGGCCCGGACGGTGCGAAATTCTGGGGAGTTTTCGGTGCGGCCGGCCTCCTCGTCTGGCACCGTTCGCTCGGAGTGCTGCTGCAGCACCGGGTGGCCTGGAGCCATTTCGGGGGAACCTGGGGGCTCCCGGGCGGCGCGCGCAAGCAGGGGGAGAGCGCCGTCGACGGTGCGCTGCGCGAGGCGGCGGAAGAGGCGATGGTTCCGGCGCAGTTGCTTCGCGTCATCCACACCTCTGTGTTCGATCTCGGGTATTGGTCGTACACGACCGTGGTGACCGAGGCGCTCGAAATGTTTGAACCGGTGATTGCGGATGCCGAGAGCACCGAACTTCGGTGGGTGCCGGTCGCAGAGGTGGAGGCACTGCCCCTCCACCCCGGTTTTGGTGACGCCTGGAACGACCTGCGAAAGCACCTCGCCGACTGAGTCTGCGCGGTCGGCGATGGGCGTTGTCTCCCGCGCCGGCGCTACCCTTTCCTCGTCAGTGTGCCCGGTAGAACTCCGGCGCCGGCAGGCCGGCCCGTTCGCGTACCCCGCGGGAGAACCGTTCGAGTGAGGAAAGGGCGGCCACCACTTCGCCGGGCGAGACCTCGAACGGCATGTTGTGGATGGTCTCGCCGTCAACGGTCGCCGCAATCGCGACCGCCATTAGATCGTCACCGTCATCGATCGACAGCCCGATCTCGGTGAGTGTCGTTGGCAGGCCAACCCTCGTGGTGAACTCCACGAAATCACCGATTTCCGTGCTCGGGGCACCCTCGAGAATGAGCTGGGTGAGCGATCCGATGTTCACCTTCCGGCCGTGAGCCAGTCCGTGCGTCTGGGGCGCAGCCGTGAGTCCGTTGTGGATGGCGTGCGCCGCAGCAAGGCCACCGGATTCGAATCCGAGGCCGGAAAGCAGGGTGTTTGCCTCGATCACTTTTTCGACCGCGGGAGTGAGGAGATGATCCCGCACCGCGTCGAGGGCCGGGAGGGCGTTTTCCCAGAGCACGTCCCAACTGAGGCGGGCGAGTGCCGTGCCGGCGAGAGTGGGAAGGCCACCGGCCATTGTGGGCGAAAACGACTGGGCGGTCGCGCGCGCCTCGAGCCAGGTGGCGAGAGCGTCGCCAACCCCGGCGGCGAGAAACGCGGCCGGAGCGTTTGCAATGAGCTGCGAGTCGACCAGCACCAGATCCGGATTGCGCGGGAAGAACCGGTATTCCTCGAAGACGCCCTCCTCGGTGTAGATCACGGCGAGCGCTGAGGTGGGTGCGTCGGTGGAGGCGACGGATGGAACAGTGGCCCAGCGGATGCCGGAGAGGAATCCCGCGGCCTTCACCGCGTCGATCGTGCTTCCGCCACCGATTGCGACGACGACATCCGCCTGCGCATCGGCGATGACGGCGACCAATCGGTCGACTTCTTTCGCGGAGGGCATCCCGTTGAACTTCTCCCGTCGAAGGGGGAGCCCGGCGGCATTGAGTGAAGTTTCGACATCATGACTGACGAA
>JANYIZ010000156.1 GCA_025408445.1 Frigoribacterium sp. | reverse complement strand
CTCGACCTCGCCGCTCGCTCGAACGACACGGTCGACAGCCTCTCACTCGGCAACCAGCAACGGGCGCAGATCGCCGCCGCCCTTGTGAACAAGCCCGAGGTGCTTGTGCTCGACGAGCCCTTTTCGGGGCTTGATCCGCTCGGAGTGGATGCCGTGCTTACGGTGTTGCGGGAGGCCGCCTCCGATGGCGCCCCTGTACTGTTCTCGAGCCACCAGCTCGATCTGGTTGAGCGCCTCTGCGACGACCTGGTGATCATTGCGAACGGCGAGATTCGGGCGAGCGGCTCACGCGAACAGCTGCGACGGCAACACGGTCACGACCGCTATGAACTCGACGTCGACGGGGATCTCGGCTGGCTTCGCCAGGTTCCTGGTGTGACCGTCGTCGACTTCGACGGTGGCCACGCCCTCTTCGAGACAGCGGATGCTGCGGTCGCCCAGTCCGTTCTGAAGCGCGCCGTCGCCGATGGCGCCGTGCAGCGATTCGCCCCGCAACATCCGTCCCTCGCCCAGATATTCCGGGAGGTCATCCAGTGAGCACCGTTGCCCCCACTTTCCTGCAGAGCACTCTTCTGGTGTCGAACCGCGAGATCACTATGCGGCTGCGAAGCAAGGCCTTTCTCATCTCTACCGGCATCCTGCTCCTGGCGGCGCTGGCCTCGATCGTGATCGGCAGCGTCGTGAGCGCCAACGCCGAGCCGACGAAGGTCGCCGTGCAGCGCTCGGTGATCAACGCCCTGCCGGAACTGCGACAGTTCGCCGTGACCGATGTGAATACTCGCGCCGAGGCGGAAAAGCTGGTGCGCTCGGGAGCCGTCGAGGCAGCAATAGTATCGAACTCGAAGGTCTCCAAACTCGGAATAACCGTGATCGGGCTCAGCTCGCCCCCCAGTGAGGTGATCGCTGCTGTGAGCGTCGCACCAGACCTGCGGCTGCTCGATACCTCCAAGAAAAATCCCTTGCTCACCTACCTTGTTGCCCTCGGTTTCGGGTTGGTGTTCTTCATGTCTGCAGTAACTTTCGGCTCCACTATCGCTCAGAGCGTCGTGGAGGAGAAGTCCACCCGCGTGGTCGAGATCCTCATGTCGACGATCCCGGTGCGCACGCTCCTCGCCGGCAAGATTCTTGGCAACAGCATCCTCGCCTTCGCACAGATTGCCCTGATCGCCATCCTTGCCGGGGTCGGGTTACTCGTCACCGGCCAGGCCACTCTGCTCGGCATGCTCGGTCCTTCGATCATCTGGTTCATTGTGTTCTTCACCTTCGGGTTCATCCTGCTCGCTGCCCTGTTCGCCGCGGCAGCATCCCTCGTCTCCCGCCAGGAGGACATGCCATCGGTCACCACCCCGGTCACGATGCTCGTGATGGTGCCGTACGTGCTGGTGATCCTCTTCAACGACAACCCGATCGTGCTCGGCATCATGTCCTATGTGCCGTTCTCGGCGCCGGTGGGTATGCCGATGCGGATCTTCCTTGGGACGGCCCAGTGGTGGGAGCCGCTGCTCTCTCTTGTAATACTTCTCGTGTCGACGGCCTTTGTGATTGTTCTCGGATCCCGCATCTACGAGAACTCGCTCTTGCGCATGGGCGGCCGGGTGAAGCTGCGCGAGGCGCTGGCCCGCTGACCGTGGTGGTGGTCGGGTGGTGGTCGCGTGGTGGTCGCGCGCGTGAATCCCGCATCCATGCTGGCGTTCGTCAGCCATGCGCCCCAACGTCGGGCCGCATCGCTGACGAATCGGCGCGCGGTCGGCTGCTCACACGATTGCGAGCAGCGCGGGCGGGGTCGAGCAGCCCGGAAATGGCAGACTGGTCACATGACCCAGCTCCACGACACGAATTATCGCGGTTTCGCTTCCGACAACTATGCGGGGGCCCACCCCGAGGTGCTCGCCGCGATTGCCGACGCCAACGGCGGCCACCAAATTGCCTACGGCGAGGACGTCTACACTGCCCGCCTCCAGGAGGTCATGAAGGAGCACTTTGGCGAGCAGGCCGAGGCATTTCCCGTCTTCAACGGAACCGGCGCGAATGTCACAGCGCTGACATCCGTCCTCCCGCGCTGGGGTGCCGTCATCGCAACCTCCACCGCGCACATCCACACTGACGAGAACGGCGCCCCCGAGAGGATCAGCGGCCTCAAGCTGCTCACCGTGCCCACCCCGGACGGCAAGCTCACCCCCGAGCTGATCGACCGCGAAGCCTGGGGTTGGGGGGACGAGCACCGCGCCCAGCCGCTGGCCGTCAGCATCACTCAGACCACCGAACTCGGCACCCTCTACTCCGTCGATGAGGTGCGGGCGATCGCGGAACATGTGCATTCGAAAGGTATGGTGCTGCACCTCGACGGCGCGCGCATCTCGAATGCGGCGGCGGCGCTGCAAGTGCCGCTTCGCGAGTTCACGACGGATGCTGGCGTCGACATCCTGAGCTTCGGAGGCACCAAGAACGGGCTGCTCTACGGCGAGGCGATCGTGGTGTTGAACCCGGATGTCTCGGACGGGCTCATCTTCCTCCGCAAGCTCAACATGCAGCTCGCGTCGAAGATGCGTTTCGTGTCGGCACAGCTCATTGCCCTGCTCAGCAACGACCTCTACCGCCGCTCGGCGAACCACGCCAACGCCATGGCAGGACACCTACGACGCTGTCTCGAGGATGCGATCGGTGACGGTCGCATCATGAACCTCACCTTCAGCCAGGAGACGACCGCGAACGCGGTGTTCGCCGTGCTCCCGAACGAGTCATCCGACCGGCTCAAGGAGAAGTTCCGCTTCTACGACTGGGACCGTGCGGCGAGCGAGGTGCGCTGGATGACCGCGTTTGACACGACGGAGGCCGACGTGGATGCGTTCGTCGCCGCAATCGTGGAGGAACTGGGCCGCTAGCCCTCGCACCGCCCGCCGGTCCACTCCTCCGCCGGTCCACTTCCGCCGGTCCACTTCCGCCCATCCACCTGCCGTTTTTCTCACCACCCCGGTGTGCAAACAGGGAGATGGTCGGAAAAACGGGAGATGGTCGCGAGGGCGCCGGGAGATGGTCGCGAGGGCGCCGGGAGATGGTCGGGAGGGCGCCGGGGGATGCACGGGAGGGCAGGAAGGTGCGGGCGGGCGGGCGGCCGCGCGGGGAGGCCTACGGTCGCAGGAGCACCTTCACTGCACGACGGTCATCCATCGCGTCGTAGGCCTCTGCGACCTCCGAGAGCGGCAGCTCGAGGTCGAAGACGCGCCCGGGAGTGATGGCACCCGAGAGCACCTCCGGCAGCAGCTCCTCGACATAGTTGCGCACCGGCGCCACACCGCCGGCGACGCCGATATTGGTACCAAAAAGCGAGCGAATCGGCAACTCAGAGCCACCATTCGGCACGCCCACATAACCGATCCTCCCGCCGGGACGAACGGAGCGGATAGCCTGGTCCATCGATTCCTTCGTGCCAACGCACTCGAGAACCCGGTCGGCCCCCACGCCGCCGAGTAGTTCCTTGACACGGGCCACTCCCTCGTCGCCACGCTCCTCGACGATGTCGGTGGCACCGAATTCGGTGGCGAGCGCCTGCCGGTCGGCGTGCCGGGACATGGCAATGATGCGGGTGGCCCCGAGTCGCTTGGCCGCGATGATCGCGCAGAGTCCAACCGCGCCGTCCCCGACGACCACGACAGAGTCGCCGGTCGTAACTCCCGCCGAGAAGGCGGCGTGATGTCCGGTGCCCATCACGTCGGCGAGGGAGAGAAGTCCGGGGATCTGCTCCGCAGTGGGCTGTTCCGGCGTGGCGACAAGCGTGCCGTCGGCATTCGGCACTCTCACGAACTCTCCCTGTGCACCATCGACAAAGCTGCCGCTGCGGTCATCCGCTCCCCACCAGCCGCCGGCCAGGCAGGAGGTGCTCACGCCGTTCAAACAGTTCACACAGGTCATGTCGCAGTGGTAGAAGGGGGCGATCACGAAGTCGCCGACGCGGATCTTCGACACCGCGTCGCCGGTCTCCGTCACAATGCCCACGAACTCGTGCCCAATGCGGTGTGGATGCTTAGTGGGGGTCACTCCCCGGTAGGGCCAGAGGTCCGATCCGCACACGCAGGTCGCGACGACCTTGACGATGGCATCGGTTCCGGTGGTGAGCTGGGGGTCGGCCACATCTTCGAGGCGGATGTCCCGCTCGCCGTGGATCAGTGTTGCGCGCATGATTCAAGCCTATTTGGATGTCGAGGGGCCGACGACCGACGAGGCGCTATTCGGCGGGTACCTCCCCTTTGCGGATGCTGAGCGTGTCATTGTCGGAGTCGAGGTCCACGATCACGATGTCACCATCGCGGATCTCCCCGCTGAGCAGCGCCGTAGCGAGCTTGTCGTCGATCTCGTGCTGCATCAGTCGGCGCAGCGGTCGCGCGCCATAGATCGGATCGTAGCCGCGCTCGGCGAGCCAGCTGCGGGCATCCGGGGTGACCGCGAGGTCGAGTCGGCGATCCTGGAGACGTCGGGTGAGCCGGTCGATGTAGAGCTCGACAATCTGGGCGAGGTCGTCCTTCGACAGGGCACTGAAGATCACGATGTCATCGAGACGGTTCAGAAATTCCGGTTTGAAGGCCTGCCGCACCATCGCGTTGACGGCATCCTCTTTCGCATCAGCGCTGAGCGTCTGGTCAACCAGGTACTGGCTACCGAGATTGGAGGTGAGGATGATGATGACGTTACGGAAGTCCACGGTGCGGCCCTGGCCATCGGTGAGCCGACCGTCGTCGAGCACCTGCAGCAGCACGTCGAAGACGCCGCTGTGTGCCTTCTCCACCTCGTCGAGGAGCACGACCGAATAGGGGCGGCGACGCACCGCCTCGGTGAGCTGGCCACCCTGTTCGTAGCCGATATACCCGGGGGGAGCACCGAGGAGGCGGGCGACCGAGTGGCGCTCGCTGTACTCGCTCATATCGATACGCACCATTGCCTTCTCATCGTCGAAGAGAAACTCGGCGAGCGCCTTCGCGAGCTCGGTCTTGCCGACCCCGGTGGGGCCAAGGAAAAGAAAGGATCCGGTGGGCCGATCGGAGTCCGCGATTCCCGCGCGTGATCGGCGCACGGCATCCGCGACCGCCCGTACGGCCGGCTTCTGGCCGACCAGGCGCTTACCGAGCTCATTTTCGAGGTTGAGCAGCTTGTCGGTCTCGCCCTGCATCAGGCGACCTACCGGGATGCCGGTCCAGGCGGCCACGACGGCCGCGATGTCCTCCTCGGTCACCTGCTCGTTCACCATGCGGGGACCGGTGGTCTCCACGGATTCCGCCGCGGCGATATCGCGCTCAATCTTCTTGATCACCTCGTAGTCGAGCCGGGAGGCGTCTTCGTACCGGCCCTCTCGCATCGCGCGATCAAGCTCGATACGCGCGTCATTGAGGCGCATCCGCAGGTCTCCGACACCCTGGAGGGAGGCCTTCTCCGCGGTCCAGCGTGCGTTGAGACCGTCAAGCTTCTTCTGCATCTCGCTCATCTCGTTGCGCAGCTTCTCCAGCCGCGCCTTCGAGGCGGCGTCCTTCTCTTTCTTGAGGGCGAGCTCCTCGAGTTTCATCCGGTCGATCGCGCGCTTGAGCTGGTCGATCTCCACCGGGGACGAGTCGATCTCCATCTTCAGTCGGCTGGCCGCCTCATCCACGAGGTCGATTGCCTTGTCAGGCAGCTGACGTCCGCTGATGTAGCGGTTGCTGAGGGATGCGGCGGCCACGAGCGCGGTGTCGGCGATGGCCACTTTGTGGTGAGCCTCATACCGTTCCTTGAGCCCGCGCAGGATGGCGATGGTGTCTTCGACCGAAGGCTCGCCAACAAACACCTGCTGGAAGCGGCGCTCGAGCGCGGCATCCTTCTCGATGTATTCGCGGTATTCATCCAGCGTGGTGGCACCGATGAGTCGCAGTTCACCCCTGGCCAGCATTGGCTTGAGCATGTTGGATGCCGCGACAGATCCCTCCCCGCCGCCGGCCCCCATGAGCGTGTGCAACTCGTCGACGAAGGTGATGATCTCGCCATCGGCGTCGTTGATCTCCTTGAGCACGGCCTTGAGACGCTCCTCGAACTCCCCGCGGTACTTGGCTCCCGCCACGAGTGCGGCGAGGTCGAGGGAGACGAGCCTTTTGCCCTTGAGGGAGTCCGCCACGTCGCCGGCCACGATGCGCTGGGCGAGCCCCTCGACGACGGCGGTCTTGCCAACGCCGGGCGCTCCGATGAGAACGGGGTTGTTCTTGGTGCGACGGGTGAGCACCTGGCTCACGCGACGGATCTCGGCGTCTCGACCGATTACCGGGTCGAGTTTGCCGGTGCGCGCGATCGCGGTGAGGTCGACGCCGTACTTCTCGAGAGCGGTCTGCTGGTCTTCGTCGGTGGCGGGGGCACCCTGCAGGTTGGCCATGTCGTGTTACCTTTCCACGCGCGAATCGGACGGATTCGCGTTATTCTCAGCGGCAATTGCGGTCACGCGTCGACGCGACGATGTGACCGTGAACTTGTTGTTGCGCACCACTTCACGCGTGGAGCCAATCACCGACTCGAGAGTCGGCCGATAGGCGAGGTGCGAGTTGTAGACGGTCCAGAGTTCGCCTCCGGGGCGCAGCACGCGTGCCGCATCCCGGAACATGCGGTCGGCGAGGCCGGTGTGCACCGTCGCTCCGACATGGAACGGCGGGTTGAGCATGATGAGGTCGGCGCTCGCGTCGGGCTGGCTCTTCAGGCCGTCGTCCCGCACGACGGAAACGCGGTCGGAGAGGTCGTTGGCGTGCATGGTGGCACGGGAGGATGCCACGGCCGCGGCCGACTGGTCGGTGGCGATGACGGAGATTCCGGGCCGAGCCCGTGCGAGCGCGGCTGCGAGGATGCCGGTGCCGCTACCCAGATCAATGGCAGTTGCCGCGTCCGCGAGGGCGCCATCGAGCACGGAGATGAGCAGCCGGGTGCCGAGATCGAGTTTCGCGCCGGCGAAGACAGCGCCGTGGGCGCACACCCAGAGCCCGAGCTCGTCGTTGAACTCGCGCACCGGGAAGTCGCGGTCCGCGGGGAGCGGCTCCCGAGCGATCAGCACGCGCGACTTCTGGCGCGCGAGCGAGACATCCAGTCTGCCGAAGTGTTTCGTGAGCACCCCGTTCATGGTGAGCGAGAGGTGTTTGATGCGTCCGCCGGCGAAGACGACGACACCGGGATCGGCCCACCGGGCGATCTCGCCCGCGATCTCGCCGAGCTCGGCGAGCGAGCGCGGCATCTGCAACAGCACGACCGTCGCTCCGGAAAGCAGCTCCCGGCCGAGTGGAAGGCTCTTCAGCTCGGCGGTGACTCCGCGGGCATTGGCCGAGAGCGCGGCTTCGCTCACGAGCGCATCCTGGAACACCCGCACCCCAGTGGCTCCGAGGTTTGCAGCGGCACCGATCGCGAGCGCACCGTAGTGGTCGTTGATCACCACGACCGTGCCGGGGCCGGCGGACATGACGGCGTCGGATGCCTCATCGAGAATGAGCCGATCACTGGCATCGACCGCGAACAGGTTGGGAGCCTCGACGTCGGGCCAGCGACGAAGACTGTCGAGATCGACGTCAGGCACGGGACACGATCGGAACGAAACCAGAAGAGGGATCAGTCGCCGTGGCAGGGCGCATCGCGTGCGCCATCCACCACCAGGAGAGCCAGCCGAGCACGGCGTTACTCGCGAGCCCGACGACGGCTGAGACGATCAGTGCGACGACGAGCCCCGAACCCCAGGACGGGGAGTCCCACCGGAATCCACTCAGGGCGAGATTAAGGAAAGTGCCGAGGATGCCGTACACGATCCACGAGGCGACGACGGCGATGCCGGCGCCAGCCCAGGTCACCGCCCACGGTCGGCGCACCCGGTGCGCCGCAAGCACGCGGCCGCTCACTACGATCGCAACGACCATCAGCACGATACCCACGATCACGATCGCCACCAGTGGCGCAACCCACGCAGTGATGTCGAGGCCGGAGACGAACTGTTCAAAACCAGCATTCTCTCGAGTGCCTGATCCGCTGGCTGCCCGCACGATCAGAGCGAAGAATGCGACGATCAGCGTGAGGCCGACCGCAAGCGAGGCCATCGCATAGCCGAGCCCAAGCAACAGGAAGCCCACTGCTCCCGCGATCGCGGCGCCACGCTTTGCTCGGGCAGTGAGCGGGGGTCGCACCGCTCGAGAGGCGTACGGCTGTGCGATGTAACCGGGCGCCGGGGGTGGGAAGTCAGTCATGGTCAGTGCCTCAATCGTGGTCGAGTGGTCGCCAGACCACCAGTTGCGTGTTGCGCTGGGCGCGGGTTCCGGCCCGCAGCGAGACCACCTCGCCGGTTCCTCCGCCCGCGAAAACGCGGTTACCCGGACGGGAGAGCAGCTCGTCAGCGAGCGCGTGTTCCAGTTCGCGCACGCGCTGGGCGAGCGCCGCCACCTGGTTTTCGAGTTGCAGGATGCGCTTGATGCCCTCGAGGCTTACCCCCTCGGTTCCGAGCCGGGCGATCTCGCGCAGCTGCATGACATCCCGCATCGAATATCGCCGGGACTGCCCGGAGGTGCGCTGCGGAATCACCAGTTCGAGGCGGTCGTACTGGCGCAACGTCTGCGGATGCATCCCCGCGAGTTCGGCCGCGATCGCGATCGCGAATACCGGATCGGTCGCTTCCATTGCTGTGTCTCTCCGCTCAGGCCCGCGACTTGGCGATCAGGTCGGCGCGGGGGTTCTCGTCGGGCTGCAGGGAGGCGAACCTCTCGAGGGCCTCGCGAGCATCCGTTGTGAGGTGCGAGGGCACGGCCACCTGCACGGTCGCCAACAGGTCGCCGACGCCCTTGTCGGTACTGACACCGCGACCTTTCACGCGCAGCACGCGCCCGGATGGGGTGCCCGCCGCGACTCGCAACTTCACGGGCCCGCCGCCGAGGGTGGGAACCTCGATGGTCGCGCCGAGCGTCGCCTCGGTGAAGGTGACCGGCACATCCACGCGCAGGTTGAGTCCGTCGCGTTCGAACACCGGATGCCGACGCACAGTCACGGTGAGGGTCAGGTCACCGGCGGGCCCGCCGTCGAAACTCTGCTCGCCTTTGCCCTTGAGACGGATCTTCTGTCCGTCGCTCACGCCGGCCGGGATCTTCACACTGATCGGCTTGCCCTCCGCGGGCTGCAGCTTCACGGTATCGCCGTTGATAGCGGTGAGGAAGTCGAGAGTGGTACCCGCGGTCTGGTCTCGGCCCTTCGTGGGGCCGCCGGCTCCGCGGAAGCCGCCGGAGGACTGGCCGAACCCACCCTGGCCGAACATTCCACTGAAGATGTCGTCGAAACCACCCGAGCGCTGCCCCCCGCGCTGGCCGCCCTGGCCGAACATTCCGCCGAACACGTCCTCGAAGCCGGCACTCTGGCCGGGAGCTCCGGAAGTGAAGCGCGCACGGCCGGGGCCCATGGCCCGCATCTGGTCGTATTCTTTTCGCTGCTCAGCGTCCACGAGTACGGAGTTCGCCTCGCTGATCTCCTTGAACTTCGACTCGGCCGCAGCGTTACCGGGGTTGGAATCCGGATGGTACTTGCGCGCAAGCTTGCGATAGGCCTTCTTGAGGTCTGCCGCAGAAACATCCTTGGAGACGCCGAGGACGGCGTAGAAATCTTTGTCGAACCAATCCTGGCTGGCCACAGGCGCCTCCTTTCTTACTCAGTCGGTGATCGAGTGGCATGGTCGGTCACGATCATGCCACTCGATCGGTAACTGGTTCTATTCTGCGGGAACCGCGACCGCGACCTTTGCCGGACGTAGCAAGCGTTCACCGAGCTTGTAGCCCGGAGCGATTACGTCGGCGACGGTATTGACCGTCACTCCCGGTGTCGGCAACTGCACGAGCGCCTCGTGCTGGTGAGGGTCGAATACATCGCCCTTCTCCCCCACGACGGTGAGCCCGAATTTCTCCAGACTCGCGCGCAGCTTGGCCACGATCACCACCATCGGTCCCTCGGCAAGGTCGCCATGCGCCTCCGCGAGCGAAAGGTCGTCCAACACGGGAAGCAGCGACTTCACCACCTCGGCGATGTTCGCCTCCCGGTTCGCTTCCCGATCGCGCTCGACACGCTTTCGGTAGTTGGCAAACTCCGCCTGCACCCGCTTGAGATCTCCGAGGATCTCAGCGGCAGGGTCCTTGGGTGCCTGGCTGTTCGCTGCGGCAGCGGAATCTCCGGCCAGGAAGGCGAGATCGTCGTCGCTGAACGACGTCTCGACATCCGGTCCTTCGAATCCCTCCGAGGAGGCGCCGTTGTCCGGCTCCTCCGGATCGCCCTTGCCCTTGCCCGGCTTCGGATTCTTGTTGGCTGCCATCAGCGCTACTTCTTGCCCCGTGGCTTGTCAGAACCCGGCTTGTCAGAACCCGCTTTACCGGTGTCGGGCTTGTCGCTGGCTTCCGGCTCGTCTTCGACGACTTCGGCATCCACGATGTCCTCGTCGTCCGCCGCCGGTGCCTGCTCGCCTTCGGCAGCGCCGTCGGCCGATGCTGCGGCCTGCTCCTGGGAGTAGATCGCCTCGCCAAGCCTCTGCTGGCTCTCGGTCAGCTTCTCGAAGGCGGTCTTCACTGCCGCCTCGTCGTCTCCGGCGAGGGCGCTCTTGAGGGCGTCGACATCGCCCTGCACATCTGACTTGACATCATCCGGAAGCTTTTCGGCGTTGTCCTTGATGAGCTTGTCGGTGGAGTACGCGAGCTGCTCGGCGGTGTTACGAGTTTCGGCGGTCGCGCGGCGTGCCTTATCTTCCGCGGCGTGCTCCTCCGCCTCGCGCACCATGCGCTCGATGTCGTCCTTCGACAGCGACGAGCCGCCGGTGATCGTCATCGACTGCTCCTTGCCGGTGCCCTTGTCCTTGGCGGACACATGCACGATGCCGTTGGCGTCGATGTCGAAGGTCACCTCGACCTGCGGGATGCCCCGGGGAGCCGGGGCGATGCCCTGAAGCTCGAAGGTTCCGAGGTTTTTATTGTCGCGGGTGAACTCGCGCTCGCCCTGGAACACTTGGATCGCGACAGACGGCTGGTTGTCATCTGCGGTGGTGAAGGTCTCGCTGCGCTTGGTGGGGATGGCCGTGTTGCGCTCGATGAGCTTGGTCATGATGCCACCCTTGGTCTCGATTCCGAGGCTAAGGGGGGTGACGTCGATGAGCAGAACGTCCTTGCGCTCACCCTTCAGCACGCCGGCCTGGAGAGCGGCGCCAACGGCGACGACCTCGTCCGGGTTGACGCCCTTGTTCGGGTCCTTGCCACCGGTGAGCTTCTTCACGAGTTCCACGACGGCGGGCATTCGGGTCGATCCACCGACCAGCACGACGTGCGCGACATCCGCGACCTTGATCCCGGCCTCTTTGATGACGTCGGTAAAGGGCTTGCGAGTGCGCTCGAGCAGGTCAGCGGTGAGCTCTTCAAACTTGGCGCGGGTGAGCGTTTCGTCGAGGTTGGCCGGGCCGTTCTCCGTGAGCGAGAGGTAGGGCAGCTGGATCGACGTGCTCATGGAGCTCGAGAGCTCCTTCTTTGCCTGCTCCGAGGCCTCCTTGAGGCGCTGCTTCGCGATCTTGTCGCCGGAGACGTCGACACCGGTCGAGTCCTTGAAGCGCTTGATCAGGTAGTCGACGACACGCTGGTCCCAGTCGTCTCCACCGAGGCGGTTGTCGCCGGAGGTGGAGCGCACCTGAATGGTGGAGAAGTCATCGTCCTTGCCCACTTCGAGCAGCGAGACATCGAAGGTTCCACCGCCGAGGTCGAAGACCAGGATGAGCTCGTCTTCCTTTCCCTTGTCAAGACCGTAGGCGAGGGCGGCCGCGGTGGGCTCGTTGATGATGCGAAGTACGTTGAGTCCGGCGATTTCGCCAGCTTCCTTCGTGGCCTGGCGCTCGGCGTCGTTGAAGTAGGCGGGCACCGTGACCACGGCATCAGTTACTGTTTCGCCGAGGTACTGCTCCGCGTCGCGCTTGAGCTTGGCGAGGATACGGGCCGAGATCTCCTGCGGGGTGTACTTCTTGCCGTCGATGTCGACGGTCCAGTCGGTGCCCATGTGGCGCTTGACCGACGAGATGGTGCGGTCGACGTTGGTGACGTTTTGGCGCTTCGCGGTCTCACCGACGAGCACCTCGCCATCCTTGGTGAAGGCGACGACGGACGGTGTCGTTCGGAATCCCTCGGCGTTGGTGATGACGGTGGGTTCTCCACCCTCGAGGACTGAGACGACGGAGTTCGTGGTTCCGAGGTCGATACCTACTGCTCGAGCCATATGCTCTTTCTCCTTGTTTATGCGGTTGTGCGTGAGGTCTGCGCTAAGACTTGAGTCTCGCTATGTCAATTTTGAGACGAGCGGATGCTGTTGTCAAGTCGAGAGTCGAAAACTTGAGTCGATCTGGCTCAACTGTCAGTTTCACGCAATCTACGGCATGCTGGCATCCTGCGTCAGCACCGGAGATACGAAAGCCGGAGATACGAAAGGAGGAGCTGCCATGACCACGTTCAGTGTTCCCTGCCATGTTCCCCTTTCCCTCGAGGTCACCGCCTAACCTCCCCCTCCGGTGGCCTCCTTCTCGCAGGAGTCTTCTCGTGTCATCTGACATACCGGCATTTCCCGTCCCCTCGTTCTCCGAACTCGAGCCGGGTGACGGCCAACGGTGGTCCACCTGGTTCTCCACAGTGCCGAGCCAACGCGGCCCGCGGCCCTTTCCCGACTGGGTCGTCACCGATGCCGGCTCCTTCGACACCGAGCTCGGCGTCGTTAAGGGCGGCAAGGAGGCGGATGTCTTTCTGATCGAGCGAGCGGTGCCGGGCTCGGCGCGCTCCAGTATCCTCGCTGCCAAGCGGTATCGCGGCCCCGAGACCAGCGACTTTCACCGCTCGTCCCAGTACCAGGAGGGGCGTGGAATGCGGCGTTCCCGCGACACCCGGGCGGTGGCTCGCGGATCGGCCTACGGGCGCTCGGTCGCGGCAGGGGCCTGGGCGAACGCGGAGTTTGAGGCACTCTGCACCATGTACGAGCGCGGAATCGCCGTGCCATACCCGGTGCAGGTGTCCGGCACGGAGCTGCTCATGGAATTCGTTGGCGACGGCATAACGGCGGCCCCGCGCCTGGCCCAGGTGCGGGCATCCGCTCCCCAGATCGCGGACTATTTCGCCCAGGTACGACACATCCTGCTCGGCTTCGCGCGTGCCGGCACCGCACACGGCGACCTCTCGCCCTATAACTTGCTGGTGCATGACGCGAGAGTGGTGGCCATCGATCTGCCGCAGCTCGTGGAGGTGGCGAGCAACCCCAACGGAATGAGCCTGCTCCAGCGGGACTGCGTCAACGTGTGCAATTGATTCGTTCGCCAGGGATTCGACTGTGACGCCGAGGCACTGTTCGCGGAGGCGGTCGGGGAGCTGTACTGATCCGTGGCTTCCTGTCGCGCGGGAGCCGCTCGGCACGACACAGAAAATTCGTCCGCGGCCACTAGCCTGTGCACATGACGGACAGCGCTCCTCCTCCCACGGTTCCGAAGCCTGCTCCCACCGGTACCGTGGCCGTGGCGGGCCTCGACCTGCAGGAGGGAAAGAAGATCCCTCGCGGTTGGGTCGTAGCCTGGGCCTTCTGGGATTGGGGCGGAGCCGCCTTCAATGCCGTCATCACGACCTTCGTCTTTACGGTGTACCTCACCTCGAGCTACTTCGTGGATCCCGCGATCGTCGCTGCCCGCGACGCGGAATCCTCGCCAACCGGAGCCGCCCACCGGGCGTTCACCGCGGCCGGCGCATCCCTCACCGCCAGCCTCGGCTTCGGCCTCGCGATTGCCGGCATCATCGTGGCCCTGATCGCGCCGGTACTCGGGCAGCGGACGGATGCCTCGGGCCGCCGCAAACTCTGGCTGGCCATCAACACCGGGGTGGTCGTCGTGATGACCGCCCTCATGTTCTTCGTTGAAGGAAAGCCCACGTTCTTCCTACTCGGGGTCGGACTCGTCTCGGTTGGCACCATCTTCTACGAGATCGCCACCGTGAACTACAACGCGATGCTCATCCAGGTATCCACGCCGAGGACCATCGGCAAGGTGTCGGGGCTCGGCTGGGGCGCCGGCTACCTCGGCGGCATCGTGCTGTTGCTTTTCGTGCTGCTCGGCCTCGTGGGGTTGACCGCCGACACTGGCGGGTTCCTCGGCGTTCCGCACGACGATGGCCTCAACATCCGAATCATCGCGGTGATCGCGGCGCTCTGGACGCTCGCCTTCTCTCTTCCCATCCTGTTCACCGTGCCGGAGATCAGCGTCGAGAACCGCCGGGTACGGGTCGGGTTCTTGCAGTCCTATGTTGTGCTGTTCCGCGACATCGCGAACCTCTGGCGCGAGAGCCGCAACACCGTACTCTTTCTCATCTCCAGCGCCCTGTTCCGCGACGGCCTGGTCGGGGTATTCACCTTCGGCGGCATTCTTGCCCAGGGCACCTTCGGATTCTCCAGCAGCCAGGTCATCATCTTCGCGGTCGCCGCCAACGTCGTCGCCGGTCTGAGCACCCTGATTTCCGGCCTGTTTGACGATCGGTTCGGCGCCAAGCCGGTGATCGTGGTGTCGCTCGTCGGATTGATCATCGCCGGGCTCGGCGTCTTCTTCGCGCATGACCTCGGGTCGAATGCATTCTGGGTTGGCGGCCTCATCCTCTGCCTCTTCGTTGGCCCGGCGCAGTCCGCGAGTCGCACCTTCCTCGCCCGGGTCACCCCGGCCGGACGCGAGGGTGAGGTGTTCGGCCTCTATGCCACCACGGGTCGCGCGGTGAGTTTCCTCGCGCCGCTTCTGTTCTCCACCTTCGTCGCCGTCGCCGGTGCCCAGTACTGGGGCATCCTCGGGATCGTGATCGTGCTGTTCGTTGGTCTCGTGTTGCTGATCCCGGTGAAGGCTCGGTCGAACTAGCGACCACAGCCCGCGCATGACAGGCTGATGCAATGATGTCCACTGCCGACAAAGCTGCCCTGCTCACCTCCCTCCACACCCCCGGTACTCCGCTCATCGTCGTAAACATCTGGGATGCCGTCACCGCCCGGATCGTCGCCGAGACGAAGGGGGTCACGGCTCTCGCCACGGCCAGCCACGCCGTCAGCTTCGCCCACGGCGTGCCCGACAATGAGGGCCTCACGGTGCAACAGGCCCTCGAGGCCGCGCGCATCATCACCGGAGCCGTGAGGATCCCGGTCTCGGTCGATTTTGAAAAAGGCTATGCAGCGGATGCCGCGGGCGTTCGTGACAACGTGGCGCGGTTGATCGAGGCGGGGGCCGCTGGCCTCAACATCGAGGACTCGCTGCAGGCGGCATCCGGTCCCCTGCGCGATCTCGAGAGCTCGGTGGCTCGCATCGCCGCCGCCCGGGCCGCCGCCGACGCCGCCGGCGTGCCGCTCGCGATCAACGCCCGCGTCGACGCCCTGGTGAGCAACCCGGCCGACTGGGCCGGAGCCATGGAGCGCGCCAACCGCTACCTGGATGCCGGCGCCACGAGCATTTTCATGCTTCGGCTGCCCACCGAGGGGCTCGTCGAGCGGGCCATCCGCGATATCCACGGCCCGGTGTCGGTGATCTCCAACCCCACCTCGGTGTCGCTGAAGAAGCTCGCCGAGCTTGGCATCGCCCGGGTGAGTTTCGGACCGGGCGTGCTCGGTCTTACCCTCGCCCACCTGAAGAAGGCCGCGATCACCCTCACCGCGCTCGGTGACTACCCCGAGGAACTCGGCTTTGAGTACTGAGGCCCACTGATCGGAAGATGCGCGAGCCGGTGGTCGAGTTCGGTGCGCCGCGCGCGGATCGAGACCCGTGCCACGGCCAGGCGAGGCACATTGCTGCGCGCGCACGCTGCTCCGCCCTACACGACTCCCCGGCGAGCTCCGCTTCGCCCACTGGAGGGCCACTGCCCGCTACCCTGTGCTCATGACCGATCAGCGCCCTATCGGCTTCTGGCTCAAGCTCGTCGACCGCCTGATCGACGAACGGTTCGCCAACACCCTCGAGGAGCACGGTGTGACCCGCCGTCAGTGGCAGTTGCTCAACGTGCTCTCCCGTGGGAACGCGACCGGCGCGCAACTGGATGCCACACTCGCGCCTTTTCTCTCGGCGATCGATGACGAGACCGTCAAGGAGCATCTCGCCGAGCTCGTGGGCAGCGGGTGGGTCCTGCTCTCGCCATCGGGTTACTCCCTCACCGACCCCGGTCGTGCGGCCCTCGCGGCCCTCGCCTCCACCGTCGACAAGACCAGGGTGATTACCGCTGACGGCATCTCCGAGCAGCAGTACGCCCAGACTCTTCAGACTCTTGAGCGGATGGCGCGCAACCTTGGGTGGACCGATCCGACCCCCGCACCCCCGGTACCGCCGCCGGTCGAATAGGTCACTCAGCGACCCGCGCCGGTCGAACAGGTCGCTCTGGCAACCGGAGCTGCCCTACCCACGGCGCTCGACGCCCGTCCAGAAGGGTCGACGCTCATTCTGTCTAGTAGGACTTTACGTACATACTCCATATCCCATGTGCTGGCCCCAGGTCTCTCCGCCAGGCGATCCTCGGCCTCCTTTCCGCAGCCCCGAGCACCGGCTACGACCTCAAGGCGCACTTCGACGGAAGTATCCGCCAGTTCTAGATGACTGACCAAGCCCAGGTCTACCGCCTTCTCGCCAGGCTGGCGCAGGACGACCTGGTTACCATCGAGGTCAACTCCCAGTCCGACCTCCGCGATCGCAAGGTGCATCACCTCACCCAGGCGGCGCCGCCGAGCTCGATCGCTGGCTCGCGTCGCCGCTCGACGCGCACTCCGTGCGGGAGCCGTTCCTGCTGCGGCTGTTCTTCGCCCGACGCCTCGGCCCCGCGGATATCACCGAACTCCTAGATGCGCGCGCCACTGCGTCAGAACAGCAGTTCACAGCGCTCAGCCCCGGGACGACGAAAGACCCGCGAGACAGTCGCGATCGACGCTCCGGCATGGGCGGCAACGTCATAGACCGTGGCGGTCTTTCGCATTAGACCCCCTCAAGATGGTCGTACATCAAGAAACTCAACTTCATCCGACCGGCGAGTGTTGCTCAACCCCCACTGTGTTTGCTGCGTAGTCAGCGCTGACGCGCGCGGTGTGCTACCAGTGCCGGTCGGATACCGGACCATGCGGCGATTCGTCAGCCATGCCGTCCTTCGTTCGGGCACATTGCTGACGATCGGGCGCGCGGTTCGCGTCGAAGGCTGCGCAGGGGGCGGCCCGAGTGTCGCGGCGGGGGAAACGCCAGCTCCCGGAGGGAGTAGAACCTCGTGGCGGGAGTTACGACTCCCGCCGCGAGGAGTTAGCCCCGCCGCGAGCACTCCCGGACGCCCGGTGCGACCGCGCCCTCGGCGCCCCGCCGCGCGCACGCGGACGCCCGGTGCGACCGCGGACCGCCACGCGCACGCGCCCGCCCGGTGCGACCGCGGACCCCGCGCCCCCGGCGCTCCGAACCCACCTAGTGACAGCCGACGAAGTCCCGCGACTGCCCTATCCCGGCCTCCACAATCGGCAGGGGAATGCTCGATCCCGAATCGGTGGCGGTGCCGCCGACACAGCCCACGGTGAGGATCCCGTACCAGATCAGGAGCATCGTGACGAGGAATCCGACCACGAAATTGATGGCGAGGAACAGCCTCCAGCCCCGGTTCGCGGTCTCGGCGTCGGCATCCGTGATGTTCCAGAACGGCATCACAGTCACCGCATACGGCAGCACCAGTATCGCCGCGAACGGTCCGGGGAAATGCGTGAAGAGCAGCAGGATACCCCCCAGCAAATAGGCAGAAAAGGCCAGGCGCACCGTAGCGCGGCCGCCGATCACGGTAGCGATGGACGAGATTCCGCCGTCGCGGTCGGCCACGATGTCTTGCACGGCCCCGAACGCGTGGGAGGCGATACCCCAGAGAAAGAACGCCGCGAGCAAAGCCCACAGCGCGGGCGTGAACACCACCGCCGCGAGTACGAAACCATAGATGGCCGGCGACACGAAATGGGTGCTCGACGTAAGCGAGTCGATGAAGGGCCGCTCTTTGAACCGCAGGCCGGGGGCGGAGTAGGCAATCACCGCGAAGACACTGATGGCGAGGACCACCCACGACAGCGGATTTCCCACCGCGATGAGGAAAACGAGGAATGGCACATTGAGAATTACCGCCGCACGCAGAGTGAGTCGATGCACACTCGGATCGAGAAGTGCGCCCTCGACCCCGCCCTTGCGCGGATTACGCAGGTCTGACTCGTAGTCGAACACGTCGTTGATGCCATACATTGCGAGGTTGTACGGGATGAGGAAGTAGATGGTGCCGACGATGAGGACCACATCGATCTGCCGGGTTGACATGAAGTAGGCCGCCGCGAAGGGGAAGGCGGTGTTCACCCAGCTCAGCGGACGGGACGACACGAACAGGCTCTTAAGATTCCTCACGAGACCTCCCCGGCAGTAGCAGCCACAGCGACGGCAGCAGTACTGCGGCGGCCACCGCGTATGCGAAGTCCTCGAGAGGCGCGATCCCGATGAATACCCCGCTGATCTTCGTCGCGTCGTAGCCGACCAGGCCGACCCCGATCATCACGTTGTCGAACACCGCCGTCACGAGCAGGAGGATGCCGAGGGCACCGACGATCGGCAGCCAGGGCATCGCACGGCGGGATTTGGCAAGCGCGAAGCATCCGGTCACCGCCACCGCGGCGAGGAAGATCACGTTGAGTTGCCAATAGTTCACCGGGCCGCTCCTCCGGTACCGCGCCTCGATACGGCAGCGGACGACCCGGACGACCCGGTCGACCATCGGGAGAGAAAGCCGAACAGGTTCATCGTGACGTAGCAGAGCAGCGTGAGGAAGAAAAGCTCTTCCAACGGAAATTCGGGGGCCAGGACCAAGCCGGTCATGAACGAGGTCTCCCCGCGGAAGAAGATCCCGAGGCCGATTCCCGAGAGATCCCAGGCCACGAAGAAGACCAGCCCGGCGAGGAGCACGATCGCCGCCCGGCGGGCGTCGCGCCAGAAGAACAGACGGAATCGCCGGTCGAGCATCACCATGCCAGTGAGGGCCACGGCCAGCGATACCAGGTACAGCACCGCCATCAGGGAAGCGTGCGCTGAAGGGGCTCGGCGAGTGGTTCGGTCGAGCGGTCCCCGCGGATGCGCTTGAGAACAACCTCGGCGCTGATGAGGCACATCGGCAGTCCGATTCCGGGGATCGTGGAGCCGCCAGAGTAGAACAACCCCTCAACCTTTCTGCTCTTATTTCCCGACCGGAACATGGCGCTCTGCGCGAGCGTGTGTGCCGGACCGAGGGCGGTGCCCCGCCACGAGTTGAGGTCGCTCGCGAAGTCGCCGGGGCCGAGGGTGCGACGCAGCGTGATGCGCGATGCGAGGTCCGGAATGCCCGCCCAGACCGAGATCTGCGAGATCACCCGGTCGGCGAGGGTCTCGATGCGAGTGTCGCCGTCGCCGTCCACATCACCCTTGCCGATCGTGGGGTCGGCGGGGATGGGTACCAGCACGAAGAGGTTCTCGTACCCGTCCGGGGCGGTGGAGCGATCGATACCGCTCGGCTTGCAGACGTAGATGGATGCCGGATCGGGAATAGACGGATTGTCACCGAAAATTTTGTCGAACCCATCCTTCCAATCGCGGGCGAAGAAGAGGGTGTGGTGCTCGAGCTGGGGCAGCTCGCCCTTCACTCCCAGGTAGATGAGCAAAGCACTCGGTCCGGCTAATTTTCGATCCCAATACTCTTCCGGGAAGGTCTGCAACGTAGGCGGAAGCAGTGCCGTTTCTGTGTGGTGCAGGTCGGCGGCCGAGACCACGATGTCGGCCACGAGCGTGCGCGTCGTGCCAGCGGCATCCGTGTAGTCGACTCCGGTGACGACTCCGTCCCGCGAATTGATCGCTGTGACGGGTGAGTCGGTGACGATGGTCACGCCCTGAGCTTCGGCGAGCGCTTCGATCCGGGCGATGAGTTCGGTGAATCCACCCATCGGATACAGCACTCCCCCTTCGAGATCGAGATGGCTCATCAGGTGGTACATGCTCGGAGCGATATATGGCGATGAACCGAGGAAGACGGCCGGGTAGCCGAGGATCTGCTGTAGCCGCGCATCCTTCACCGTGCGTCGAACCAGTGTGGCGAGCGGGGTGACCAACAGCGAGACCAGCCTGCCGGTGCGTGAGAGCACGTCCTTTCGCAAGAGCGGACGGATGTCGGCGAAGCTCGTGTAGAGGAATCGCTTCTTGGCGATCTCGTACACGTCGCGCGCGGAGTCGAGGTACTTCTCCATGCGGCGACGGGATCCCGGCTCGATCCGGTCGAACAGCTCGAGATTCTCCTCGCGGCTCGCGGTGATGTCGATCGGCTCAGCCACGCCCTCGAACAGCACCCGGTAACCGGGATCGAGAGTTACCAGCCGCAGTTGTTTCTCCGCGGTCGTCCCGAGGAGGCGGAAAAAGTGATCGAATACCTCCGGCATCAGGTACCAGCTGGGTCCGGTGTCGAATCGGAAGCCGTCGCGCTCCCAGGAGCCGACGCGACCGCCGACACTCGGACGGCCCTCGAGCACCGTCACCTCGTGTCCGTCTTTCGCGAGTAGTGCCGCGGACGCCAGTCCGGCGATTCCTCCGCCGATGACGACGATGTTGCTCATGATGCTGCTTTCGGTCTTGTCCTACTGGTGATGGAGAGGGTGGATCGGGGGGTGCGACCGGCCAGAGCGCCAGCCGCGATGCGGAGCTTCACCGGGTTCGGCACGCGAACGCGGGTGTGCACGAGCCGATCCGCCGGAGTCGCTCGCAGGCGCACGGCGAGTTCGGTGAAGAGTCCCTGGGCGAGGGCGACGGCCCGTCGCGAGGTGACCGGAAGCAGTGGCACCACCGACGCCGAGTCGCGCAGATCAGCGTCGATGTCGTCGAGTAGTCGGGTCTTGTCCGCTTCGCTGAATGTGTCGACACTCACGCCGGGAAAGTAGCTGCGACCGAGCGTCTCGAAGTCGGCTGACAGGTCCCGCAAAAAGTTAATCTTCTGGAACGCCGCGCCGAGCTTGCGAGCGCCGTGCTCGAACCGGGCGAGTTCCGGCGGCGAAACGGGCATCCCCTGCAGAAAGGTCCCGAGGCACATGAGGCCGACGACTTCCGCGGATCCGTAGACATAGGTTTCGAAACTTTGGTCGTCATGCTCGGTCTGCACCAGGTCCATGCGCATCGACTCGAAGAAGGGCTGGGTGAGCTCGCGGCCGAATCCCGTTGCGCGAGCGCTTCGCGCGAAGGCGTGGATGACGAAGTTGGTGCTGTACCCCAAGTCGAGCGCCGCCTCGGTGTCGCGCTCGAAGTCGTTGAGCACCCGAGCCGCTTCGAGCGGATCGAGCCCGGCATCCGCTGCTCCCCCGTCCACAACCTCGTCGGCCACCCGTACGAGCGCGTAGATGTTCTCGACGTGGCGGCGGATCGACGGCGCCAGGAGGCGGGAGGCCAGCCCGAAGGAGGTGGAATAGCGGCGGATGACGACGCTCGCCGTCTCTTCCGCGACCCGGTCGTACAGGGTGGAGTCGGTGGCAGGACGGTTGCTGTGGTTGGTCATTGTGCGGTCCTGCCCGGTGCAGCGGAGGTTAGGCTGGATCGACGCTTCAGCACGGCCGCTTCCCGAGATTCGCTCCCTTTCACAGGAGTCCTCAGGTTCTGGCCGGTCACCTCTTCAGGGTAACGGACACACATGAAAAGCAGCACAGGGCCTGTGCACAGTCGTGCAGAGCTCGTCGTACTTCTGGATGACGCGGGCCAGCCCATCGGCGAGGCTGAGAAATTCTCCGTGCACGGTCTCTCCACCCCTCTCCACCTCGCATTCTCCTGCCACGTCTACGACTCAGAGGGGCGCGTGCTCGTCACCCGTCGCGCGCTGTCGAAGCTCACCTGGCCGGGTGTTTGGACAAACTCCTTCTGCGGGCATCCTTTTCCCGGCGAGTCGCTGACGGATGCCATCATCCGCCGAGCCGGGTTGGAACTCGGTATCACGGTGACCGACCTCGAGGTCGTATTGCCCGACTTCCGTTACCGCGCGGTCGACGCCTCAGGCATCGTAGAGAACGAGATCTGCCCGGTCTACCGCGCCGTGACGACGGATGTCGTGCAGCAGAACCCGGAAGAAGTCTCGGAGTTCGCCTGGCTCGACCCGCATGCGCTGCGACGGGCTGTTACCGCGGCCCCGTTCGCGTTCAGCCCGTGGCTTGGCTGGCAGCTGGAGCAGCTCGGCGCGTAGACCTGCTGTTTGCTCGGGCAGCGTCCGGGGCGCAACGGCGCCGATCCTGCCCGAGGTCAATCCAGCAGGCTCCCATCGCGCGAGATGTCAGTGCGGTGGAAGTTCTGGAAGGACCGCGAGGCCGTCGGTCCACGCTGTCCCTGATAGCGCGACGAATACTCCGCTGAACCGTAGGGCTTCTCGGCCGGCGAGGTCAATCGGATGAAGCAGAGCTGGCCGATCTTCATCCCGGGCCAGAGCTTGATCGGCAGGGTCGCGACGTTCGACAGCTCGAGCGTGACGTGACCGCTGAATCCCGGGTCGACGAACCCGGCGGTGGAGTGCGTGAGTAGGCCAAGCCGACCGAGCGAGCTCTTGCCTTCGAGGCGGGCTGCGATGTCATCGGGA
>JANYIZ010000155.1 GCA_025408445.1 Frigoribacterium sp. | reverse complement strand
GGAGAGCGCACAGGGCCAGATCCTGCACGTCGGCATAAACGAGGCGGGAGGCTTTGCGGCCTTCACCGCCGCAGGCACCTCCTACGCCACCCATGGTGAGCCGCTGATCCCGGTCTACATCTTCTATTCGATGTTCGGGTTCCAGCGCACGGGTGATGCGATGTGGGCAGCCGGCGACCAGATGGCACGAGGCTTCATCATCGGCGCGACCGCGGGTCGCACCACTCTCACGGGTGAGGGACTGCAGCACGCCGACGGGCACTCGTTGGTGCTCGCATCAACCAACCAGGCCGTGATTTCCTATGACGCCGCCTACGGCTACGAGCTCGGGCACATCGTCAGGGACGGCCTCGAGCGCATGTACGGGGGGTCGCATCCGCACCCGAACGTCATGTACTACCTCACGGTGTACAACGAGCCAATGACGCAGCCGGCAGAGCCGGAAGATCTCGATATCGAGGGGCTTCTCGCAGGCATCTATCGGCTTAGTGCCGGCACGACCCAGGGTCCGAAGGCGCAGCTTCTTGCTTCCGGAGTCGCAGTGCCCTGGGCGCTTGAGGCCCAGCAACTGCTTGCCGAAGACTGGGGCGTTTCGGCGGATGTCTGGTCCGTTACCTCGTGGACTGAATTGCGGCGCGACGGCTTGGCTGCTACCGAGGAAAACTTCCTCAACCCGAACTCCGAGAAGCGTGTGCCCTACGTGACACACAAGCTCGCGGCAGCAGAGGGTCCGTTTGTAGCGGTCACTGACTTTATGCATGCGGTTCCGGACCAGATCCGTGCCTTTGTGCCCGGAGATTTCGCCACGCTCGGTGCCGATGACTTCGGTTTCTCGGACACCCGCGCCGCCGCCCGTCGATTCTTCAAAATCGACGGACCGTCGATTGTGGTTCGGACTCTCGAGTCGCTCGTCGCGCAGGGAAAACTCCACCCGGGCATCCCGCAGCAGGCGATCGAGCGCTACCGCCTGCACGATGTGACAGCCGGCACGACCGGCACGGCGGGTGGCGAGAGCTAGCCAGAGGCTCGCAAAAACATGGCACCCGCGGTCAAGACCAAGGAACAGACACTCGCCTGGCTGCGGGCGATTTCTGGTGAGCTCGCCACAGCGACTCTGAAGCGACTCGACGACACCCTATCCTGGTACGGCGAGATGCCGCCTGGTCGGCGTTCCGCCGTCGGCCTTGTCGCCCAGGCTGGCATCACCTCCTTCATCCACTGGTACGACGACCCCACGTCAACCCCCTGGATCGCAGCTGACGTCTTCGGCGCCGCGCCTCGGGAGCTCTTGCGTTCGGTGAGTCTCACTCAGACGCTGCAGCTCATCCGGGTGACGGTGGAAGTGGTCGAAGACCGGGTCAGAGGCGCGGACGAGACGGTGCGCGAAGCCATACTGCTGTATTCGCGGGAGATCGCCTTCGCTGCGGCGGATGTCTACGCCCGAGCGGCCGAAGCCCGCGGACTGTGGGATGCCAGGCTCGAAGCCCTCGTCGTTGACTCCATCCTCAGCGGAGAGTACGACGACGAACTACCGTCACGCATTGCCGCCCTCGGCTGGCACGGACACGGCGAGGTGTCTGTGCTGGTGGGGACCGCTCCGAAGATGCTCGATGTCGACATGCTACGCCGCACCGCCCGACACCTCGATGCCGATGTGCTGATCGGCGTGCAGGGAAGCCGGCTGGTGCTCGTGATCGGGCGCGCCCATCCCACGCCGCAAGCCGACGAGCCTGCCGGAGCGACCCTCACCCCTTTCCTCGATATCGCAACCGCACTCGAGCCGGGCTTTGGCGACGGCTATCTCGTGCTGGGGCACCAGGTTCCGTCCCTGGTGGAGGCATCCCGCAGCGCGAAAGCCGCTCTCGCCGGATTCGCGGTCGCACGCTCCTGGCGGAACGCGCCGCGGCCCACCCTCGCCGACGACCTTCTACCCGAGCGCGCTCTGGCGGGCGACGCCCTCGCCCGCGCAACACTTATCAACCGCATCTACAAGCCCCTGCAGGCGCATTCGACCGAGCTGCTCGCCACCCTGTGGTGCTATCTGGACAATGGCCGTTCGCTCGAAGCCACTGCTCGCGAACTTTTCGTGCATCCCAATACCGTGCGATATCGCCTCAAGCGAGTCTCCGAAGTGATCGGCTGGGATGCCACCGGAGCGCGCGAGTCCCTCATTTTACAGGCGGCGCTGATCATCGGCTCGATTGCCGAGCCGGACGGTCCGCTGCGCCGGCGCTAGGTGCCAGGTAGCCAGCCTCGGTAGCCGACGCTGGCTGCCAGCCTCAGGACGATCAGGGGTTCGACCGTGCGTCACCCTTGTGGGATCGCCCCTATTGACGGCACATTTCTTAGTGGAGCCCTACAACCCACACCGGCGCGATGCACGGCAGACTGAGGTAATGATCGTTGTCGTCTGTCCCGGCCAGGGTTCGCAAACTCCCGGCTTCCTCTCTCCCTGGCTAGCGGAATCCCGATTCGCCGATCATCTCCAAATGCTGTCGGATGCCTCGGGCTTGGATCTTGCGACGCACGGCACAACGTCAGATGCCGACACCATCCGCGACACGGCGGTTGCCCAACCGCTCATCGTGGCCTCCGGACTTCTCGCCCTCTCCGTTCTCCTCGAGGGACGACGTGACCGAATCGGTGGCGTTGCGGGCCATTCTGTCGGCGAGGTGACCGCGGCGGCGGCCGCGGGAATCCTGAGCGAAAAGGATGCGATGACACTCGTGCGCGAACGCGGAACGGCCATGGCCAGCGCCTCAGCACTCGAGCCCACCGGCATGAGCGCCGTGATCGGGGCGTCAGAAGAGGAATTGCTCTCGCGCCTCATCCCACTTGGTCTCGAGCCGGCCAATTTCAACGGCGGCGGCCAGATCGTCGTCGCGGGAGCACTCGACGGACTCGCCACGCTCAAGGACGCCCCCCCAGCCGGGGCGAGAGTCATTCCCCTGCAGGTTGCCGGTGCATTCCACACGCGGTATATGTCGCCGGCGGTGGCTCAGCTGGCATCGGTGGTCGAGGGGCTCCGCAAACACGACCCGACGCTTACGATCTGGACCAATCACGACGGCACCGTCGTCTCGAACGGATCCGTGTTTCTCGACTTGCTCGTCGGGCAGGTTTCCTCCCCTGTACGGTGGGACAAGACAATGGACGCGTTCGCGGCCGCTGGTGTTACCGGCCTGATCGAGATCGCCCCCGCCGGAGCCCTGGTGGGTTTGGCGAAGCGCGGCCTCACAGGAGTGCCAACGGTTGCCGTCAAGACTCCGGACGACCTCGCCGCAGCATTCGACCTGATTGACGGGAAGTCATGAGCCACCCCATCCTGAACCAGACCCACGGCGCGGAATTTACTCGCATCTACAGCTATGGCGCGGCGCGCGGTGATGTGGTCGTGCCCAATGAGGACCTCATCGGGCCGATTGATTCCAGCGACGAATGGATCCAGCAGCGCACGGGAATCATCACCCGCACAAGAGCTTCGGCTGACGTCCTCGCGGTGGACCTCGCCACGGATGCCGCCCGCGAAGCCATTGCCAAATCCGGCGTGGCCGCTGGCCAGATCGACCTCGTCATCATCGCGACCATCAGCAACGTGCAGCATACCCCCTCGATGGCCGCGGTCGTGGCGGATCGGGTTGGCTCCAATCCAGCAGCGGCCTACGACACCAACGCGGCCTGTGCCGGATTCAGCTACGCGGTCACTCAGGCCGATGCGCTCATCCGCTCGGGTGCCGCACACTACGCGCTGGTGATCGGTGCCGAGAAACTCTCCGACGTGGTGGACCCCACCGATCGCTCCATCTCTTTCCTGCTCGGAGACGGAGCCGGCGCCGTGGTGATCGGACCGAGTGACAGCCCCGGCATCGCTCCGGCGGTCTGGGGCTCCGACGGTTCCAAAGCGGATGCGGTCGGGATGAACTCCACACTCACCGATTTCCGCGACGGCACCGCCGAGTGGCCGACCCTCCGCCAAGAGGGTCAGACCGTGTTCCGCTGGGCGGTCTGGGATATGGCAAAGGTCGCCAAGCAGGCTCTCGAAGTCGCCGGCATCACCCCGGCGGATCTCGCCGCGTTTATTCCCCATCAGGCCAACATGCGCATCATCGATGAATTCGCGAAACAGCTCAAGCTGCCGGAATCCGTCCTGATCGCGCGGGATATCGCCACCACCGGAAACACTTCGGCCGCCTCGATCCCCCTCGCCACTCACCGACTTCTCGCGGAGCATCCGGAGCTCAGCGGCGGACTCGCCCTGCAGATCGGATTCGGCGCGGGCTTGGTCTTTGGAGCCCAGGTCGTTGTGCTCCCGTAAGATAATCAACGGTCAATCGACACCCCTAGGAGATAACACAATGGCACTGTCCACCGAAGAAGTACTGGCTGGTCTCGCCGAGCTCATCAATGACGAAACCGGTATCGCCACCGATTCGGTGGAGCTGGGCAAGTCGTTTACCGACGACCTCGACATCGACTCGATCTCGATGATGACCATCGTCGTCAACGCAGAAGAGAAGTTCGAGGTGAAAATCCCCGACGAAGAGGTCAAGAATCTCAAGACCGTCGGTGATGCCGTGAGCTTCATCGTCGCCGCCCAGGACTAGAAGATCGGGCCCGCTGGGCCCACCAACGCGGCTGGCCAGCTCCAGAGGATCCTGTGGAGTTGGCCGCGCCCGTCGGAGGACGCCCGTCGCGTCTATTCACCAGAGAGGTGCCGTCATGACCAAGAAAATCGTTGTCACCGGAATCGGTACAAGCTCGCCTCTGGGTGGTACCGCCCCCGAGTCCTGGGCTGCCCTGCTCGCCGGTGAGTCGGGCGTTCGTTCGCTTACCCACGAGTGGGTTACGCAATACGAACTGCCCGTCACCTTCGCTGCGGAGGCCAAGGTGCGTCCAGAAGCAGTTCTCACTCGCCAGGAAACAAAGCGCCTCGATCCTTCTTCCCAGTTCGCCCTGATTTCGGCACGCGAGGCGTGGGCGGATGCCGGCGAGCCTGAGGTCGCCCCCGAGCGTCTCGGCGTCGATTACGCCACCGGCATCGGCGGGCTGTGGAGCCTGCTTGACGCCTGGGACACTCTCCGCGAGAAAGGCCCGCGTCGAGTACTTCCGATGACCGTGCCAATGCTGATGCCGAACGCCGCCTCCGCCGCGATCTCGATGGCCCTCGAGGCGCGAGCGTTCGCGCACACGGTCGCGTCCGCCTGCGCATCGAGCACCGAGTCGATCCATAATGCCTACACGAACCTGCAACTGGGGCTCGCAGACGTGATCATCGCGGGTGGGACGGAGTCTGCCATCCATCCGATCACGCTCGCCTCGTTCTCCTCCATGCAGGCCCTCTCCCGCCGCAACGACTCCCCCGAGACTGCCTCACGCCCGTACAACATCGACCGCGACGGCTTCGTCATGGGCGAGGGTGCCGGAAGCATCGTCATGGAGACCGAGGAGCACGCGCTTGCACGCGGTGCCCACATCTACGCCGAGGTCGCCGGTGGAGGCATCACCGCGGATTCTCACCACATCACCGCCAACGACCCGGAGGGTCGCGGCGCTTCGCGCGCTATCGCTCTCGCGCTGGCGCAGGCCGGAGCGACGCCGGATGAGGTGGATCACATCAACGCCCACGCGACGAGCACCCCCGTCGGCGACATCGCCGAGTACGCGGCCCTCAAATCGGCGTTCGGCGAACGCGTTCACAGTATCCCGGTCTCGGCTACCAAGGGTGCCACCGGTCATCTGCTTGGCGGGACCGGAGCACTGGAGGCGATTTTCACCATCCTCGCGCTCCGTGACCGCACCGCACCCCCGACGATCAACCTCACGGAACAGGATCCGGAGATCCCTCTCGATGTCGTCACGAGCCCCCGGGCCCTCGGCGCCGGACCGTTGCTCGCCATCAGCAACTCATTCGGCTTCGGCGGCCATAACGCCGTGCTGGCCTTCCGGAGCGTATGACCGGCGCGCCTGACGGCCCCCTGAAGATCGCCATCGTCAGCGACTACTACTTCGACTACGTCGGAGGCGCCCAGACCTCCATGCGGCAGCAGAAACTCGCCCTCGAAGAGGCCGGCCACACCGTGATCGTCGTCTCTCCCGCGCGGGGGATATGGGGAGCTAGATACCAGCCATCGCCTGACGGTCTCCTGGTGAAGCCGCTGTTCCGGTTGCCGGTGCTTGATCTGGCCGTAATACCCAATACCGCTCGGAGTGTCGCCGCGCTGGAGAAATACCTGCGCGCCGAGCATGTGGACGTCGTGCACGTGCAGACCGAATTCGGGCTCGCCCATGTTGTTGATGGCGCGGCCATCAAGATGGGGATCCCGCTCGTGCACACGGTGCACAGCTTCTACTGGGCGAGCGAGGGGCCGCCGCAGGCATCCGTCGCCTGGTTTATCCGCTGGGGGCTGCAGCTCGTCATCGGTGAAAAGATCCCCAATATCCTCTTCACCCCGCGCAAGACCGACAACCTGCTCCGAAATCTCGTGCTCGCCATGGCGCGCCGCGCGAAGCAGGTGGTGTCGCCATCGAAACACCAGGCCGACGATCTCGTCGCCGCAGGTGTCACTGGCACGATCTCCGTGATCCCCAACCCGATCGCCACAACGGAAATCGCGTCTCACCCTCTCACCATCGACCAGGCACGTCGCCCGAGTTTCCTCTGGGTGGCGCGCTGCGAACCGGTGAAGCGGCCACTGCACTTTGTGCGAGCCGTGATCGCCGCGCTTGCACGGACCGACAACGGATTCACGGTGGACTTCGTCGGTGAAGGATCAGACCTCGCGGCCCTGAAGGAACTGGCCGCCGATCATCCGGAGATCCGAGTGCAGGGCGCCCTGCCACACGACGCAGTGCTCGCGCTGATGGACGCCTCGGCTGCCATCGCCCTCACCTCGCTCGGGTTTGATAACCAGCCGATGACCATCGCGGAGGCCGTGAGCCGTGAGCGCGGGGTGCTGTACTGCGATCCGAAGCTCAAGGAGGGACTGCTCAACTCGGGCTATCTGTCGGAGTCTCCGGATGACGCGGGGCTGGCCGACGCGATCGTGGCACTCGTGGAAGACCCCTCGCTTCTCGTTGGTCTCTCGAGGGGCGCACTCGTCGATCGAGAGCTGTTCTCTCCGTCGAACTATGCGGAGCGCATCGTTGAGATCTACCGACGGTAGAGCGTCAGCCGACCTTCGCCTGGCGACTTTGTACTAGCCGACCTTGTGGAGCCAGACCACCTGGTTGGTATCGCTGGAGTGGCGGAAGGCCTCGAGTTCGTCATCCCAGGCCTGGCCGAGCGCGAGGCGCAGCTCGCGCTGCAACTCGAACGCATCCGAGCCAGCGATCTCCATCGCGTAGCGCACCCGGTCTTCGGGGATCACGACGTTTCCAGCGGTGTCGGTCTGGGCGAAGAAAATACCGAGGTCGGGCGTATGCATCCAGCGACCGCCGTCACTACCGGGAGACGAGTCCTCGGTGACCTCGAAGCGCAGGTGTTCCCAGCCGCGCAGGGCGGAGGCAATGGCAGCGCCGGTTCCCTGCACACCTTCCCAGTAGAACTCAGTGCGCATGGAACCCTTGAGCACCCGCTGTTCGTCCCACTGGAAATTCACGGCGCGATCAATCGCTCCCCCTGCAGCCCACTCGATGTGCGGGCACAGCGCTCGCGGAGCGGAATGCACGAAGAGAACACCCCGCGCCATTGCGACACTGGTCTTGGTTAGTGCAGCCACGATAACTCCATTCCGTTGAGGTTCGACTTCCCCATCGACCTCGGAATGATTCGTGCTGCGCTATTCAGTTACGCGGCAAGCCGCTTCGCCAATTATGGCCGAAGTTCCCGGTAAATAACAACCGTGTAATTGCCGAGTCCTCGAAAGACTATATACTCGGCATTGTTTTTAATCCGCCGGAGGAGGCTTGGGTGTCGGTTCGAGACGGCCTCCTCGCGGTGCTCTCTCTCGGTGAGGGCTATGGCCTCCAGCTACATTCCGAGCTCGCCGCGCGCGCCCCACACCGTGGCCCGGTGAATGTCGGCCAGATCTACAGCACCCTTGAACGTCTCGCGCGCACGGGCCTCGTCGAGCCCGCTGGGATTACCGCCGACTCCTTTCCGCTTTACCGGCTTACCGATGCCGGCACTGTCGCTGCCGCATCCTGGATGACCGAACCAGTGCTCGACGGCCTGCCAGAGTGGACCGAGATGCTCGACCAGGTACTCGTGACGAGCTCGATCGATCCGGTAGCGGCCAAGACGGTCGCGGAACGGTATCGGCGATGGTGGGAGCGTGATCTCGCCGACACGCGGACCGAAGCGGAACCGACTCTGGCGGATGCTCGGCTGGCGCTCGTCGCGCGGGAGGCGCAGGCAGTCGCCGCGATCGCCTGGCTCGGATCGGCCGTCGCCGCCCTCGTCGACTACGACTCGTTTCGACCGTTATCGCAGTCGCGGCCGAAACGCGGTCGACGCGCGACCACACACTGACTCACTTGGCCTGGCCGTAGTCGTCCACAGTGGCGACGGTCAGCGGGAAGGTCACCGGCAGGGCGCCGAACATGAGACGGCCCGCCTCCTCGGCCGCCGTGCGGACTGCCGCCTCGACAGCATCCACCCGGTCTGCCTGGCAGTGCACGACGACCTCATCGTGCATAAAGAAAACGAGGTGTGGGGAGTCCGTGATCCACGTTCCCCCTGACGATTCGTGCAGCGCGCGACGCAGGTTTGCCATCCAGCACAGCGCCCATTCCGCGGCGCTGCCCTGCACAATGAAGTTTCGGGTGAATCGACCCCAGCTGCGCGCCTGCCCGCGAGCGCGGCTCGCATCGGCCTCCGTAGCGTTCTCGCCGTAGCCATCCGCCTGGCCGGCGTACCACTCAGCGCTCGGCCGGGGCGAGCTGCGGCCGAGTCGAGTCGTGACCACCTCGCCGCGTTCGCCCGCGCGGGCGGCTTGCTCCACCATGGCGATCGCCCTCGGATAGGTCTTCGTCAGCTGGGGCATCAACCGGCCGCTCTCGCCAGAGGTCGCCCCATACATGGCGCCGAGCATGGAGACCTTGGCCTGGTCGCGGGTCTCCACTGCTCCACCGGCGACGATTCCGGCATAGAGGTCGCCCGCACTGCCGGCCTCCACCATTCCGCGATCGCCCGAGAGCGCGGCGAGGATGCGCGGCTCGAGCTGCGAGGCATCGGCCACCACGAATTTCCAGCCGGCATCAGCGACGACGGCTCCGCGAATCTGCTTCGGAAGTTGCAGGGCTCCGCCGCCGCCGGTACTCGCCCAGCGTCCCGTGACGACTCCTCCCGGCACGTACTCAGGATGGAATCGGCCGTCACGCACGTTCGAGTCGAGCCAGTGCCATCCATTCGCCGCGAGAAGCCGGGCGAGCTTCTTATATTCGAGCAGCGGTTGGATAGCGGGATGCTTCAGTTTCTTGAGCTCCCACGACTTCGTCGAGGTGACCATGAGCCCCGCGATATCGAGGGCCTTGAGCAGCTCGGAGGGTGAGTCCGGATTGAGAGTCGGCGCCTCCAACTCCGCCCGGAGGCGCCGCAACGTGGCGTCGAGAAGCGCAGGCCGCTGGCCGGACACTGGACGCGGGCCGAGATGGCGCTCGAGGATCTCGTTATGGATGTCCGCGCGCCAGGGCAGGCCCGAATGCATCATCTCTGCGGCAACGAGAGCCCCGGCAGACTCGGCCGCGAGGAGAAGCCCGATCCGTGCCGGGTCTCCAGCGCCGGCGATCGCGTCCCGCTGTGCTGCGAACTCGGCGAGGGTATCTTCGGTGGAGTCATCCGCCGGCACCTCGTCAAGGTCGAACAGAGTGTGCTCCGGCGGCGTCCCCGGAGGTTCGAGCGCACCGCGATCCCAGGAGCACACAGGAGCAGTGGCGAGAGCTGATCCCGCCGTCAGCGAGGAGTTGCGAAGGATCGCGTGCGACAGCCGCAGGTCCACGCACCGTTCGACGCGGACGTGGGCCTCGAGGAGACCGGCGTACCACCGGGGAGTATCGTCCCAGACCCACCGTGGATGCTGCCGCTCTAGGTCCGCGACTGCCGCCGCGAAGTCCGCCCCGGCGACCACCCGAACAGTGCCGTCAAGCGTGCCGTCATCCGCGAGCCGCTGGAGAGCGACACCTCCGGGAAGTGAAAAGACGGCAACGAACACCATTTCATTGTGCGGGATGCCACCGACCGTGGTATCCGCTGCCCGCACCCTCGACTCCTTCGCGCTCGTGAGTGACACTCGCGCCCGAATGTTTCGGCGCGAGTGTCACTCACGGGCGCGAAGGAGCCGAAGTGGTCGTGTCGACCCGCGCAGGCGAATGGGGCATCACATAAACGGGGACACGGCCTGCATCAGGCGGGAGCGGATCATGAACCGCACACCCTCCGGGGCCTCGACCGAGAAGCCACTCCCGCGCCCCTTGACGACGTCGACCGTGAGGAAGGTGTGACTCCAGTACTCAAACTGCTCTGCCGACATCCAGAAGTCGATGACCTGGGGATCTCCTCCGGTCGGAGCAATGTCGAGGCGGCCGAGCAGCACATCCTGGTCTGAGGTGAGAAAGTCACCCGCCGGGAAACACATCGGGCTCGAGCCATCGCAGCATCCACCGGACTGGTGGATCATGAGCGGCCCGTATTGGTCCCAGAGCTTACGGAGCAGGTCTACGGTCACCGGCAGGAATGCGACGCGGGGAATGGTCTCGCCTGGGACCGTGACGGAAGCGGTGACCACTCCGGTGCTTTCGATGACAGACATCGGTGTCCTTTCGATCTGGAGTAAGTATGCGCTCGAAGCCGGTGATCGAGCCGTGTCGCAATCGTGACAGGGCTCGATCACCGGGTTGGTGCGGGTTTAGAAGAAGCCCAGCTTGTTCTCATCGTACGAAACGAGCAGGTTCTTCGTCTGCTGGTAGTGGTCGAGGGCCAGGCGGCTGTTCTCGCGCCCGATACCCGAGCTCTTGTAGCCGCCGAAGGCAGCGCCAGCCGGATAGGCGTGGTAATTGTTGATCCACACCCGGCCGGCCTGAATATCCCGACCAGCGCGGTACGCCGTGTTGCCATTGCGCGACCACACACCGGCCCCCAACCCGTAGAGCGTGTCGTTGGCAATGGCGATGCCCTCGTCGTAGCCGTCAAAGCTGGTCACCGCGAGCACCGGTCCGAAGATCTCCTCCTGGAAGAGGCGCATCTTGTTGTGCCCCTCGAAGATCGTCGGCTGCACGTAATAGCCCTCGCTCAGGTCTCCCCCCAGGTCGGTACGCTCACCGCCGAGCAGGAGTTTTGCGCCCTCCTGCTTTCCGATGTCGATGTAGCTGAGAATCTTCTCCAGCTGGTCGTTCGACGCCTGGGCACCGATCATCGTGTCGGTGTCGAGCGGATTGCCCTGCACCGCGAGCGCGGTGCGCTTGACCGCGTCGCCGAGGAATTTATCGTAGATCGGCTTTTCAATCAGCGCGCGGCTCGGGGCGGTGCAGACCTCTCCCTGGTTGAAGGCAAAGAGAGCGAAGCCCTCCTGGGCCTTATCGTAGAACGCGTCGTCAGCATCCGCGACGTCCTTGAAGAACACGTTCGGACTCTTCCCCCCGAGTTCCAGTGTTGCCGGAATAATATTTGCGCTCGCGTACTGCAGGATCAGTCGACCGGTCGTCGTTTCACCCGTGAAGGCGATCTTGCGGATGCGGGGGCTCGAGGCCAGCGGTTTACCCGCTTCGACACCGAAGCCGTTGACGACATTGACGACTCCTGCCGGGAGGATGTCGCCGATCAGCTCCATCAAGACGAGGATCGACGCTGGCGTCTGCTCGGCCGGCTTCAACACGATGGCATTGCCTGCCGCGAGGGCCGGAGCAAGCTTCCACACCGCCATGAGGATGGGGAAGTTCCACGGGATGATCTGCCCGACAACTCCGAGCGGCTCGTGGTAGTGATAGGCGGTCATGCCGTTGTCCATCTCCGCGAAGCTGCCCTCCTGGGCTCGGATCGCGGCGGCGAAGTAACGGAAGTGATCCGCTGCGAGGGGGATGTCGGCATTCAACGTCTCCCGAATGGCTTTGCCGTTGTCCCAGGTTTCGGCGAGAGCGAGCAACTCTGTGTTGGCGTCGATCACGTCGGCGATCTTATTGAGCACCGCCGCCCGCTCGGTGGCGCTAGTCTTGCCCCACGCCGGCGCGGCCCTGTGCGCGGCGTCGAGTGCCGCATCGATATCCTCGGCGGTGCCTCGGGCAATCTCACAGAACGGCTTTCCGTTGACGGGTGAGATGTCTTCGAAATACTGGCCTTTCACTGGCTTAACCCACTCGCCCCCGATCCAGTGCTCATAGCGGGGCTTGTAACTGAACTTCGCATCCGGTGAACCCGGGGCCGCGTAAACGGTCATTGCAACTCCTGTCGACGACACTGTCAAAAGGACCCTCTGGGTCCAGCTGCAGGTTAGGAGAGAGAAGGTTGCGACGAGGTTGCGACCTGTTGCAATCCGAGTTCGGCTTCGATGCGTTCGAGTCGGGCGACGACTGCCGCTCGCTTGGGGGACTTGGGCGGAAGCATCCGAAGGCAGGTCCTCCAGAGGTCTGCGTCGTACGCTGCTTCATCGGTGCGGGCATAGGCGAGAAGTGTTTCGGCGGAGGCGTCAGTGAGCAGGGCATCGCGAAGGCGCTGGCTCAGTTCCCGGCGGATATCAGCAATTCCCGGGGCGGACGATGTCGGAAGCAGTGCTCCCGAGTACGCCCCGAGCGCCACGCGGTGCGCCCCGCGGTCCAGAAACGCCAACACCCGGTGTGCATCCAGTTCCAGCCGCGCCGGCAACCGGTAGGGGCGTGAGAGCGGAACGAGCGAATCGTCAATGCGCTCTAGCACCTTACGCAGCCGCACCATCTCGGCACGGAGCGTGACGATTGACCCCTCCCGCTCATAGACAAGCCCGGCGAGCCGGTCGACCGAGAGGCCTCCCGGATGCCACGCCAGAAGCGTGAGGATCTCGGAGTGGCGCATGCTCAGCTCGGTGGTTCGACCGCCGACGATGATGCGGCCGATATCGCTGCCGAGCACGGAGAGCACCGGAGGTGCGATGGCCCGGGAAGCGCTCAATACCGTCGTGGAGCGGTGGGGGCGCGAGGTCAGCTCATCCAATCGACGGATGCGCATCTCCGACTCGACGGCCGCCACAGCGGCCTCCAGCAGAGGAAGGGTCGCCGGAGCCACGGCATCCGCTCCCCCGGTGATGTCGATGACTCCGAGGATGCGGCCGGAAGCCGGATCGTGCACCGGTACCGCCGTGCAGCTCCACGGGTGCACGATGCGATTGAAGTGCTCGGCACCCTGGATCTGGATGCCGTGGTCGACCGCCAGAGCCGTTCCCGGCGCGCTCGTACCAACCGCCCGCTCTGACCAGTCGGCACCTTCGACAAAGAGCATGCCCTCGGCTTTGCGTCGCAATGCCCGGTCCCCATCGATCCAGAGCAGTCGACCGGCTTCGTCCCCAATCGCGACAATCAAGCCGGCATCAAAGGTGTGACGGATGAGCAGGCTATGGATGGTCGGAAGCGCCAATGCCATCGGGTGGGCGTTCCGATAATCGTGAAGATCGCCCTCATCAAAATCGATTGCGGTACCGAGGTGGTCGGGGTCGAGCTCGAGTTGCAGTGACCTCTGCCAGGACTCCTGCACGAGCCGGCGAACACCGATTACTGCGGTGCGCGTCGCAATCACCGAGTCATGGGCAGACGCGAGTCGCTGCCGTTCTGAACTGTCGGTCGGGCGCGCTACTGTCCACGGACTAGCCATGGCACCTCCGATCAACAATGGCCGAATGGTGCAACCCTAGCCGGAGGTTCCGTGCACTTCCTCAGCAGTCCTGGCATTTTCAGCAGTCCGGGGATTTTCAGCACTCCTGGCACCGGCCGACAGGAGCGGTGAGGAGCCTGATACGTCCCGATTTCGCATCGGAGATCGCGAATACCGACGATCTCGTTGGCATGCAGGTCGCAGTAGGTCGAGCTTCGGTGACGACCACTCCACCAGATGACTGCGGCGAGCGTCGCCGAGGTTGCTGCGGTGCCGAGACTTCAGAGTCAGCTATAGGGGCAGCGACCGAGTCAGCTACCGAGTCAGCTGCAGAGTCAGCCGGAGAGGCGAAACGCCGCGGCCTGTTTATGCGCTCGTTGGAGTACCGCTCACTCGTGCAGCAGTGAGCCGTCTTTTTTCAAGACCTGCTTCTCGCCAGCCTCGATGGGCACCGCAAAGCGATTCTGCTTGGGCGGCATCGGGCAGTTGAAGGCGTAGCTGAAGGCGCAGGGCGGCAGGACTGCCCGGTTGAAGTCGAGAGTGATCGAGCCATCCGCATTCGGGGCGATGTACAGGAAGCGTCCGACGCTGTAGGTGGAATCGCCGCTGGTGGAGTCCGAGACGACGAGCTGCAGCGCACGCCCCGCCTTGAACGCGGCGAGGTTATAGTCGATCCCATCTTTCGAGAAGGTGATCTCGCCAGGGATGGGCAAATCCCGAGTCTTGCCGTCGTCCTTGAGGTGCTCAAAACCCACCGTTGTGCCATCCGGGAGCTCAGTGAATGTGCCGGTGACGACCCACTCTGGGTCGTAGTCAAAGCTCGAGATGGATCCGAATTCCTGGATGCCCTCCGAGTTCGCGTCCCACACCCGCAGGGCGTAGGTGCCCTCTTCGCTCGCGATCACGAATCCGCTGACCGTGTCGCTGAAGACAATCTCGCTCGGCGTCTCGGCATCTTTGCCCCGAACAATCACGTCGCCATTGACGAGCATTCCGTCCACGGTGATATTCGCCGATGTTTCGGCGGTAAGCATCAGTCCGGACTCGCCGAGTGGCAGCGGCGCCCAGGTGCCCGGCACGCCCCAAATCGTCTGGGACGAGTCAATCCACTGCGTGTTCACGAGGGCGAGGCTGCCCGTGGGCTGCACGACCGACAGCTCCCGGCGAGCGTGGTAAACGGCGTAGGCCTCGGCCGGCGTCGGGGCGGTTGTCGATGAAGTGGTGGTGTCAGTCATGTGTCCATCCTTGCTGAAGTCGCTCGACGTTTCGACCGGTAGCACTCGGGCATCCCTCGACCGCCCGCGCACCCGCGCATGAAAAAACCGGCCCCGCACAGGTGCGGGACCGGTTGATTCGGAGTATCAGCTGCGATGGGCGATGCCCACAGCATGCGGGAGTCCTTATCCTCAGAGGAAGGAAACCCACAGCGCCTATTCGGCGCACAAAGCTGCATCCAGTTCGGCCACTACGGCCATTGTTGAATTACAGAGGGCGAATGTTCTCGGCCTGGGGTCCCTTGGGGCCCTGGGCGAGGTCGAATTCGACCTTCTGGTTCTCGTCAAGCGACTTGTAGCCGCTCGAGGCGATCGCCGAGTAGTGTGCGAACACGTCTGGGCTTCCGTCGTCCGGGGCGATGAATCCAAAGCCCTTTTCAGCGTTGAACCACTTCACTGTTCCTAGTGCCATTATTTTCTCCTTCAGGAGTCTTCGCGTGAACCCGACTTTCGGATCCACTCGTCGCGGTGTTCATCGTCCGCTCCCGAAAGAAACATGGCACCCATCGTTCTGGTTATTTCTAACCAGTGCGGCGAGTTCCAAGCATTCAAGATGTGCGAGGTACTGCAACTGCACGACCAAGTGTAGTGCACGTACCTCGTTTTGGGCACCCGTGCGGTAAGAACGGGACACATTGGCCTCGAGATATTGTTCCCGCGTTGACTTTTGCGGCGGCGCGGAGCACCGATACAGTCTCGAAATGACCGTGACTTTCTCCACCACTGTTTTCCAAGCACCCGGCATGAACGCGACCGGCCTGCCGGTCCCCGACACTGCGATTCAGGAACTCGGCTCGTCCCGAAAGCCAGCAGTGACTGTCACTATCGGCACTTACTCCTACCGGAGCACAGTCTCTTCACGGCAGGGCGGCTACATCCTTCCCCTGAGTTCCATTCACCGGGATGCGACCGGGCTGTCGGCGGGGGATGAGGTCGTGGTTACCCTGGACCTCGACCAATCGCCCCGGCAGATCGAGATACCGCTGGATCTCGCTGAGGCGCTCTCACAGCGCGCGCGGTCGGCATTCGACGCTCTCTCGGCGTCGCGCCGTGGCGCCTTCGTGCACCAGGTGGAATCGGCCAAAGCCGCCGACACGCGTGCTCGCCGCGTGGCGAGAATCGCGACACAACTGGACGAATGTCCCCGCCGGACATGGGTCAGACCTTCGAGCGACTGCCGCCGCGTCTGAAATAGCCGACAATCGCAGTGACAACGAAGAGCACGATGCCGATAACGGCAAGCCAGAAGAGCCCCTTGATGACAAAACCCAAGAAGGCAAGAGCGAGAAAGATGACGAGCAGGAGCACAATAAAACCGATCATGACCGCGACCGTACTCCTCCCTGTGCATGATTGGGTGTCTTTGCAGGATCGGGCCTGAGCCCGACATCGGGGGTCGACACCGTACTGGAGCAATGTCCGCGATATCCACCGTCATCTCGCAGAACAAGATTCTGGATCGGCGCCTCTCGAGCCAGCACCTCGCATCGACGATGGAGGAGTGCGGGGATGTCGCCGCGACGGTGCTGAAGCTATTCGCCGTCCAATCTCAGGACTTCGCACAGTCGCTCTGGAGCGTCGGCCTCCGCACGCCGGGAGCCCATCGCTCAGACCTGCTCGCCGCGATGACAGAGGGTTCGATCGTGCGGTCGTCGTCACTTAGAGGCACGCTGATGATGGTCGACGCCGAAGACCTCCGTGAGATTCTGGCGCTCACCGCGGGGCGGACTATTGCGTCGATGAGCTCGCGGCAGCGACAGCTAGAGCTCGATGAGGACACGATGACTCGATCGCAGGAGGCGATCGAAGCGGCTATTTCCGGGCGAAACGCGATGGGTCGCGAGGCTATTCTGCGCACGCTCGAGGGTGTCGGAATCCGGACAGATTCGCAGCGCGGGTACCACATCCTCTGGCTGCTGGCCGAGCGCGGAATCGTCTGCTGGGGTCCCCCGAGCGGCACCCGGCAGGGTCTGGTGCTCGTGGAGGAATGGATTGAGCCCACCCCGGACCGCGAACGCGACGAGTTGCTCGCTCGCTTCGTGATCCGGTACTTCGCCGGGCACGGGCCCGCGACCGTCGCCGACCTCGCCTGGTGGGCACGACTGACAATTGCGGATGTCCGGCGCGGCATCGCTGCCGCCAGCGACGCCCTCTGCGCTACCTCTGTTGACGTAGCTACCTATTGGATGACAGCTGACTCGCCTGCTGCCCCGCGCCGGCGAGCGGAGGTGCTCGCCCTGCCCGGATTCGACGAGTACCTGCTCGGCTATTCAGACCGATCGAGGCAGCTTGCGCCTGAGCATGCCAGCAGGATCGTGCCAGGTGCAAACGGGATCTTCCTGCCCACGATCGTTGCGGCCGGCCGGTTCATCGGCCCGTGGCGCCGAACAGTCACCAATGGGATTGTCGGAGTCGTACCCGAGCCGTTCGAGGATCTCACGCCGACGCAGTCCCGCTCGTTCGGGGCGGCATCCAAGAGATACCGCGAGTTCTGCGCAAACTAGCCGCTCGGCACCCGCGGACGGCTCGGCCCACAGCCACCTCGCCCACGATGCACCGCAACCCCCCGTCGCGGCTATCACGTCTCCCCAGCCACAGCGGACACCACGCATCCTGCGACATCAGGTATCTGCACCCCTCAGTAGAGTTCGAGACCACCGGGGTCAGGGTCGGCCGAGTCGAGATCTCCGCTCGAGATTGCGGCGCCGTGAGCTGGTGAACTCGACTCCCCGATTTGTAAAGCCCTCGCGCGAAGAGACGCCGCGGCCTCCCGAGTATCAGGCTCGGCCAGCGATGTCTCGACCGGGGAAGTGATGAGTTCACTCGACGGACCGATCACCAGGTTGACCGTAATGACCTGACCGTCGGGGAGTACAGCGGGTAGAGCCACGACTTCCGCCACGCCGCTCATCGCGGCTGAGGCAGCGAAATCCAGCAGTGCCGCAGCACCCTCGTCACTGGTAATAAAGGACTCGGCCCCGTACGCAACACGCTTCATACCTCTACTGTGCTCCTGATTCACACGGCACGTCAGCACGTTGCGCTAATACGGAGATAGGCGTATCACAGACCGTTACGCCATCCCCGCAGAACGGTGACCCGCAGGCGAGCACTCAGCGGCGCGTCATGATCCAGGCGAGCAGGTAGCTACGTGAATTACCGTCGTCGATGAACTTCTCCGGGAGATCTCGTGCGGTCGCGAGTGCCGCCTTCGCCTGGTCGGCGCCGCCAAGCGCGGCGTACATCAGCAGATAGTCGCCGAATTGTTTGTTGTAATCTCCCGAAGTCGCTTCACCCACGCTCTTCGCGATGCGTGTCGATTCCCCACCAAGGTAGCCGCTGACCGGACTCATCGGGATGAGCTGGATGCCGAGTTTGGCGTTCGCATCCGCACTGAACCAGGTGGAGTAGTCGCGTTTGCCGCCCCAGTTGAGGGCGACCACAGAATGCTGGTAATTCGCGTATACGGGGTCGGAGGTATCGAAGTCTGTCCAGTACGACCGGGCGGATGCCGCTTCGCTCGCCAGCATCCACGATGCCTCCTTCTTCAGTGCGCTGTTATCGCTCACCGAGCTCCAGAGGGCGAGGCCGTTCCAGGCGTTCACCGCTTCGGAGCTGGACTCGAGGTTGTTACCGTCGGCGAACGGCGAATAACCCGAGGCCCAGGAATGACCGGAATAAGCATCGAAACCCCGGCGATCCGGGAAGTACTTTGAGTCGCCGCTTGAGGCGAGATCCGCTACCAAGAGGTTCATCACCGGGCTGATCTCCGTGCGGAGAGCCGTGTCGTGGGAGGCGGCAACGCTCGCCGCATAGAGGAAGTAGCCGTAGTGGAAGTTGTGGTCATTGAACTGGTCTGAGCCGAACGAAGGGGTGAGTCCGACGATCCCCTTCGTCTTGGCGTCGTAGACGAAACAGCGCTCCGCGTTGGACTTGCACCGGGTGGGATCCGTCCATTCGCGTAGGGCGTCGCTGAGCTTTGTGCCGACCGTCTTGGCGGCGGCCGTGTCCCCGAGTTGGTCGGCAAGCATCAGCAGGTTGGCGAGACGATAGAGCGCCTTGCCACCGAAGTAGGTGTCGGACGGGAGGGCGGCGGTCTGCGCTACATCCTGCGCGAGCGTCGAAGCGAGACTCGCTTTCTGGGCCGCATCGAGGGAACCGAGTTCGAGGGTGTCGGATGCCGCGACTGTTGGGCTCGTCCAGGAAAGGGTCTTCGCTGCACAGAGGTGCATCGTGCCGTAAATGGAGGGGTAGCTGCCCAGAGAACACGGGGGCGTGGTCATCGACTTCTGCTGGTGCGGGAGCGTGGCGATGAGCGTGTCGTCGTCGTGAGCCGTGCTGTAGCCGAGCGTGGTCGAAGCGGTGGTGCGACCGCTGGCGTAGTCGAGCTTCACCGCGGTGACCGGCACCGCGTGCGCGGCGACCGCGGCGAGCGTGCCATCCAGAGGCACCGGGAACCAGGCAGCGGTCGCTCCATCCGCGAGACTGAGAGCGGCGCCGTCCTTCGACACCGATCCCGTGGTGCGGAGGCCGTAGGTGGTCTTTCCGACCCTGGCGGAATAGATGCCCGTGCCGACTGGGCTGAACTTCTGACCGAGCTTCAGTGTGAGCTTCTTCGCAGCGGTGAAGCTCACGAGAGGCGAGCCCTCCGCAATGACCGTCGACCCGGCGGTACTGCCCGAATTGGTCTTGTGGGCAATGGTGACCGAGGCGTCGTCGTACGCGGTGATCTCACTGGTTCGCGCACCGGCATCGATGGTGACACTCGCAGCATTGCCTCCCGTGATGGTGTTTGGGGTCGTCGTGACCTCCGGCAGGCCAAAGGTGAATCCGGTATCCGTGAGACCGAACGACAACGGTAACGGGAAGACGGGAAGCGGATGCTTGCCGAAGACCAGCCCGGAAAACCACCGGTTCGTCGGTGGCGCGAGCCCGTGGGCAAGGCGGGTAACGGGAACCTCGCCGACGGACTTCTGTGGAAGCTTGGCGATCGTCGCTCCGATGGCACTGTCGGAGAAGACGCCGGCGTGTGGCGAGTCCCCTCCTGTACCACCTGCTGGACCGCTGCAGGCAGCCACGACGGAGACGATAACGCCGATGGTGAGAATACCCGTCGCGCGGGAAAGCGTAGAGCTATTCATCAAATTCCGATCTGCTCGAGCAGTGAGAAGAACGAGTTCTTCACGCCGGCGAGCGGTCCATTGTCACGGAGGTGCAGGATCGCGGTCACCGGAGTACCCGGTTCGACGAGCCCATCGTTGCTGCCAGCGACCAGGTCTGTGCTCGTGACCTTGATCGCGGCATCCGCCGCACCGCCCACCGTCTGT
>JANYIZ010000154.1 GCA_025408445.1 Frigoribacterium sp. | reverse complement strand
GGACAACTCCCCGAGTATGCCACATGCCAGCGAGACGCACCAAAACGGGACCGGTGCTGTGCTCAGGGCGACAGAATGCGCAGGGCCCCCGGCACGATTTCGATCTCAAGCGGCAGCTGGCCCACTCGCTCGCCGTCGGCGTAGGCGACCACGCCATCCGCCTCGATCCTTACGTGCTTCGCGCGACGAATCGAGACTCGCGGATCGGTCACGTGCGTGCCCTTGAACACGCGCGGGAAGATCCCAAGGAATGCAATTCGTGACAGCGGTTCGACCACGCACACGTCGAGCAGCCCGTCATCGAGCAGGGCATCGGGGGTGATCAGCATCCCACCGCCGAACGAGGTGTTGTTGGCGATCGACACGAGTGTGCCCGCTGTGTTCCATTCGACACCATCGAGAACCAGTCGATAGGTCGTGGGTTTCAGGGTCGCGAGTTCACGAAACAGAGCCACGTTGTAGCGGCTCTTCCCGCGCGGCCAGCGCATGAGGTTCGCGCGCTCGTTGACGAGCGCATCGAATCCGGCCGAGAGCACGCCGGCATACCAACGGTCGGGCTCCCCCGCGTGGCGAATGAGCGCGGCATCGATCACGCGCGGCTCACGCGTGAGAGCGCTGAGTAGCTGGTCGGTCGCCGCATCGGTGTCCCCGATCGGGATCCGCAAGCCGCGGGAGACGTCGTTACCGGTGCCCGACGGCACGATTCCGAGCGGGATGCGCGTGCCGGCAACGAGGTTCGCACCGAGGCTCACCATGCCATCGCCGCCCACAACCACGAGGGCATCCGGGGCAAGAGCCACCGCCTTCTCGGCCTCACGGTGAAGGTCTGCCATCGTCGGCTCGCTCAGGGCGGTCACCCGATGGCCGGCCCCGCGCAGGCTTTGCACGACGGCGGGGCCGACCGCGCGTCCCTTGCCGAATGAGGCGGTCGGATTGATCGCGACGACGATCCGCAAAGCGGTCACGAGAGCGGCAGCGGTGTCGTCATTCCACCAGTATGTCGGATGCCATTCGCGAAACTTCCGAGCCGCACAGATTCGAGTACAGTCGGAAAAATGCGCATCACGAAACAAGAACATGCCTGCCTCATCCTCGAATCCTCGGGCAAGACGCTCGTGATCGATCCCGGAATCTTCACCACCGCACTCGTCGGCCTCACCGACGTCGTCGCTGTGGTGATCACCCACGAACACGGCGATCACTGGACCGCCGACCAGCTCACCCGCATCCTGAAGCGCAACCCCGATGCGAAGCTGTACGGGCCGGAAGGCGTGGCTCTCGCGGCCACCGACTTCGACATCATCATCGTGAAAGACGGTGACACGATCAACGCCGAGCCGTTCTCACTGCGCTTCTTCGGCGAAAAGCACGCCGTGATCCACTCCTCGATTCCGATCGTGGACAACGTGGGCGTGCTGGTCAACGACGCTCTGTACTACCCAGGCGACTCCTTCACGGTGCCGGAGGGCGTCGAAGTGGATGTGCTCGCAGCACCCGTCGGCGCTCCCTGGCTGAAGATCGGCGAAGCGATCGATTTTGTGCTCGCCGTGCGACCTCGCCGTGCCTTCGCCACCCATGAAATGGTGCTCTCGACCGCGGGTAAGGCGATGGGTGGCGACCGCCTGAAGTGGGCTGCCGAACAGGGCGGCGGGGAGTATGTGGCCCTAGAGCCGGGAGACACGCTCGACCTTTAGAACTGCCTCTTAATCAGCGGGGTCAGATGTAGATCGCGGGGTCCGTGAACGTATCGGCGGCGGATGACGCGGTTCGCGGTCGAACGCGCGCCGGAATGCCGGTGAGCACCGAGTGCGGCGGAGCATCCGTCACGACAACCGCGTTCGCCCCGATGATCGAGTCGTGCCCGATGGTGACGGGCCCGAGCACACTCGCACCCGCGCCGACCACCACGCGGTCGCCGATGGTGGGATGCCGCCGCTCCCGCACAGAGCTCGTGCCGCCGAGGGTGACGCCGTGATAAATCAACACGTCATTGCCGACAATCGCGGTCTCGCCGATCACCACGCCCATGCCGTGATCAACAAAGAGTCGTCGGCCGATAGTCGCACCCGGATGGATCTCTATCCCGGTGAACGTCCGCACGATTTGCGAGTAAATGCGGGCCAAGAGAAACAGCCGCCACTT
>JANYIZ010000153.1 GCA_025408445.1 Frigoribacterium sp. | reverse complement strand
TCCGGTCGCCCGGCCGCAGGCAGTGATCTGCATCGGGATGAACTATGCGGCGCACGCCGCGGAGTCAGGGTCGTCGCCGCCCACCCGCACGGTCATCTTCTTCAAGCATCCGAACACCGTGGTTGGGCCATTCGATGAGGTGCTCATTCCGCCGGGGTCCACGAAGACCGACTGGGAGGTGGAACTCGCGGTGGTGATTGGCGTCCGGGCGCGCTATCTCTCGTCGCGGGCCGAGGCACTGGCCCACGTGGCGGGCTTCACCGTGTCCAACGACATTTCCGAGCGTGAATACCAGATCGAGATTTCCGGTGGCCAGTGGAGCAAGGGAAAGAGCAGCGAGACTTTTAATCCACTCGGTCCCTGGATGGTGCGGCCGTCCGAAATCGGGGACGGCTCTGGCTTGCGCCTTCGCTCATTCGTGAACGGCAAACCGCGCCAAGACTCATCCACCTCGGACCTGATCTTCAACGTTGCCCGGGTGGTCTATGAGCTGAGCCAGTACATGGTGCTCGAGCCGGGGGATCTCATCAACACCGGAACTCCCCAGGGGGTCGCGCTGAGCGGTCGATTTCCCTACCTTCGACCGGGTGATGTCGTTGAGTGTGAGGTCGACGGACTCGGACGCCAGCGCCAGGTACTCGCCCAGGGGCGACCGTGAGCGGTCGCGCGCTGGGCCGCAGTGGAATCGAGGTAGGTCCATACGCATTCGGTGTCGCTCCCCTCGCAAACCTGGGCCGCGAAGTCACGGAGGAGGAAGCGGCCGCCGCGCTCGAGGCGGCCTGGTCGGTCGGAGTTCGCTACTTCGACACGGCACCGCACTACGGTCTCGGGCTGGGGGAGCGCCGGCTGGGCGCGTTCCTTGCCACGAAGCCGCGGAACGAGTTCATCCTTTCCACCAAGGTTGGACGCGTACTTGTGGACAATCCGCTCGGTGTGCAACCGGACGACGAGGGATTCGACGTGCGGTCTTCATTGGTGCGCAAGCTCGACTACAGCGCGGACGGAATCCGGCGATCCCTCGACGACAGCCTCGAACGCATGAGACTCGATCGCATCGACGTGGTGTTCGTGCACGACCCTGACGAGTTTTACCGTGAGTCGATGGAGGGGGCGTTCCCCGCCCTCGACGAATTACGCCGCGGTGGCGTGATCGCGTCCTACGGCGCGGGTATGAACCAGAGCGCGATGCTTACTGATTTCGTGCTCAACACGGATTTGGACGTGGTGATGTGTGCCGGAAGATACACCCTGCTCGAACAGGATGCCCTCGACGACCTGCTGCCTGCGGCCACCGCCAGGGGAGTCTCAGTGATCGCCGCGGCGGTGTTCAATTCCGGCCTTCTGGCCCGTGACCGCCCCGCGCCCGGTGCCACCTACGACTACGCTCCAGCATCGGAAAAGATACTCTCGCAGGTGGAGGCCATCGCCGACGTCTGCGAGGCCAATGGCGTCTCGCTGCCGGCGGCCGCGCTTCAGTTCGCTCTCGGTCATCCCGCAGTCGCGACCGTCTGTACCGGGGCGCGCTCGGCGGCGCAGGTGCGCCGCAACGCGGGTCTCTTCGACCTGCCCATCCCTGATTCGCTCTGGGCGGACCTCGCTTCGGCTGGCCTGCTCCGTGCGGACGCACCACTCCCAACGAAAGAGGATTCACCATGATCATCACTGCCGTCGACGTCGTGCGGGTTGCTGTCCCCGCCTACGATCCATCGTTCGTCTGGCGGGCCGGCCTCCCGGGCTCCGAGCCGGAGGCGGATGGCGCATGGCTGGTAATCCGCACCGACGCGGGTGTCTCGGGCCTGGCCTTTGCCCTCCGCGGCGCGATGCTGCAGGATGTCGTCGACCGCCGCATCCGCTCAGAATTGGTTGGTAGGGATCCGATCGCCCGCGAGTTGCTCTGGGATCGCATCTGGGAACTCGACCGGATCGACCGCTTCCCTGTCTTTGTGCAGGGAATCGTGGATGTGGCCCTCTGGGACCTCGCCGGAAAGGCGGTTGGCCTGCCCGTGTACCAACTGCTCGGCTCATACCGGGAGTCGTTGCCCGCCTATGCCTCCACGGTCACCTTCGGCTCGATCGAGGAGTATCTCGACGTGGCCGACCAGTGCCTCGAGCTTGGCTATCCCGCGATCAAGCTGCACGCCTGGGGGGATGCGCGCAAGGATGCCCGACTTTCCGAGGCGCTGCGCGAGCACGTCGGCCCGGACGTTCCCCTCATGTACGACGGATCGGCGGGGTTCGACCTGCTCGACGCTACGTATCTCGGCAAGGCGTTGAGCGATGCCGACTACCTCTGGTACGAGGAGCCAATGCGCGAGTTCAGCGTGACGGCCTACAAGTGGTTGGCGGAACGAGTCGATGTTCCGCTCATCGTGGCGGAAGTGGCGGAGGGTGCGCACATGAAAACCGCGGACTTTATCGCGGCGGGATGCGCGGCTGCGGTGCGCACGAGTACTGGGCTGCGGGGTGGATTCACCGGCGCCATGCGCACCGCGCATCTGGCGGATGCCTTCCTTCTGCGTGCTGAGGTGCACGGTCCGGGGGCAGCCAGCCGGCACCTCTGCATGTCGATCAGCAACACCACCTACTACGAGTCGCTCATCGATTCGAACCCGGCGCGCCGGCCAGCCGAGGTGGATGCCTCGGGAAACATCCACGCGCCGACCCTTCCCGGCGTCGGTTTCGAGGAAGCCTGGGTCGATGGTCCACCAGCCCCCCTCGCCGCGGCACTGTGCGACTAATTGAACTGCGCACCACGCCACAGGAGAAACGATGAAGATAACCGAGATCGATGTCCGAGACGGATATGCGTGCGCACCGCGGGCGGAGACCTCATTCGCCCGCTAACCGGAACTGCGTCCAGCGCCCAAGCGCTGGAAATGATGGTTCCTGCGCCGCGGTTGCGAGGGGGCCGGCTCTTAGGCGTCTTTCTGGCATGGAAGGGCCATCTGAACGCTGAGCGAGTCTCCGCGCGAGTCAATGGGCTGGCGCTCACAGGTAATCACCGCCACCTATTCGATCGCGGTGACTCCTCCGGCGGTGACCGCTGTCCGGCTCGCCGGGGACGGCGCCCTGATCGGGAACACCGGAACCTTTCACTCATAGGAGAAATGACATGAAACGCATCGCATCAGTAATTGGACTGCCGCCCGAGAGCGTGGACCGCTACGAGAGTCTGCATTCCGACGTGTGGCCGACCGTATTAGCCCGTATCTCGGCCAGCAACGTTGTGAACTATTCAATCTACCGATATGGCGAACTGTTGTTCTCATACATGGAATATGCGGGTGATGACTTCGACGCCGACATGGCCGCGATGGCCGCTGACCCGTCCACGCAAGAGTGGTGGGCGGTCTGCATGCCGCTGCAGCGCCCGGTGGATGATCGGGCCGAGGGCGAGTGGTGGAAGGAGCTCCCCGAAGTTTTTCACCTCGCATGATGGCCGGTTTCAAGGCGCAGCCGGTAGACGACCGACTCAGCACCGCGATGTTGCGAGACTCCCTGAATGATGCCGGCGGAACTGCTGGCGAGGGAGTCCTTGCACGCGGTGGGGGATGGGCACCGGACCCACTGAACCGCGCGAAGGCCCTTGACGTGATAGAACGGCTCACCACGAGGTGGGCATCATGACAAAGGAGTCAACCCCCGGAATGCTGAGGAGCATGACCTGGGATCACTCGCGCGGGATCGATGGTCTGGACGATCTGGCGAGGTGCTGCGGTTCATGATCCGACTCGCAGATACCGTGCCCGCCTGGTGTGCGGACGCGAACCCTGCGGGTTCTTCCGCAACACACTTCGCACGCTCGACCGGATCGAGCTCCTGCCAGCCACCCACCTTCCCGAGGAGAATGTCCAAGTTCTCAATCAGAGCGGCGAGGTCGTCATCGCGTTCGTCCACGTTTACCTAGTGAACCGTCGACAAGGGAGTCTCTCATGACCGATTTCTATCAGCCAGCCCAGATGATCGACACACACCAGCACTTGTGGAAACCCTCTGAACGACGATACGAATGGCTCGACGCCGTCGGGACGCCGCTCAACGCGGACTTCGGCCCGGGCGACGTCGAGGCGGATGTCACGGCCGCCGGCATCACCGGGACCTTGCTCGTGCAGGCCGCCGACACCTACGAAGACACGTTTTACATGCTTTCAGTCGCGTCCCGGGTGCCCGTCGTGCGGGGGGTGGTCGGGTGGGTGCCGCTGGACCGAGCCGCCGAGGCCGAAGCGGCACTCGACGCCTACGCGACAACGGTGGTGCGCGGCATCCGGGCGCTCAACCACAACTACCCAGACCCGCGGTGGCTGCTGCGAGACGATGTGGCGGTCGGAGTCGGGCTGCTCGCTCCCCGCGGCCTGTCCCTTGACGTGGTCAGCGTCGTGCCAGAGCATCTCGCCATGCTCGTGGAACTAGCGGCGAGGCATCCGGATCTCACGATCATGCTCGATCACCTCGCAAAGCCAGACATCGCCGGTCGCGGCTGGGAGCCGTGGGCCTCACTCATCGCGGAGGTCGCCGCACAGCCCAACGTGAGCGTCAAGATATCCGGCCTCAACACCGCGTCCGGCCCCGAGTGGACCTGGCGGGACTGGCTGCCGTACGTCGATCACGCCGTCGAGCAATTCGGCTCCGGCCGCGTAATGCTCGGAAGCGACTGGCCGGTCTCCACACTCGCCGGGGACTTCGGCGGCGTGTGGCTGGCCCAGCGACAGGTGATCGCGCACCTTACCCCCTATCAGCAGGACGACATTCTCTACCGCAGCGCGCTTCGCGCCTATTCGTTGGACGTCTCAGGAACGGACCTCCCGTGACCACACCGTTGCCCCTCGACGGCATGCTCGTGCTCGACTTCAGCCAGTTTCTTGCCGGGCCGATGGCGGCCATGCGCCTTGGCGACCTAGGAGCAAGAGTGATCAAGATCGAGCGACCGCAGGGCGGCGATATCGGGCGCCGTCTCGCCTTCGCAGGGGTGGTCGAGGACGGCGACACCCTGTCGTTCCACATTACGAACCGTAACAAGGAGAGCTACGCGGCCGACCTCAAGAAGGAGGCGGATCGCGAGGGCATCCGCGCACTCATCGCAAGGGCCGACGTGATCGTGCAGAACTTCAGGCCTGGCATCATGGAGCGGCTCGGCTTCGGCTACGACGCGGTCTCGGTTATAAACCCCGGCATCGTATACGCGAGCGTGAGCGGCTAAGGCACCGAGGGGCCATGGAAGGATCGGCCGGGGCAGGATCTCCTCGCCCAGTCGCTCTCCGGGCTGCCGTGGCTGAACGGCAGCTGCGACGACCCGCCAGTGCCGGTCGGGATCGCACTCGCCGACGTAATCGCCTCGATCCATCTGGCCAGCGGGATCACCGCCGCGCTGCTGCGCCGTGAGCGCACAGGGCTCGGTGGCCGCGTCGACACCAGTCTGCTCGAATCGATGCTCGACCTGCAGTTCGAACTGCTCAGTGCCCATCTCGGCGACCCGTCGATCACCGTTAAACGGGGTGCGCGAAACACCGCGCACGCATTTCTTCAGGCGCCGTACGGGGTCTATCCGACCTCAGACGGCTACCTCGCGATCGCGATGACCCCGGTGCCGGCCCTTGGCGCCCTCATCGGACTGGCGACGCTCGAACAGTACATCGACCCCGACACCTGGTGGACCGAGCAGACCGCGATAACGCGCGCGATCGCCGATCACCTAGCGACCCGATCAACAGACCACTGGCTGGGGATACTCGACGCGGCCGACGTCTGGTGCGCGCCGGTGCTCACCCTTCCCGAGCTCGTCGGGCACGACGGATTCCGCGCTCTGGACATGGCACAGCACATCGAACGACCGGATACCGCCGGCGGACCGCCTGTCGCCATCCAGACCACCCGCACCCCAGTCCGCTACGACGGCCGGGTGCTCAAGAACGACAGGGGCGCCCCGCGACTCGGTGAGCATACCGAGGCGATCCGCGCCGAGTTCGCCGACGAGGAGGCAGCAGTATGAGAAATCCCAACCCTGATCCGGTCGCCCGCAACGCGGTTCCGGTCTGGAACCAGGACGTCAAACTCTACGAGGACTACGAGGTGGGCGAGGTCGACCGATCCATCCGCCGCACAATCTCCGAAGGGGAGGTGATGGTGTTCAGCAGCATGCTCGTCGACCTTCACCCCTACGTCGCCGACGAGATCTTCGCCCGAGACGAGGGCCTCTTCGGCAGGCGTATCGTGCCGGGCGCGCTGGTCTTCGGCTACGGGATGGGGTTGATGGCGCACAACAACGTCAACACCTTCAGCTATGGGTATGACCGGCTGCGCTTCATCAAACCCCTGTTCATCGGCGACACGATCTACACCATGCGCACCCTTCTGAGGAAGGAGCCGAAGTACGACGAGATGGGCCTGTTCACTGTCTCGTATGAGGTGTTCCGTGCCGACGACGAGCAGATCGTGCTTTACTGCGAGCACCTGCAGACCGTGAAATACCGCGATTCGGTGGCCGCCACGGCGCAGTCCACCCAGGCTCCGTCGTGATTGACGTGTTCGCAGACGTCTCGGCATACTGCCGGCTCGTGGTCCCCGAGGTTCACAAGCGCCCGATCGCCATCATCGGCGCTGGCGGAATCGTCGACGGCGCGCACCTGCCGGCCTATCGATTGGCTGGTTTGGAGATCGTCGGGATCACGGATATCGATTCGAGGCGGGCCAGGGACGTGGCCTCCCGCCACGGCATCCCCCGCGTATACGACAGCCTGGTTGAGCTGCTCGCCGACGACCGGGTCGAGGTCGTCGACATCGCAGTTCCGGTGACCCATCAGCCGCCGGTCTTCCGTGCCGCGGTCGCCGCCGGAAAGCACATCCTGGCCCAGAAGCCATTCACCGATAATCCGCAGACCGCGCGCGAACTCGCGGCTCTCGCAGCTAACGCGGGTGTGGTCGCCGCGGTGAACCAGCAGATGCGTTTCGACGAGGGAATCGCCGCGGCCCACCGGATGGTCGAAAGCGGCTGGCTTGGCACCGTCACGTCGTTCACGCTCACCGTCAACGTCTTCACCGACTGGTCACAGTGGGAGTGGGCGAAGGCCATGGAACGCCTCGAGATCATGGTGCACTCGATCCACTATCATGACGCCGTGCGATGGTTCATGGGCGAACCGTCGTCGGTTTATGCCGTTGCCGGTCGCACCCCCGGCCAGCGTCCGGTTGGTGAGACCCGCACGACGAGCAGCTACACGTTCCCCGACGGCAGCTCTGCTCTTGTGTCCGCCAACCATATGAACATCGGCGGCGACAACACCGCAGAGTTCCGCATCGAGGGAACTGCAGGCGCGATCCGCGGCACCCTCGGTCTCATGTACGACTACCCGAACGGACGTCCTGACACCCTCGAGGTAACCAGCACCGTTGTAATGACAGACGGGTGGGTGCCCTATCCGGTGACCCAACGCTGGTTTCCGCATGCCTTCATCGGGTCAATGGGGTCCGTGCTCGAGGCGATCGCCACCGGCACAACACCGCGCCGCTCCGTGAGCGACAACGTCAAGACCGTCGAGCTCGTCGATGCCCTCTATCGATCGATTGGTGCCAACGAGGTCGTGCATTTCGCCCGTTGACGGGTATGTTTTCGTGATTGGTTGGCATTCGTAGTAGAAAGGCGGGATCGTGGTCAAGCTCAGCGATGTCGCCGCGCTCGCCGGGGTCTCCCCGGCGGCGGTGTCGCGGGTGCTCTCGGGCGACACGACGTTGCGGGTCTCCGAAGGCACGCGACAGAGGGTGATGGCCGCGGCGCAGGAGCTGGAGTACGTGCCGAACCATGCCGCTCGTTCCCTGCGCACCTCGCGAACGAGCACCATCGCGCTCGTGGTGCCAGATGTCACCAGCGCCGTCTTTGCGGAGCTCGCGAGAGGGGCGGAGGACGAGGCGGGAGCCCGGGGGCTGGCCATCGTGCTCGGTCGGGCCGAACGCCTGCAGGACGACAGGGAATGGCTGCGCCGACTGGTCGGGGAAGGCCGCATCGATGGGGTAATCCTGCAACTGCCCGATGGGACCCCGCCCGCCGATCTGGAGGCCCTCGTTGTGCAGGAGACTCCGATCGTCGTGATCAACTCGGTGGATGACGGGCCGCTCAGTACCATTGTGCTCGATGACGCGGCCGGGATCGGTCTGGCGGTCGACCACCTCCGTCAACTCGGCCACACTGACATCGGCTTGGTCGGGGGCCTCCTCGGTAGTGCGACCGGCGTGCGCCGCGAGACGGCCTTCCGGTCGGCGATGACCGACGCGGGCCTGCGGACGCCGGAGGGGTGGATGACCCGGCTTGGCTACGCGGGAACAGACGGCCGCGCCGCCGCCATCCAGCTTCTCGAGAGTGTGTCGCTGCCGACTGCCCTCGTAGTCGCAAACCTCAACGCGGCACTCGGGGTCCTCGCCGAGATCCATGCGCGTGACCTGCGGGTACCAGGGGACATCTCGATCGTGGCCATGCACGACGTCTGGTACGCGGATGCGACCTGGCCGCCCATCACGACGGTGCGCATGCCGCTGAGCGAACTCGGCGCAGCGGCGATAGGGGCGTTAATGCCAGGTGCGTCCGGCGTGACCCATACGGTGATCAACTCGCCACCGCCGCAACTCGTGCTACGCCGATCGACGGCGCCACCAACTTCGCGCCATTCGGTGCACTCAGCCGTCGACAGCAAGGAACCACCGCCATGAAGCTGTTCCGCTAGCGCAAGCCATCGTTGAACCGGTTGCTCGGCGTTACCGCGGCGAAGAGCCGGGTGAAGCGCGACCTCGGCATCTCTCAGGTCGAAGCGCGGACGAAAACGGCTCTGGTCAAGCAGCGCGTGAAGCAGCAACTCGGCCTGTGTCCGCCGGAGGTGCGCCTGATTCGGCAGACTCTGCACCGGAAGTTCCCATCGTTTCTCGGATTGTTTGGCCGGCGCCGCTAGGTGTTCTTCCCTGTGACGATGTTCACGCGGTCGATGGGTGATTTGCCGCGGATGCCGGTATGGAGTCTGTGGTGTTTGTCGCTGTGGATCCAGGAGTCGTAGGTGTCGGGTCTGGCCGCGTCTGAGTTGTAGTGGTGGGCGTAGGCCCATTTCAAGGCGAGGGTGCGGTGGAACCGTTCGATCTTTCCGTTGGTTTGCGGCCGGTAGGGGCGGGTGTGTTTATGGGCGGCGTCGCTGAGCGCGTCGTTGAATAGACTTGATCGGTAGCCGGGCCCGTTGCCGCTGAGGACTCGTTTCATCGTGATGCCGAGCGACTCGTAGTGCGCGTTGTCGCGGCTGCAGAATCCTCCGGCGGTCTCCTGTTCTTCGTTGGTCAGGATCTCGTATGTATCCGACGCGGCAATTCGGGCCGAAGGCGGAACTCCTGCCCCGCCTTGACGAGGTGCTTTCGATGATCGTTACCCGGATCATGGACAAGCACTTGGCAGTGCGCTGTGGCTGAACTGGCCGGCGGAACGATTTGGCGGGCTAACGCCAGCCGAGAAGCTCCGCGGCGGCGAGGAGGGCGAAATACTTTCCGCTGCTCGCTAGATTCGAAGTTGGTGAGGGTCGGAGGGTATTCCGTCCGCCGATGCGGTTTGGCGTCTTCGCCATCTGCTGCCGTATCGGGTTCTTCCGGTTCCCGCTGACGCGGGACTTACAGCTCTAACTCCCCACCTCGCATCTTCTTAGCCACACCTCGAATCTCATTTCGCCGTTTTTTGGAGCATTTTGCGCGGTGCCCCTGCGGATTCAGCCGGCGATCGGGCCCTTTCGCGTGCCGGCCTTGACCGGGGTGCGGCGGGCAGGCGGTCGCGGGGCGGTCGCGGCGGGGATGCTCAGTGCGCGGGGTGCGAGGCGTTCGAGTTGGGTGACGTGGGCGGGTGTGAGCTCGGCGAGGGAGGTGACTCCGAGCA
>JANYIZ010000152.1 GCA_025408445.1 Frigoribacterium sp. | reverse complement strand
CGGGTGGGTCGCCGCGCGAGGGTATCGGGATGCTGCCGTCCCTTGCCCGCTCTTCTCCTTCCCAGTTTCGTATAAGCATTCCTGCTCACGTGTTCTCTGGTTCCCGGCTGAATGGGCGCGGAATGTCGGTGGTGTGGTGTGGAATTCGGTTATGGAAACCACCGCGACGACCGCCTCCGGGCTGGATCGCGGGCCGGGTTCCCTGCTGCTGAACGCGTCCTCGGTGCTCCCAGCTCCTGTTGCACTCCCAGCTGCTGTTGCACTCCCTGCTGCTCTAGCGGCCAGTTTTCTCGACACGATGGGCGAGTTGATCGACGATGTGGTCGAGGCCGATCGGGTGATCGCGCGGGCCGCTGCCACGCGGGCTGCGCTCATCGACCAGGCCCGCAGTTGGAGTGAGGCCACCGCCTCCCTGATGCCGATCGATGCCTCCCCGGTTCGCCGGTGGTCTGCCTCCCATGTGGCCCGGCGGTCTTTGGTGAGCGAGCTTGCTGCGGCTCTGCGCCTGCCGGAGCGCAGCACCGAGACTCTCATCGAAGAGAGCCGGTCGCTGCTGCGGGAGTTACCTGCGACCCTGACGGCCCTCACCGAGGGACAGATCAGTTACCGCCACGCGCAAGTGATGATCGACCACGCCAACTCCCTTCCCGCCGAGTCCCGCCGAGCCTTCGAGGAGTCCGCGCTCCCGTTCGCTCTGAAACTCACCGTGAGCCGGTTCGAACACCGGGCTCGCATGGTGCGGGAGCGCACCCATCCGGAGTCCATCGAGGTGCGGCACAGCAACTGCCGGGACAAGCGTGAGCTGAGGTTGGATCCGACCCGGGATGGCATGGCCTGGCTCACCGCCTACCTTCCCGCGGTCAACGCCCACGCCATCTACACCCGCATGACGGATATCGCAGCCGACCTCCAAGGCCCGGACGAGGGGCGCACCCTCACCCAGTTGCGGGCCGATGTCTTCTGCGACCTGCTCATCGACAGCCAAACCGATACTGCACCCGATGCCGCGTCGGATGCCGCGTCGGATGCTAACTCCGGTACTGCAGCCGGTGCCGCGCACTCCTCCCGACGGGGTCTCGGGCGGGGCATCCGTGCTCGTGTGCTGATCACCGTGCCAGTGCTCACCCTCCTCGGCCACGGCACGGAGCCGGCGGTCCTGGAGGGTTACGGTCCGATCGACCTCGACACCGCCCGGAACCTTGCCGCTGATGCCCCCGGTTTCGTAAGAATTCTCACCCACCCCAAGACCGGCGCAGTGCTCTCCCTCGGCCGTGACCGGTACACGATCCCACCGGACCTGCGGGCCTGGCTTCGCATGCGGGACGAAACCTGCCGGGCGCCTGGATGTGGTGCCCCGGCCCGGCGTTGCGACCTGGACCATACGAAAGATTGGCAGTATCACGGGCCCTCAAACCACAACAATCTTGCCCACCTCTGCCCGAAACACCACGACCAGAAACACCACACCCGATGGACGGTCGAACACCTCGGCGACGGCGACCTCGAATGGACCTCCCCCACCAGACACCGATACATCACCGAACCAGCAACCCGCATCGCTGGTGCACCCTGACCGAACCGAGCAGACCAAACCGCCAGATCGAACCCTGCAGACCGAACCCTGCCGACCGAACCCTTGCAGCTCGAAACCTCGCAGCTCGCACCCTGCAGACCGAAACGTCGCAGCTCGAACCCGCGGTGAACGAGAAGACACGCAGCGATACAGCCGAGATCGTGCCCGCACTATCCCAGCAGCGCCGCCACCACCATCAGCACCGGAATCGACCCGATCGTCGTGATGAGCACCGTGTCGCGGGCGATGATCTCCCCACGACTGTAGCGCTGCGCATAGTTGAACACGTTCTGGGCCGCCGGCAGGGCGGCGAGCGCCACGACCACGAACAGCGGATGCCCCTGAAGCCCGAGCACGAAGCGTCCGAGTAGCCATGCGGCAAGTGGCATCCCGACCAGCTTGATCGCGGACGCGACGAGCACATCCCGCCGCCCGCTGCCCGCTTGCAGCAGTTTCTGGCCGTGGAGTGACATTCCGAATGCCAGCAAGACCACCGGCACCGCCGCCCCTCCCAGCAGTTCGAACGGTTTCAGGACCGCGGCCGGCGGATGCCACCCGGTCACCGCCAGGATCACGCCGAGCGCAGACCCGATGATGAGCGGATTAGTCAGTGGCTTCAGCAGTATCCGCCCGATCGACGCGCGTCCTGTGGTGGTCACATCCAGGATCGTGAGCGCGACCGGAGCGAAGACGAGCAACTGCAAAAGTACGACCGGAGCAGAGTAGGCGGCGCTCCCGAGCACATATACCGCCACCGGAATGCCGATGTTGTTCGCATTCACGTACCCGGCACCAAGCGCTCCCACCACGATCTCAGGCACACCACGGTGCCAGACGAACCGGGCCACGGCCAGGTACACGGCAAAAGCGGTGAGAGCCGCGACAAGTGACACCGCCATGAGAGACGAGAACAATACCGAGACCGTCGCCGATTCGAGCACGGTGAAGAGCAGGCAGGGCGACAACACGAAGAACGCGACCCGGTTGAGCACGAATCCGGCGCTGGGTCCCAGGATGCCGTGGCGGCCGGCAAGATACCCCACGGCGATGATGAATCCGATGATCGCGAAGCCGACGAGCACCCCGGTCATGCGCCACCCCCGATATCCCCGCGCCCTTCACGAACGGGACTATTCACTTTCAGGATAGGCGCGCTCGGTACTATGGGCGCATGATCGATCGCGGCGAAATCGAGTGCTGGCTCACCGACATGGACGGGGTGCTCGTTCATGAGAACCATCCTGTGCCGGGGGCATCCGCCCTGTTGCAGCAGTGGCGCGACCAGGGCAAGCCCTACCTCGTGCTCACCAATAACTCCATTTTCACGCCGCGTGATCTGAGCGCTCGACTCAAGGCATCCGGACTTGACGTGCCAGAGGACCGCATCTGGACCTCTGCTCTCGCCACCGCCGACTTTCTCGCCTCGCAAATGCCCGGTGGCTCGGCCTTCGTGATCGGCGAGGCTGGCATCACCACTGCCCTGCACGAGGCCGGTTTCATTATGACCGAGACGTCCCCCGACTACGTGGTGATCGGAGAGACCCGCAACTATTCCTTCGAAGCGATCACCAAGGCCATCCGACTCATCGTGGCCGGGTCGCGCTTCATCGTGACGAATCCGGATGCCACGGGGCCGAGCGCCGACGGACCGCTTCCCGCCACCGGGGCCGTCGCAGCCCTCATCACCAAGGCCACGGGCAGGGAGCCCTACGTGGTGGGCAAGCCGAACCCGATGATGTTCCGCTCGGCCATGAACAAGATCGGTGCGCACTCGGAAAACACGGGCATGATCGGTGACCGCATGGACACCGACATCATCGCCGGCATCGAGGCTGGTCTGCACACGATTCTCGTGCTCACCGGGATCAGCGACCAGGCCGAGATCGACAAGTATCCGTTCCGCCCCGATGAGATCCTGGACAGTGTCGCGGACCTGCTCGAGTCCGAGCCGATCGAGTCCGACGAAATCTGAGTATTCCACACCCGCTGTAGCCACGCGAGCTGATGCCACCGTTCTCACCGTTCTCACCGTTCGAAATGCAGGACGCAACGTGACAGGTGTTGCAGGTGAGGCGCACGCGCCTCTTGCGTCACCTGTCGTCCTGCATTTCGAACGAGGATGATCCCGGGGGAACGCGGGGCCCGTAGACACCTCTCCGCTCTATTTCGCTGGGGTTCCCGCCACAGTGCCGGTGATCGGCTGGCCACCAGAGCGGTTCACGAAGCAGAAGTAGTCGTGCTGGCCTTTCGTCCATTCCTCGGTCGTCGCCGCAAAGGACGCCTGGAACTGGATGTCGCTGTAGGTACCCGCCGTGGCAAGGTCGATGACCCTGGGTGCGGTGCACAGCAGATTGATCTGCGACTGGAGCGCCTCGAGCCCTGGATAGGCCGCCGCGGCTTCGCCGGGAAAGGTGCTGCGGAAGACCATCTGGGCTGAATGCGGCGCAGCACAATCCACGACGGTGTAGTTGAGCTGGAACGGGTTCGTGTAGGGGTCGATGCATTCGCCCCCGCGCAGCGCACTCCACAGGTGCACTCCCGCCGCGGCCTGCCCGGACGGAGCAGAAGTCGGCGTCGGTGAAGGGGTAACTTTCGGCGTGGCACTCTTCGTGGCAGCGACCGGTGCCGGAGCCGCCGAAATCTTCGTCCCGAGAGCGAACATGACCGCACACACGAGCAGCGCAATCACACCGCCTGCCACCCAGAATGGGACTTTCTGATTCTTCGAGAATTGGGTCAGGGGAGCACGAGGTGGCGCAGCAGTCGGGGTTTCTGACGGATGCGCGGACGCCGGGTCGATCGCTCGCGCTTGCCCCGTACTCGCGGTCGCGAATGGGTTAAGCCCGGTGGGAACCGGTCCGACCAGCGGCTCACCCTCGTATTCCTTGAACTGGGTCTCGCCAAAAAGCGCGTCAATGGGAGAGGCCGGGTCGGCATCCGAGTCCGAGGTGAAATAGGGTTCGGGGCGGCGCTCGGCGATCGGCGACCCGAAGGACGGCGCGGATTCGGGCGGGACGGACGAAATCAACGCAGCAGGCACGGGTGGCGCGGATGGCGCGGCAGGCGCGCTCGCGCTGCCGATCCCCCAGTTGAACGGTGAGGTGATCGGGTGAGGTCCGGCGTTCTTGCCGGTGCCCTCATCGGTATCGTCGCCAGAGGCCATGGTGAGATTCGCTACTTCGAGAGTCCGAGGTCGGCGAGACCGATGGCGGCAAAGTACGGGTACCCCGCGGCTTCAATGACCTCGCGCGCACCGGTGTCACGATCGACCACCACGGCGACTCCGGCGATTTCCGCGCCAACCTTCTTGAGCGCTTCGATCGCGGCGAGCGGGGATCCTCCCGTGGTCGACGTGTCTTCCAGGACGATCACCCGTTTGCCGGCGAGATCCGGTCCCTCGACCTGGCGACCGCGACCGTGATCCTTCGGCTCCTTGCGTACGACGAAGGCGTCATAGGAGAGCCCGCGCGCGGCTCCCTGGTGAAGCACGGCAGCGGCGATCGGATCGGCGCCCATGGTCATCCCACCGACGGCCGAGACATCCGCGACATCCGCGATCAGATCCAGCATCACCTGGCCGATGAGCGGAGCGACGCGGTGGTCGAGGCTCACCTTGCGCAGGTCCACGTAGTAGCTGGCTTTTTTGCCGCTCGTGAGGGTGAAGTCGCCGTGGAACACCGCTCCCTCGGAAATGTAGTCGATGAGCTGCTGTCTGGCGTCGGTCACGGGCCCGATTCTACTGGGGATGATGCTGACAGCCGATCTCTGTACGGAGAAGAGAGCCCAGGCGCCGTCGATTAAAGTGAGGGCATGCGTGTTGCCACCTGGAACGTAAACTCCATCCGAACGCGGGCTGCTCGCGTAGTTGACTGGCTCAGCCGGGAAGACATCGACGTGCTCGGTATGCAGGAGATCAAATGCACAGAGAGCCAGTTTCCCTTCGAACCCTTCGAGGAGGCGGGCTATGAGGTGCAGTTACATGGCCTCAACCAGTGGAACGGCGTGGCTTTCGCCAGCCGGTTACCCATGGAAGACGTGCAGATCGGATTTCCGTCGGCCCCGGGATTCAGCAAGACCGCGGTCGAGGGCGGCCCGCCACTTGAGGCCAGGGCAATCGCAGTAACGGTCGAGGGGCTGCGGCTGTGGAGCCTCTACGTGCCGAACGGGCGCGGCCTCGACGACCCACACCTCGCCTACAAGATCGACTGGCTTGGCACGCTCGCCTCCGACACGAAGACCTGGATGTCCGAGCATCCCGACACGCCGCTCGCGCTGATGGGCGACTGGAACATCGCTCCGCTCGATACCGATGTCTGGCCGACCTGGGACTTCGAGAACAACACCCACACCTCTGCTCCGGAGCGTGCGGCGTTCGCCGAGTTCAAGCTGATCGGCCTCACGGATGTCGTGCGCGATCGCGTGCCGGAGGGGTTCACGTTCTGGGACTACCAACAACTTCGCTTCCCCCGCAATGAGGGAATGCGCATCGACTTCATCATGGGCTCCCCCGCCTTCGCCGACCTCGTAACGGCCGCGAGCATCCACCGCAACGAACGCAAAGGAGACGGGCCGAGCGACCACGTGCCCGTCGTAGTGGATGTGGCCGTCGACGAACCCGAAGACGTCGATCGCCCGATGATCTTCTAGCAACCGGGCTTCTTCCTCGCCAGCATGCCCACAACGGTCGGGTTGCGCCCTTTACGGTGCGAAGCCCCGGGTAGGGTCGAAAGGTGAGCGACGTCCGAGCAAATGGCACCGGTACTGCTGATAGTGCTGTGACGGAGTCCTTCGCCTCCAGTCCGGTTGTCAACTTGGTCTTCGACCGCGTGCTATCCGCGGTGCACGAGGGTCGCCTGCTGCCTGGCCAGCGCATCAGCGATTCCGAGCTCGCCGAGCAACTCGGCGTCTCCCGAACGCCGGTGCGAGAGGCACTCCAACGCCTGCGGGAGATCGGCATCATCGAGGCATCCGCGAGCCGGTTCACCCGCGTCGCACTCGTCAATCCGAAGCAGACCGCGGATGCAATGGTCGTCTGGGTAGCTCTGTACAGCGCACTCGTCAACGAGGTCATTCCGCTGGTCACTCCGGAGCTCGTGGACGAGATGCGCGCCGACCACGCGCTATTCCTTGAGCACGTGAGCTGGGCCCTCGATGCGACGAGGATGGCAGAAATGCGCGCCAATCCCGAGCTCGTGCGTGAGCACGTCACCGCTCTCGTGCCGCAGAAGATCGCCATGGCCAATGCCAATTTTTTCAACCATCTGGTGAGGTTGTCACAGAACCCCTCTCTCGTGCGTGGCATCAACTCTGTGGTGCACCTCATCCAGCTCGGCAGCCTCTACCTCCCCGACTATCTGGACTTCCGCGCGTTGAGCGAGTCCCAGCTGCTTCTGATCGCCGCCGCCCGCGATCATGACCGCGCGGCGGCCCAGGGCGCCCTGCGGATGCTCGGTCTGATCAGCGTGCCGACAGCTGCCCTCGAAGCCGAGGCCGACGAAGCCGACGAGGCGCACGAGGCGCAATGAGCCGGCCCCGAAGGGGGGGTCATGTCCTCCTTTTGGAGGACCAATATACTGCTAGCGTGAACCTACGCATGAAAGTGCGGACACGGTTTCGCCGTCTGGAATACCCCTCGATGATTACCCGAATCGAGTCCGGACGACGTATCCCGAGCCACGTCGCCCCTTACCCGGGCGATCCAGCGGACTGGCCGCCCGAACGTCCAGTCCGCTGATCTGCCTCTGCGCGCGTTTCCGAGTGACGCACCGGGCAACGCGCAATTCTCGTGCGCAGCCCCGGCCCTGTTGCGCAACTTTCCCGCGCCAGTGACAACCAAACGGCGCGATTGCGCAGATACCCTCGAGGGAGACGCATTTCGCGTTGTTCGTCGTTTCTTTTCGGGATCGGAGGTCGAACCATGTCACACGCAGTTTCAGCAGCACAGAGTGCAATCGTCGGGGAGCCTGAGGTGCTCGAAGACGATGTTATCTTTCCGCTCGTGAGTTTAGCTCACGCGGCCGAGTCCTCCGCGGCCTGGCTCGCACTCAAGGCCGCCGTCTCGGCGCTCCGTCCGCTACAGGTGCAGGACGGCAGTATCCCGAACACCGAGCACCATGCGGATGCCCGTGCCCTGGTCTCCGCCATCGCCGAGAACCTCCGCACCTTCGTGCCGGTCTTCCCGCACGATGAGGCATACCTGCGCGCCGCGGCAGTGGACTTCGAGCACTGGAGCACCCGCGCTTTTCCCGTGCCCGACTTCTTCGACTCCCTGGCCGCCTTCCAGCCCCAGCTCCATCGCATCGACGGTCTTCGCCACCTGGTCGTGTTTCCCATGTACACGCAGAACGGCAGCACCGATCGCCTGGTGGAAGCGGTGATCGTGGAAGTGATCTGGCCAGAGTTCGTCGCCGCCCTCGAGGCGGGAGATTACTCCAACAAATTGTTCGTGCCCATCCGCTTTGTCGATTTCACCGACGGGTACGACACCAACTCGGCAGTACTGTTCCCCGAGACGATCGCCATGCGCGCCGTACCGACCTTCACCTGGGGAGCGATCTTCGCCGACCGGGAGGCGGCCCGATTCCGGCGGGTTGTGCGGGAGGCATCCGCCATTACGAAGCTCGAACTGCCGGCGGATGCGGTGCGGCTGCTCGACGACCAGCACCTGGCCGAAGAGACCTTCGTGATGTGGGACCTCATCCACGACCGCACCCATATGCGCGGTGACCTGCCGTTCGATCCATTCATGATCAAGCAGCGGATGCCGTACTTCCTGTATTCGCTCGAGGAACTGCGCTGTGACCTCACGGCGTATCGCGAGGCTGTTCGGCTCGAGCGCGCCGAGGACACCGATGAGGTGACACGCGACCATGCGAAACTCGTGCAGTACACGGTGCTCTTCGACCGGATATTCCGGTTTGCAATCACCGGCAACCGGGTGCGCAACTACGACGGCGTCGGCGGCCAACTGCTGTTCGCGTGGCTGCACCAGCACCACGTGCTGCACTGGACCGACACTCGCCTCACGATCGATTGGGCGGATGTGCCAGAGGTCGTGATCGCTCTCGGTCACGAGATCGAGGAGCTCTACTGGCGCTCGATCGACCGACCGAAGACCGCACACTGGCTCGCGGCCTACGAGTTGGTATCGGCGACACTCACGCCGCATCCGGCCTCGAACTGGGCTCGGGTTGTCGATGGTCGCCGCGACCTTCCGCTGGACGGCCCGCCCAAGGGATTCACTGATGCCGTGCTTCCGGACGAGTTCCCGCTCTCGATGTTCTACGAGGCCCTCGGCAAGAAAATGGCCGACGTGATCGAGTCGACGGCAGGGCTGACCGGGCGCGACTAGCGACCCCGGGTCTCACTCCCACCCGCGAAGTCTCCGCGCCTGCGAGTGACACGTGCGCCCAAACGTTCCGGCGCACGTGTCACTCGCGGGTGCGAAGGTGGCGCACCGAGGTCTCACGCGTCACCACCGCGAATCCGCCAGGCTGCAGCACGACCGTCGTGATTCCCGTGAACGTACGGGACTGCACCAGCCTGCCGGCCGCGTCGAAGCTGCGCACCGTCGCCGTCTCGCCGGCGGCTCCGACAGTGGTCCACAGGGAACGCGCGGATGTCGAATGCACCAGTTCTGTGGACGCAGAAGCACCCTCTGCGAAGATGCCCTGCTCGCCAGTCTCCTGCCCTCGAAGTACGACCGCCGCCGCACGAACCGCGACCCGCCCGCCGCTCGGGCCTGGCGCTTCACGGCAAGACGTCCACCGCACGAACGGCCACGCGCGTCAGGTGCCACCTCACAAGCCGCTCGCCAGCTCCGCCCCTCGCCGGCTCCGCCGCTCGGGGGATTCTCTGCACGGCAACGCGGACTAACGTTAATGGGTGACCGAACCGTCGACCGCCCGCCGCGTGCGCGGAACCACCGGTGCGGTAACTGGCGGGGTAGCTCGTGAGGTCGATCGCGACTGGGTTCGACCCGAGCCTGACCGTCGGGAGTACTTCCGGGATGTCGCGCTGGCGGCGTGCTTGCTGCGACAGTCCTGAGCGTGCTGCTGTCGCAGAGCTCGGGACTCTACAAGAATCCGGCACTGATCTGGGTCAGTGTCCTTTATGTGCTCGCGTGCACGGCACCGCTGGCGCTGCGGCGACGCTGGCCAGGGGCGGTCGCGATCGTGGTCGCCATCACCTTCGCGCTCGCCCAGATCCTCTCCGTCCCAGAGGCGCTCTTCGCGAATATCTCCCTGTTCATCGCCCTGTACTCGGTCGGAGCCTGGGGCCGTCACCGGGTGCGTGCCACCGTCGTGCGCGTGGTGATAGTGATCGGAATGTTTGTCTGGCTCTTCTTCGCCCTCGTCGCCCACTCCGCCGCCCCCGGTTCTCTCGCGAACCTCCCTCGTACCATCGCCATATCGCCGATCGTGGCGATCGGCCTGCTGCAGATTGTGACCAATCTGCTCTATTTCGGTGGCGCGTTCTACTTCGGCGACCGGGCCTGGGCCGCCGCCCGCGAGCGCTCAGCACTCGTCAACAGCACGGCCGAGCTCGCCGCGGAACGGGAGATCAACGCGCAGCGAGCGGTGTCGATCGAGCGCGTACGGATCGCCCGTGAACTGCACGACATCGTCGCCCACCACGTTTCCGTGAGGGGAGTGCAGGCTGGTGCCGCCCGGCGGGTCGTGACTTCCGATCCTGCAGGGGCTGCGGCATCCCTTCGCTCCATCGAGTCGAGCGCCCGCACCGCGGTCGCCGAGCTACACCGCATGCTCACGACCCTGCGTGACGATGGGGGGCCAGCCGCCGACGGACCGAGCACGCGAGGCATCGACCAGATCTCGACCCTCGCCGCCGATACTCGTGACGCGGGCTTCACGGTGCACTCACGCACGGTTGGCAGAACGCGACCGGTACCGCCGACCGTCGGGGCTACGCTCTACCGGATCGCGCAGGAGGCCATCACGAACACGCTCAAGCACGCGGGACCCGGCGCTGAGATCGACCTTCGGCTGCGTTACTTGGATGACTCCGTCGAGCTAGAGGTCGGGGACTCCGGCACGGGCCCCGGTTCCGCAACGCCCGGCGC
>JANYIZ010000151.1 GCA_025408445.1 Frigoribacterium sp. | reverse complement strand
CGACGGACGCGAAAAACGCGTCAAGGTCCACATGCAGAATCGTGGCGGTGCTGCTATCAACCGAATCTGCACTGACCTGGCGGTCGCGCCCGTCTTGCCTGCTCATCGGGTCTTCCTCATCTCAAGAAAGAATCTACCCGTGGCAGGCGACAACCAAAGGTCGTCAGTGCAGACCGAGACGAGCCAGGCGTTTGCGGGCGGCATCCTCACTGGTGGAGCTGCGGCCGAGCAACTTCCCGACCAGTACCAGGATGAGGCGCGTGGCCGTGATCGCCGGCCACCACGCACGCCGAAGTCCGAGCATTCTGCGGTACTCGACCGGGATGGATGCGACCGCCCCGGCGAAGAGGATTTTGTAGGCAGGGAGCATGCCCTTTGGCAGGCCGGGATGGCGAATGAATCGCACGGCTTCGGCGACTCGCTCATCACTCTTGAGAATGCCCGATGTGCGAAACGCGTCGAGCTGCGCGTGGAGCTCGGCTTCGGATGCCGGCGGATCCAGCACACCGACGAGTTCCCCGGCCTTCTTCCACTCGCGCACGTACTGATCGGGACCGCCCGGAATCGGGGACCCCCAGACCAGGTGACTGCCGAGGAAAGCATCGGTGAACACCACGTGCACCCAGGACAGCAGCTCCGGATCTCCGGCCGCATAGGTTCGTTCGACGTCCTGTGCATCGAGATAAGTTCCCGTCACCCGGTCGTGAAAGCGCCCGACGCGGTTGGACTCGCGAACCGCCATCGTGGTGTCAGAGAAGGTGACGCTGATGAGCCACTGGATGGTTCCAGAGAGCCGACCGAGTGGATCTTCCTTATAACGCGACCAGTCATGAACCCCCGCCATCGCCCCCGGGTGCAGGGTCTGCATGAGGAGCGCTCGGATGCCTGCCACGAGGGTTGCCATGCCGCCGTGAACAGCCCAGGCCGCGGAGCCTGCGCCGAAAAATCCAGCGTCGTCTCCCTCTTCGATCTGGCTGACCCAGTCCGGCCGGCCGCTCGCATTTCCGGTAAATGCCGAAAGCACTCTTGACCGGAACGGAGCGGCGATGTTGGACACGACTGCACGCTATCCAAGGAGTCTGAGAACGACGCTCAGCCAGCCGGCCAGAGGGAAGCGGTCGCCGTCGATGTCGATTTACCAGCTAGCCCAAACGCGAGTGCATCCAGGCGGAGGGGTCGACCGGCACAGTGCCGCCGACCCGGATCTCGAAGTGGAGGTGAGCGCCGGTACTCACGCCGGTACTGCCAACGAGACCGATCGGCTCCCCCGCGAAGACAGTGTCACCGACGTGCAACGGCATCGACCCGGCCTGCAGGTGGCCGTACGCACTGGTGACGGTCTGGCCGTCAATCACATGCTGGATCGCCACATGGATGCCGAGGGCCGTCCACCCGGGATTATTGGTCTCCACGACGACTCCCGATGCAATTGCGTGCACCGGTGCTCGAAAGCCTGGGTCGAAGTCGACACCTTCGTGATGGGACGAGCAACCCGAACACGGCGATACTCGCGGTCCGAAGCCGTCGCTGATGGGGCTCGACGGATCCACCGGCCACCGGAGCGGCGGCGGAACAGTAACCCCGTAGGCATCCCGGGCCACGGCTGCGGTCGGAGGGAGATCCCCCACGATCAGACTTTGCGGGGAGAGCGTCCGCACCAGCGGAGTCGCCGTCGCGGCGGCGTAGGCGGGCACCCCGAAGCCCAGCGCGATCACTGTGGCGAAGGATATTGCTGCCGCGGCGAGGCCCCCGCGCACGGTCTTCCCGGCTCGCACCTGACGCCGGTGGAGCACGGAGCGGCCGGTGATGGCCGGCAATTCTGGACGGTATTCGGCCGGAACCGCCGTTAACCCGCGAATTCGGGCGCGCGTAGTGGGATTCACTGACACTCTCGGCACCTGAGAATCCCCGGTTATCCGCGGCGGCATAATCGCTGCGACGAAAGCGCTCAAGCGGGCGACGACACACGAGACATCGCGCGACGGTGGATGCTTCCCGAAACGGGTGGGAAACCGGGTCTCGACTGATGCCATCACAGGCGAAATGTTCTCACCGTCGGAACACATCGTGGGTCGAAGCCCCCCTGCAGGCGGGGTACAAAGCTTCACGTTCCCTGTGAAGGAGGGGTCGTATGGCTCCTCCCCACGGCGGAATCAGCCGCCGAGAAGAGCCCTCAACTTCTGTGCCGTATTCCAATTCCGAGCCGTTACGGGCGCGTCGAACTGCTTCCAGAATGACCTCCCGACGCGGGTGTGGAGGCTGCCATCCGGCATCCACTGGTACACCGCACCGGGCCGACGGCCAGCAGTTCGGGAGCAAGGGTGCTCGCATCCGGTAGCTCGAGCGACGCGGGCATCGAGGTCACAAACGTAACGAAGCTCTTCGATCCATCGGTCGCCTCGGCGGTGAGCGGATTCGCGTCGAGAATCGTTAAATACTCCGCAGAATCAAGCAGCAGCACGCTCGAGTGAACTCCGGTGGCGGCGAGAACCGCCGCTTCCATGTGCGCCGAAGTGTCGGCCGACGCCACCGTGCGGGACCCAAAGACGACGTTTCCGCTCCGCAGCACGGTGGTGACATCCGTGTATCCCAACTCGGAGAATACCGATGCGAGCTCGGCCATGGAAACCGCTTTGGCGCGACCGAGATTGATCCCACGGAGCAGCGCGATGTACTGGTGCATGGAATGAGGCTAACGAGGATGCGGCGGCCCCCCGGATGAGGTGGGAGAGAAAACAGTTCGCAAAAGTTTCATGACTTGTTCCCATAGTCAGGAATATCACCCAGGTTCATACGCTTGCATAGGTTTATGACAACTACTTCTGACATCCATCCCGCATACGTCGCCGGTACCTGGGCGCTCGACCCCACCCACTCCGAGGTCACTTTCTCGGTGAAGCACCTCGCCATCAGCAAGGTCCGCGGCATCTTCGAGCGCTTCACCGCGTCCATTGTGACCGCCGAGGACCCGTCCAAGTCGACGGTCGAGGCCAGCATTGAGGTCGCCTCGATCAACACGAACCAGAAGGACCGAGACAAGCACCTCCGTACCAACGACTTTTTCAAGGCCGACGAGTTTCCTAACATCACCTTCACCTCCAGCAGCGTCGTGCTGACCGGCGACGACATCACCGTCGTCGGTGACCTCACCCTCCGCGGCGTCACCAAGTCCGTTACCCTCACAGGCGAGTTTGGTGGCACCGTCACCGACGGCTACGGCCAGACGAAAGCAGGCTTCACCGCATCCACCAAGATCAACCGCCACGATTATGGAGTGAGCTGGAACGCCGCCCTCGAGGCTGGCGGACTCACTCTCGGCGACGAGATCAGCATTAACTTCGAGCTGCAGTTCATCCTCGAGACCGCATAGCCTCCCCCGGCAAAAGGAAGGGTCCCCGCCTCGCGGGGGCCCTTCTTCGCGTGTGAGCCCTTCGCTGGTTGCCCGCTGCCTGGTGCCTGGTGC
>JANYIZ010000150.1 GCA_025408445.1 Frigoribacterium sp. | reverse complement strand
GTCGTTCGGCATGCAGTCGGCCGTGCCGCACGTGCTTGCGACTCTCGAGCGCACTCACGATCCCCAGCGCGTGCCGCTCGTGGTGCAGTGGGCTCGGGACGCCGGCCTCGGCGTGAGTCTCGACCTGATCTATGGAACGCCAGGGGAATCCCTCGCTGATTGGCGTGAGTCGCTCGAATACGCCATTGAAGAGCGTCCCGATCATGTTTCGGCCTATTCCCTCATCGTGGAGGACGGCACGAAACTCGCCAGGCAGATCCGGCGAGGCGAGGTGGCGCAGCCCGACGAAGACCTGCAGGCCGATATGTACGAGCTGGCAGATGAGTTGCTTGGCGCCGCCGGCTACGACTGGTACGAGGTGAGCAACTGGTCGCGCGAATCGTCCGCGGACTTCGCGGAACATCGCTCCCGGCATAATCTCGCCTACTGGCAGGGACACGACTGGTGGGGAATCGGACCAGGCGCACACAGCCACATCGGGGGGGTGCGCTGGTGGAATGTGAAACACCCCGCCGCCTACGGCGACCGCATCGGTGAAGGCCTGTCACCGGCAGCCGGGCGGGAAACCCTCGATGACGAGACCCGTCGGGTGGAGAGCGTGCTTCTCGGAACCCGCATCCGTGAAGGGCTGGTCATTTCAACGCTGCCCGCTGGCGCACGCACGTCCATCGCCGGCCTGATCGGCGACGGTTTGGTCGACGGGGCGTCCGCGATCCGGGGAACGCTGGTACTCACCCTGCGCGGTCGCTTGCTCGCAGATGCCGTTGTTCGACGCCTGCTCGAATAGATTCGCCCGGTGCGACCGGACTAACTCGCGATGAACGTGAGTGCCACCGGGTAGGTGTAGAGCTCCCCGCGGTTGGCGGCGATCGCGGCAATGATGCTGAACACGATGTTGAGTACGACGACCGCGATCAGCACGAGGGAGCCGATAAAGATCCAGAGTGTGAATAACCCGACAACGTAGCCGAGCAATACGGTGAGCTGAAAGTTGAGAGCGGCGCGGGTGTGCTCCCGAATGAACGGACCGCGGTCCCGAAGCAGAAAGTAACCGATCAGGGCTGGCAGGAAGTGGAAGAAGATCGCGCCGAGGTTCACGAGCGTCGCCCAGAGTTTCTCGTCGCTCGGGCTGAGCGGTTGGGTTGTCTGGTAGGGGTTCGGCGTGTTTTCTGACATCCGCCCATTAAAGCAACATGCCCGGTCGCGTGTGCGACCGGGCGTGCTGAAAGAGGCGGTTACTTGATGAGCCGAAGGGCGAACGGGTAGCGGTAGGGGAAGCCGTCCTTGGCCTTCAGGAACGCAATGATCGAGAATACGATGCTGAGGATGATGACCACCCAAGCGAGGCCGCTGAAGAGGAAGCCGATTCCGAAAGTGATCACGCCGAGGATTGTGGCAACGATCTGGATCGCCACCTGGGCGATCGCCGCGGTGATCTGGAAGTTCAGTGCTTCCTTCGCCTCGCTATTGGTGAAGCTGCCGCGGTCCTTGAAAACGAGCCAGATGATCAGCGAGGGAAGGAAACCGATGATTCCGCCGAGATGTGCGAACGAAGCCCATTGACGGTCATCCGCTTCGGTCAAGGGAGCCGCCGGTTGCGGGGCGGCTGGCTGGTAGGAGGGGTCGGTCATGTGCAGAGCCTTTCGGTAAGCGGGTCGATCCTGGTTGTTAACAGAACGGACATCCTGCATGATCTCGCACGACCCCCGATCGAGAGCTGTGCGCGAGTACATGCATAAGGTAGCGCTCTCGTCACGGTGCGTGCAATGCCTCGGCCATAGTGTGTCACGGTACAATTGGCAGTCTGTAGCATCGAGTGCCAGCCACCCGTTGCGCGGAATTGGCGTTGTGGAGAGAGCAGGGTGGTCGGGATGGTGTCAGAACGAGGCCTCGATGTGCTTCGCGTCATCGTGCAGGACTATGTCGCCTCGCGCGAGCCGGTCGGATCGAAATCGATCGTCGACCGCCATTCGTTTGGTGTGTCAGCCGCAACCATCCGCAACGATATGGCGCTGCTCGAAGAGGAAGAACTTATCGCGGCGCCGCACACGTCTTCTGGCCGCATTCCCACCGATAAGGGGTACCGCGTGTTTGTCAACCAGCTCGCCGACCTCCGTCCGCTCAGTCCGGCCCAGCGCACGGCCATCGAGACCTTTCTCGGGGCGTCCGCCGACCTCGACCAGGTGCTCGGTCGCACCGTGAGGCTGCTTTCCCAGCTCACCCATCAGGTGGCGCTCGTGCAGTATCCCTCGCTTTCTCGCTCGCGCATCCGTCACGTCGAACTGGTGCGATTGGCGTCATCCCGAGTCATGACGGTGCTCATCACCGACACCGGTCGCGTGGAACAACGACTGCTCGACGTGTCCGCCGAGCTGGATCAGGCATTTCTCGGGGACCTCGGAACTCGCCTCAACGCCACGCTCGGAGGACTCGGGCTCGCAGAAGCGGCCGAGAAACTGGCATTGTTTCCCGAGCAATTTCCGCCCGACCAGGCAACTGCCGTCGGACGCATCGCCTCCGCGCTGATCGAGCAGGTACTGGCGAACCGCCAGGACAGGCTGGTCATGGCCGGAACCGCGAATCTCGTGCGCACCGAGGAAGACTTCAGCGGCAGCATCTACCCTGTTCTCGAGGCCATCGAAGAGCAGGTGACCCTGCTGCGGCTGTTCGGAGAGATGGAGCCAGATCACAACGGCTTCTCGCTGTCGATCGGCAAGGAGAATGAGTCGTTCGGCCTCGGGGAGACATCGGTGCTGACAACGGGCTACGCGAGCTCCGGTGGAGAGGTATCACGCCTGGGCGTGATCGGGCCAACCCGCATGGACTATTCGAACAACATCGCGGCCGTGAGAGCTGTCGCCCGCTACCTGTCCCGCCTGCTCGGCGAGGACTAAAGACCAGAAGGAAATTGAGTGGCTGACCACTACGAAGTACTCGGTGTCGATCGCAGTGCGACGACCGATGAGATCAAGAAGGCCTACCGTCGCCTTGCCCGGGAGCTGCATCCCGACGTAAACCCGGGAGCGGATGCCTCGGAGCAGTTCAAGCTCGTGACCCATGCCTACGACGTACTCTCCGATGCGCAGCAACGGCAGCAGTACGACCTCGGCCCGCAGACCGGCTTCGGCGGCCAGGGCGGAGCGGGCTTCGGTGGCTTCGGTGATATTTTCGAGTCCTTCTTTGGGGGAGGCCAGACCCGCGGACCGCGTTCGCGTCGCGAACGCGGCCAGGACGCGCTGGTGCGCGTAGAGGTCGACCTCGACGAGATCATCTTCGGCACGACGAGGGACATTGAGGTGGACACCGCCGTGCTGTGCGAGACCTGCGACGGTTCGTGCTGTGCGCCGGGAACGACTCCGGTCACGTGTGATATCTGCCACGGCAGCGGCCAGATCCAGCGCACCGTTCGCAGCCTCCTTGGCAATGTCATGACATCGAGTCCCTGCGGCACCTGCCGCGGCTATGGCACCGTCATCCCGAACCCCTGCCCCACCTGCCAGGGCCAGGGCCGCGTACGTGCGCGCCGCAGCATCCCGGTCGATATCCCGGCCGGAGTCGACACGGGACTTCGCCTGCAGATGCCGAACCAGGGAGAGGTCGGCCCGGCGGGAGGCACCGCCGGTGACCTGTACCTCGAGATCAAGGTACGTCACCACGACGTTTTCAGCCGCAACGGCGACGACATCCTCGCCACCCTCGAAGTGCAGATGACGGATGCCATCCTTGGTACCAAGACGACGCTCAAGACTCTCGATGGCGACGTTTCGGTGGAGATCCGGCCGGGCACGCAGAGTGCAGAGGTCATCACGATCAAGGATCGCGGAGTCACTCATCTTCGCGGCAGCGGTCGCGGAGACCTCAAGATTGGCGTGCAGGTGACGACCCCGGTGAAGCTCAACCACAAGGAGCAGGATCTCATCAAGCAGTTCGCGACCACCCGTAAGGGCGCGGCTCCCACTCTCACGCACTTCCAGCAGGGGCTGTTCCAGAAGCTGCGTGACCGCTTCCTCAACATCTGACCGCATGGCGCATTTCTACCTGAGCGAAGGGTTGGTTTCGGCGGTGGTCGGCGAGCGAGTGACCGTCGGCGGGGCCGAAGCCCGGCACGCGGTGACCGTCAGCCGGATCGCCGCGGGGGAGCCGATTTCGATCGGTAACGGCGCGGGACTGATGGTCTCGGGCACGGTGGTCTCGGCCGAGCACACCGAGTTCGTCGTGGCGGTCGAGACTGTCGTCGAGACTCCGCCGGCCTCGCCGGCCATGTGGCTCGTGCAGGCTCTCGCCAAGGGCGACCGCGACGAGCAGGCGGTACAGCAGGCCACGGAGCTCGGTATCGACGGCGTTATCCCCTGGTCTGCCCAGCGCTCGATCGTCAAGTGGGAGGGCGCGAAGGTGCGCAAGGGGCACGATCGCTGGAGCGCAATCGTGCGCGAGGCCAGCAAGCAGTCGGTGCGGTCGTGGGTCCCAGAGGTCGGCGATCTCGCATCCCTCTCCGTGCTCGTCGCCCTGGCGAAGGTGACACGGATGCTCCTTCTCGAGCCGACGGCAGAACTCACGCTGAGTGCGCTCGAGCCCGATCATCGTGATGTGGTGATCGTCGTTGGACCGGAGGGCGGTATCGCACCGTCGGAGCTCAGCCGACTCGAGACTGCCGGCGCCACGGCGGTACGGCTTGGGGACACGATTCTTCGCACCTCGACTGCCGGGCCTGCAGCGGTCGCAGTACTGAGCGCCCGACTGGGGCGCTGGTAGCGCCCTTACGCTCTGCGGTCCTGCGGTCCTGCGGTCCTGCGTGCCTGCGGTCCTGCGGTCCTGCGTGCCTGCGGTCCTGCGTGCCTGCGTGCCTGCGGTCCTGCGTGCCTGCGGTCCTGCGTGCCTGCGTGCCTGCGTGCCTGCGTGCCTGCGTGCCTGCGGTCCTGCGTGCCTGCGTGCCTGCGTGCCTGCGTGTTCGCCGTCCTATGCGCCTGCGTGTTCACGTGACCCCCGCGGGAGGGGAAAATAGTTATTCCGCTCAAAACTCCCTCCTTTCCACGTCGATTGTTGAAAAGTCCCTCCCGCGCGCGCGGGCTAAGAAGGGTTTCTCGCCGTTTGGAGGAGCCGGCTTGTGGATCTCGCCCAGAACTCGAGATGCGCAGCACTAGCGCGGAACCCAGAAGCGCGGAGCCCAGAAGCGCGGAACCCAGAAGCGCAGAACGAGCAGCTCACCACACGGCGCTGTCGCAGTGTTCCCAGCTAATTCCGGTCGCGGGTCGGCGGCGTCCCGTACCCTTGAGGCATGGCGATAACAGTGGAGCCCTCCCTTTTCACGCGCATAATCGCGCGCGAGATACCGGCGGATATCGTTTTCGAAAACGAGCGCATCATCGCGTTTCGGGACATCGCACCGAAGGCTCCCGTGCATCTGCTCGTGGTGCCGAAGACTGCGGAATTCGCCAACGTGACGGAGCTGGCAGCTGCAGCCCCGGCGCTGCTCGCCGAGCTCGTAGCGATCGTGCAACAGCTCGCCGACGATCACTGCGGCGGGCAGTACCGCCTCGTTTTCAATACCGGCCCGCTCGCCGGGCAGACCGTCTTCCACGTTCATGCCCACCTGCTCGGTGGGTCTCTTCCCGAAGGAACCCTTGACCAATAGCGATTCCACTTCTGCCCGATCTCCCGAGGCTAACTCCGCGCAACACGCCGTCATTCGTGTTGACGGAGTTGCGATGGTGCGACTGCTCGGTCCGCAGGATCGGCTTCTGAAGGCGATTGAAAACCAGTATCCGCAAGTCTCCGTGCTCGTGCGCGGCAACGAAATCACCCTGGACGGCGACGCTCGTCAACTGTCCGCCGCCGTGCGGCTTATCGAGGAGTTGGTCATGATGGTGCGCAGCGACCATGAACACGGTGAGAATGTGCTGGACGAGCGCAGTGTCACGGAGTCTGCAAAGATTCTCGCCACCGACCATCGAGTGAGCCCAGCGGAGTTGCTCAGCCAGGCCATCCTCACCAGCCGCGGCAAGAGCATCCGGCCGAAAACCCTCGGCCAAAAGGAATACGTCGATGCGATCGACGAAAACACGATCGTGTTCGGCATCGGACCAGCAGGCACCGGTAAGACCTATCTCGCCATGGCGAAGGCCGTGCAGGCACTGCAGCGCAAAGAAGTCGAGCGGATCATCCTCACTCGCCCTGCGGTTGAAGCTGGCGAACGCCTCGGCTACCTCCCCGGCTCGCTCACCGACAAGATCGACCCGTACTTGCGTCCCCTTTACGACGCTCTCAACGAGATGATGGATCCGGAGGTCGTACCCAAGCTGCTCGCCGCCGGCACGATCGAGGTCGCTCCGCTGGCGTACATGCGTGGCCGCACGCTGAACAACGCCTATATCGTGCTCGACGAGGCCCAGAACACGACGCCCGAACAGATGAAGATGTTTCTCACCCGGCTCGGTCACGGCTCGAAAATGGTGATCACGGGCGACATCACCCAGATCGACCTACCCGCCGGGTCCAGCGGCCTACAACTCGTCACACGCGTGCTCGACGGGATCGACGAGATCCATTTCGCCCGGCTGACCAGCGAGGATGTGGTGCGCCACAACCTCGTCGGGCGCATCGTCGACGCGTACACCAAGTACGATGCAGAGCGGCAGGCCGCGCGTTTCGACACGTTGAACACCCGCGAGGCCGCCCAGAATTCCGACAACAGGGGTCGTCAGTGAGCATCGAGATCAACAACGAGTCCGTTATCCCGGTGGATGAGGTCGCCCTGCAGCGACTCTCCACCTACGCCCTGGACTTCCTGCACGTGCACCCGGACGCCGAACTCGCGATCGTCCTCGTGGACGAGGGCGCTATGGAGCAGCTGCACCTCCAGTGGATGGACGAGCCGGGGCCCACCGACGTGCTCAGCTTCCCCATGGACGAATTGCGCCCGGGTACCGAGGAGTCGATGACGCCGGCGGGACTGCTCGGTGACATCGTGCTCTGCCCGCAAGTCGCTGTATCGCAGGCGGAAACCGCCGGCCACAGCCCGCTTGACGAGATGCTGTTGCTGACGACCCACGGCATCCTTCACCTGCTGGGGTTCGACCATGCCGAACCGGATGAGGAGAAAGAAATGTTCGGCATCCAGCGTGAGATCCTCACCGGCTTCACCCTCGCCGAACGTCGATCGAAATAGTCTCCCGATGATTGCGCTCTTCGTCGGCGTGGCTGTTCTTCTGGTTGTCTTTGCCGGGTATCTCGCCGCAGCCGATGCCGCCCTCGGTGTGCTGTCGCGCGCGGACCTTCTCGAAATCGCGTCGACTTCCCGTGCTCGCAAATCTCTCACGGCGATTGCGGCGGATGTCGGCGCTCATGTGAACGCCGTCAATTTCATGCGCGTGGTTGCCGAGACCACCGCCGCGGTGCTCGTGACCCTCGCGTTCGCTTACCTGTTCTCCCAGTGGTGGTTGGCACTGCTCGCGTCCGCCTTCATCATGACCCTGGCCTCCTTCGTGCTCGTGGGGTCAAGCCCGCGAAGTGTCGGACGGGTACACGCCCGGGCCGTGGTGCGAGCGAGCGCGTGGAGTGTGCACGGCATCCGGGTGCTCCTCGGTCCGATTGCCGCGGCTCTCGTGGCTATCGGAAACCGGGTCACCCCGGGGCGCACCGCGACTTTTTCCTCTGAGGAGCAACTGCTGAGCATGGTGGACGAGGCCACCGAACTCGAGGTGCTCGAAGAAGACGATCGCGCGCTCATCCACTCCATTTTCGAATTCAGCGATACGGTCGTGCGCGAGGTGATGATACCGCGCACCGACATGGTGACAATCGATAGTGACGAGTCCATCGGCGCCGCGATGGGGCTCTTCCTCAGTCGTGGTGTCTCCCGCGTGCCGGTGATCGGCGTCGACGTCGACGAGGTGAGAGGCGTGCTCTACCTGCGCGATGTCGCACGCCTTACCTACGAGCGACCCCGAGGTCTCGACTCAGTGACTCTCGAATCCCTGGTGCGCCCGGCCCAGTTCATCCCCGAGTCTAAAAAAGCCGATGACACGTTGCGCCAGATGCAGCTGGAGTCCAACCATCTCGCGATGGTCGTCGACGAGTACGGCGGAATCGCCGGGCTCGTGACACTCGAAGACCTGATCGAAGAGCTGGTCGGGGACATCTCGGATGAGTACGACCAGGAGGTCATCGAATACGAGGATCTCGGAGATGGTCGCTACCGGGTGAGCGCGCGCCTACCGGTCGACGAACTCGGCGAGCTATTCGAGATCGACCTCAGTGATGATGATGTCGATTCCGTCGGTGGACTCATCACCAAGGCCCTCGGCCGACTCCCGCTGCCCGGATCGGTCGCAACCCACTCTGGACTCATCCTCACTGCCGAACGCACGGAGGGTCGACGCAAGCGCTTGAGCACAGTGTTGGTCGAGCGTGACCAGGCTCTCAGCGATGCCCAGGCTGCCTTCAGGCTGCCCACCTTCAAGGAAGCCAAGTCCAAAGAAGCCAAGGCCAAAGAAGCCAGGTCACGGGAAACCAAATCCAGAGAAGCCAAGAGCAGAGAAGATGGTGATTGAGCGTGTCGCTGACCAATGACAGTGCTTCGGAGTTTCGAGCGGGTTTTGTGTCTTTCGTCGGGCGGCCCAACGTGGGCAAGTCCACGCTCACGAACGCGCTGGTCGGTGAGAAAGTGGCGATCACCTCCTCAAAGCCGCAGACCACTCGCCGCGCCATCCGGGGCATCGCTCACTTCCCGAACGGGCAGCTGATCCTCGTGGACACTCCCGGGATGCACCGCCCGCGCACCTTGCTCGGGGAGCGCTTGAACAGTATCGTGCAGACCACCCTTGGCGACGTGGATGTCGTGGCCTTCTGCATGCCAGCCGACGAGAAGATCGGACCGGGGGATCGCTACATCAACGAACAGCTCGATTCCTTTCCGCGCGCAAAAAAGGTGGCCATCGTCACGAAGATCGACGCCACCTCGCGGCCCCAGGTAGCGGCGCAGCTGCTCGCGGTGTCGGAACTGCGCGAGTGGGAGGCAATCATTCCGGTGTCGGCAACCAGCCGCATCCAGCTCGACACACTGGCCGCCGAACTGATCAAGCTGCTTCCCGTCTCCGAGGCTCTGTATCCGGCCGATACGGTAACCGAGGAAGGCCTCGAATCGCGGATCAGCGAGCTGGTGCGCGAGGCTGTGCTCGAAGGCGTCGAAGACGAGCTTCCTCACTCGATTGCGGTCACTATCGACGACATCATCGAGCGGGACGACAAGGATCTGCTGGAAATCTACGCCAACCTCTTCGTGGAGCGCGACAGCCAGAAGGGCATCATCATCGGACACCAGGGTTCGAGGCTCGCGGATGTCGGCGCTCGCGCCCGAGCCGAGATCGAGCCGCTCGTCGGCAAGCAGGTCTTCCTGTCGATCCGGGTGAAGGTGGCCAAGGACTGGCAGCGCGACCCGAAACAGCTCGGGCGACTCGGATTCTGAGCGCTCGGCCGTCGAGGCCGCGGCAGGCTACACCTCGAGGATGATTTCCCGCCGGAGCGCCTCGGAGGTCGCACGATCCGCCTACGGTTGAGGGATGTTTCGCACGCTCCGCCGCTACCAGGTCGCCACCGACCTGTCGATTGCTGCCGTATTCCTCCTCGTGCAGTTCGCGAGTCAATTCACGACGAGGACCGGCTACGTCTCCGCGCTTCTTCTCCTCATCTTCTCAACAGCTTTGGCTCTTCGGCGGCTGAGTCCGGGTCTCGCGCTCGGTGGAGCCTGGCTAGGCGCCATCCTGCAAATAGCCTCCGCGCTCGAAGCGCCGCAGCCATTCGATTTGGCTGTGCTGGCGATCCTCTTCGCCACCGCCTCCTATGGAGGTCCTGACCTGCGCTGGGTGGGACTCGCGTCCGCGATCCTCGGCTCGTTTATCGCAACGTTCTACCTGGTGTTCTTCAACGCGGGACGCAATCCTCTCGGTGTCAACCTGTCCAGCCTGCCGTCGATGCTGTCGAGCGGGGTGCTTCTTCTCTTCGGCTGCCTCGCCACCCTCGGGCTGTCGTGGACCCTTGGTCTCCTTGCGCGGGCGGTGCGCCGATCCCGGCAGAGTCACGAGGCCCAGGTAGTCGCCGAACGGGATGTCATCGTCGAGCAGGAGCGCAACCGTATCGCCTGGGACATGCACGATGTTGTCGCGCATTCGCTCGCGGTGGTGATCGCGCAGGCAGATGGGGCGCGATACGCCCGGCAATCCGATCCGGACACGGTGGATGTGGCACTGACGACCATCTCGACGACCGCACGGGAAGCGCTCGGCGACGTGCGCATCCTTCTGGGGCAGCTGCGGCACACCCAGGGTGAGACTCCGCAGCCCATGCTCGCCGATCTCGACGCTTTGGTCGATCAGCTGCGCAGCTCGGGTCTCTCAGTGAGCCGGGAGACCGTCGGCGAGGATCGACCGCTCGGGACCGCTCAGCAGCTCGCGGTTTACCGGATCACCCAGGAGGCTCTCACGAATGCTCTGCGTCATGGCGATACCGAGCAGGAGGTGCGGCTTATCTTTTCGTGGAATATCGACACCCTCCGCCTCGTCATTTCGAGTGCGATCAGCGTTTCGCTGGGCGCGGAAGATGCCAACCCTGGCGGCCACGGCCTCGCGGGAATGCGTGAGCGGACGGTACTGGTCGGCGGCACTTTCTCCGCGGGGGTCGACGACGGGCGGTGGATCGTCACCGCAATGATTCCCCTGAGTCTCGAGGAGGTCGCGTGATGAGCGCCATCCGCGTCGGGCTCGTCGATGACCAGTCCCTCTTTCGCGCCGGCGTGCGCATGCTTGTCAATTCTCAGGCCGATCTCGAGGTCGTGGGAGAGGCCGGCAACGGCATCGAGGCCGTGGCGATGGCCGCCGAAGCCCGCCCCGATGTGATCCTGATGGACATCCGGATGCCGGTGATGGACGGCATCGCCGCCACCATTGAGGTGCTCAAGCGAGCAGATGCCTTCGGCGGCAGTCCTCCCCGCATTATCGTGCTCACCACCTTCGATCTCGATGAAGCGGCGACGCGCGCGATCCGAGGGGGAGCGAGCGGACTCGTGCTGAAGGACGCCGACCCCGAGTTTCTGCTCGCGGCGATCCGAACGGTGCACGCGGGGAATGCCGTGATCGCGGCATCCGCCACCCGGGAGCTGTTCGAGCACTTCGCACCCGCAGGTGCTCGCCCGGTGGCCCCGGCGGTCTTCCACCAGCTGACCGCGCGGGAACGGGACATCTTCCAACTCGCCGCACGGGGACTCAGCAATGCCGAAATCGCGTCGGGGGAGTACCTGAGTGAGGCGACCGTGAAGACGCACATCAGCCGCATCGTTGGCAAACTCAGTCTGCGCGACCGGGTTCAGCTCGTGGTCTTCGCCTTCGAGAACGGATTGAACACCTGACTGCGCAGTGGCGAGATCATCCGCTCGATGTACAGCGGTCGAGACCTGCGCCCGATGCTCTCACCGGGCAGCGAAACTAGCGTCGAAGTATGTCATTCCCCCATTCCGAAGCAAGGCTCGCAGCCCGGGTCTCCCACCTCACCAAGTCCTACGGATCGGCCTCCAACACGGTCACCGCGCTCGACGATGTCTCCATCGGCATCCGCTCTGGCGAATTTACCGCCATCATGAGTCCGAGTGGATCGGGTAAATCCACGCTCACGCACATCATGGCCGGACTCGACACGGCCACGTCAGGCACGGCGTGGCTCGGCGACACCGAGATCACCGGACTGGCTGATTCCGATCTCACCATCCTGAGACGACGGCGGGTCGGCTTCGTGTTCCAGTCGTTCAAACTTGTTCCGACGCTCGACGTGAGAGGCAACATGCTGCTGCCCTTCGAACTCGACGGACGGCGCCCCACTCGCGACGAGTCGGCCTGGATCGGCAGGTTGATCGACTCGCTCGGACTTGGCGACCGCCTGAAACACCGCCCCCATGAGCTCTCGGGCGGGCAGCAGCAGCGTGTCGCCATCGCCCGGGCGCTCAGCACCCGGCCCGATCTGGTTTTCGCCGACGAACCGACCGGCAACCTCGACTCCCGCACCGGACGCGAGGTGCTCGCCCTGCTCGGGGCGGCGAGTGTCGAATACGGCCAGAGCATCGCGATGGTCACCCATGACCCGATCGCCGCGAGCTACGCCGATCGCATTCTCTTCCTCGCCGACGGACGTGTCGTCGACGATCGCGCGCGCTCCACTGCCGAAGAGATCTCCCGTTTCATGCTTTCGATGGAGACGGCCGCATGAGCCGCCCACTCTCCGAACACATCCCGAGTATTCTCGTCGTCACCCTCAGCGCGGCGTTCGGGGTCTGCCTGCTCGAGACTAAGGGCGTCCTCGCCGAGCTGATCTCGGCTGACAGCGTCACCGGATCGAGCGACACCGTCGCGGTGATGCTTCAGATCGTCGCTTCGGTGTTCATCGCGATCGCGGTGTACGTCGGTGCGATCGTGACCGCCAATACCTTCGCGACGATCATCGCCGGTCGCATCCGAACGATCGCGCTCTACCGCCTGACCGGCTCGAGTGCGGCGGCCCAGCGGCGGGCGGTCGCTCGGGAGGGCCTGGCCGTTGGAGCGGTCGGATCTCTGCTCGGCGCTCTCATCGGCACCGGCACCACTGTCGGGCTCATCAGCGTGTCCGTCGCGACCGGGCTCATGCCGACGGCGAACTACCGCTTTATCGAGCCGGTGATCGCACTGCCGATCGTCGCGGTGATGCTGACGACCTGGCTCGCGTCGTGGATCGGCTCACGGCGCGTGCTGCACGTCTCTCCGATACAGGCGACGGGAGAAGCGGTAGAAAAGTCACTCGATGAGGCGACCGGCAATCGTGGTCGCAACGCCGTGGCCGTCGTGTTCTTCGCGTTCGGCGGCGCTCTACTCGTGCTCGGCATGACCATCGGCATGGTGAACCCCGTCGGAGTGCTCGTCGGCGTGGTCGGCGGACTGTTCTCCTTCACCGGGGTCGTGCTCGGGTCGCAACTGGTGATGCCGGTTGCGCTGAGACTCACCGGGCGGATGTTCGGACGCAGCGCCCCGGCACGGCTCGCCGCGGAGAACGCGGTGCGCTATCCCGAGCGCAGTTCACGCACCACGATCGGACTGGTCATCGGCATTACCCTCATCACGATGTTTGCGGTCTGTGTCGAGACCTACCAGGTGATCATTCGGGAAGCCCAGAAGACCAACCCCGAGGTGTACCAGCGGGTTGACCAGATGCTGGGGGGTCACCGTGGTCGTGTTCTCAGTGCTCATGGGGTTCAGCGCGCTCATCGCCGCCGTCGGCATGGTGAATAACATCTCACTGAGCGTCTTGCAACGCACGCGGGAACTCGGCCTTCTCCGGGCGCTCGGCTTCACCGCTCGGCAGGTGCGGGAGATGATCCTCGCCGAGAGCGCCCAACTAACGATCGCGGCTACGCTCGTCGGGCTCGTACTCGGCACTTTCTACGGGTGGGCCGGTGCCCAGTCACTGCTCGGATCGATCACCGGGTCACCCGGCCTCGTGCTCCCTTCGGTCCCGGTGGGACTCCTCGCGATCCTGGCGGGGGCGGTCGCGGTGCTCACGCTCGTGGCATCCGTCGCACCATCGCGCCGGGCCACCCGCGTCGTGCCGGTCGCGGCCCTCGCGGTGCAACAGCATGACATCGTCGGCAGCGGTCACAGCAGTCGACCAGCTAACCGCAGGACTTCCCTGAAGGGTCTCACAGTTAGACCGTCAGGCCCGTTTCCGCGCCCGGTCACGTGCTCATAATGGGTGTGCGCAATTGTTGCGTCTGTGTGAGGGGAACCCGATGTCGCATCAACTGTTCGACCTTCGTCTTGAGACAGGGCCATTCCCGATCATCGTGTACGCACTGGCCGCCGTCATCCTGGTGGTGCTTGCGACCCGTCGTCCCGTGCGTCGCTGGCTGCCCATCCAGTTGCTCGGTGCACTCGCTGGCGCGGGCGTCGGCCTCATTCTTGCGTGGCTGGTGAGTGATGTCTGGAACAGCTTCGGGGTGGCGCTTACCCTGATCACCCGGATGTGGTTCGCTCTCGGAGTCGGCGGCATCGGCTTCGCCATCGCCGGCCTCTGGCGGGCCCGCGCCTGGCGAGTGGTCGTCGGCAGCGCGTCCGTCATACTCTTCGCCTTCGCGGGGGCGATCGGGGTGAATGTGGATGTCGCGGAGTTCCCGACACTCGGCTCGGCTCTTGGGGTTAATGCCATTGGCAAGCTCGCCCTACCCGCGGCTCAGTCGACACCCACGAGTATGATTCCCGAGTCCCTTGCACAGAGCTGGCACGCTCCGGCTGACCTGCCCAAAGTGGGAACGGTCGGCTACGTCACCATCCCCGGGACGGTGTCTCACTTCGCCGCCCGCAGCGCCGTGGTCTATCTGCCGCCCGCGGCTCTCGTGGCAGGCGCCCCGCGCCTCCCCATGCTCGAGTTACTTTCGGGTCAGCCCGGGGGGCCGTCAAATCTCATCACCTCTGGTTCCATGGCGTCGATTCTCGATCGGTTTGCAGCGGCACATCACGGGTTAGCCCCGATCGTGGTGGTCCCCGATCAACTCGGATCTCCCCAACTCAATCCGATGTGCGTCGATTCGGTTCTCGGTAATTCCGCGACATACCTCACTGTGGATGTCACTAACTGGATCACTCACCACCTGCACGTACTACCGAGCGGAGCCAACTGGGCCATCGGCGGCTTCTCGCAGGGTGGTACGTGCTCGATCCAGCTCGGCACGAAGTATCGCGGGCTTTTTGGCAGCATCCTGGACATCGCAGGCGAGCTCGCACCGCACCACGGCTCGATTCCGGCCACGATTGCCAGTGCGTTCGGCGGATCGGCTGCGCAGTACCACGCCGCCACGCCGCTGTCTTTACTTGCCTCGGGCGCGCCGTGGACGGACACCCTTGGGATTTTCGTGATCGGTCAAAATGATGCTCGGTTCGGCGTGGCATCCTCCGCTGTCTCAAAAGCAGCAGAGGCTGCCGGGATGACGATGCATCATTTGGTCTCGCCGGGCACCGCGCATGATTGGAAGACGGTGCAGTTTGGAATCCGGACAGCGATGCCTCTGCTGGGCGATCGCTGGGGACTCTAGTGGCGCGATGGATCGCCAAGCGGCGAGCCAGCCTTTCGCTCGCGGCTCTCATGTTGACGCTTGCGTTCGTGACAGGATCACTGCTGCATGGGCCGCGATTGACGCTGAGGCCGAAGTTGGGAACGGGGCTTGACGCCTTCCTCGATACTCATAACTTCCTTTCTCCGATAACTTCCGTGTTTTTTGCGTCGGGGCTCCTCGAACTGCTCCTCTCGGTGGCGGCACTCGTCGTGCTCGTCGGAGCGGCCGAGAGGTTGATGGGCTGGTGGCGCACGCTGCTGGCGTTCGTCGTCACCGCCTATGTGGGTGCGGGGGTCGGCATGCTGCTCCAGGCTGCGGGGCTGCTCGCTCGCGAGATCTGGGCGGTGCGGATTCAAGAGGTGGTCATCTTCGACCCGTTCACCGCGATCTCGGGAACGC
>JANYIZ010000149.1 GCA_025408445.1 Frigoribacterium sp. | reverse complement strand
GGACAACTACGTGAGCAGCTTCAACAGCTTCGTTCTGCTCATGCTGTACTTCCTCGTGCCGTGGACTGCCGTCAACCTGGTCGACTTCTATTTCGTTCGGCGCGGCAAGTATGCGATTGCGGAGATCCTGAAGCCTAATGGCCTCTATCGACGGTGGGCGTGGCGCGGTATGGTGGCCTACTCGGTCGGCTTCCTGGTGATGATCCCCTTCTTCTCGGTGAGCTTCTTTGTCGGCCCCATCGCGCAAATGCTGGGTGGCGCAGACTTCTCATTCGCGATCGGGCTCGTAGTTTCGGGCGGTCTGTATCTGCTCTTCTCACGCAGCTTCGACCGTAAGGAAGAGGAAAAAGCACGCGTGAAAAGTGACGCAGAACTCGAAGGCGCGGCACGATGACGGACGGCGCCCTCGTCACGATCGCCTGCATCCAGCTGGCGCCGGTGATCGGTAACGCCGCGGAGTCGCTGAAACGCATCGACGTGGGGGTGAGGGATGCCGCCGGTCGGGGTGCCAATATCGTGGTGCTCCCAGAGCTCGCGAACTGCGGCTACATGTTCGCGGACCGTGAAGAGCTGCTCGCGTCGGCCCAGTCCCTCGACGGACCGTACATCCGCGAGCTGGTGCGCACAGCTTCGGAGCTCGGCATCGTGATCGTGAGCGGCTTCAGCGAACTCGCCGCCGGCGACGAGGTCTACAACTCGGCTGTGATTGTTGACCGAAACGGCGTGTTGGCCCAGTACCGCAAAACACACCTGTGGAACACCGAAAAGAGCTGCGGGTTCACAGCGGGCGACGGGTATCCCCCGGTCGTAGAGACGCAGTACGGCCGCCTTGGACTGATGATCTGTTATGACCTCGAATTTCCGGAGTGGGTGCGCCGGATCGCACTCGACGGCGCAGATCTCCTGTGTGCACCGGTGAACTGGCCGCTCTACCCGCGACCGGCGGCTGAGCGTCCCGGGGAGATCATCCGGGTGCAGTCTGATGCAGCGGTCAACCGCATGTTCATCGCGGCAGCCGACCGAGTCGGGCAGGAGCGTGGCCAGGACTGGCTGGGTGGAACCGTGATAGTCGATGCCGACGGATACCCGATAACTTCCATCCAACTTGGCGAGGAGCACACAGCGATGGTTACGGTCGACCTCGCCCTCGCTCGCGACAAATCAATAAGCCCGCTGAACGACGTCCACGCCGACCGTCGACTGGATCTCTACAACAGACGCTGATCTCCACTGTCGAAGCGCCGCAGGCGTCGGCGCCGCCATGATTTCGCACACACCTGCTTGGCGAGCCAACTCCAGGTCTTCCCCTCCCCTGTTCTTGGTGAGGCGGCCGCGCCATGACGGCCAGATAGGGTTGGCCATCGTGAGCCAACGCTACCCAGCACCGCGCATCCCGGTGTGGCGTGAGCGGGGGATGCCGGCGCTGCTCCTGATTACCGCTGCCGGATTCTCGGGCTACGCAGCACTCCTTCCGGTCTCTCCGCTGTGGGCGGTACATGGCGGTGCGGATGCAGCCGGGTCAGGCGTCGTCAACGGGCTCCTCCTGCTTGCCACAATCGCCACCCAGCCTTTCGTTCCTCGGCTACTGGCGCGTTTCGGTACCGCACCGGTCCTTGCCGCGGGCCTGCTGTTTCTGGGTGGCCCCTCCATGCTGCATCTGGTCTCCGACCAACTCGGGTGGATCCTTGCGATGTCAGTCCTCCGAGGGTTTGGATTCGGAATTCTCACCGTCGCCGGATCCACTACCCTCGCCCAACTCATCCCGCCAGCACGACACGGTGCCGCGATCGGAGCGTACGGTGCGGCAATCGCCATCCCGCAGGTCGTACTTCTGCCCGCGGGGCCATCGCTCGTCGATGGGATTGGATACTGGATCGTGTTCGCCCTTGGCAGCACCTCCATCCTGGGAATCGCAGCCACTCCCTGGCTCGCACGGGCACTGCGGGAGAACGATGTCGAACGGCTGCAATTCGCCGATACGTCCGACGACGCCACGGATAGTGACTTTTCGCCTCGGGCATTCGACGACCCGTCGCGGCGTCGGGTTACCAGCAGGCTGGCCCGACCGACGATCATCCTGCTCGGTGCCACTCTGGCGGGTGGCGGAATCATCACGTTCGCTCCGCAAATGAGTTCGGCACCGCTGGCGACGGCGGGAGGTCTCGCCTTATTCACCGTTGCCGCAGCGGTCAGCCGGTGGCGGATCGGGTCCCTCGCTGATCGCTACGGGACCCGGGTGTTTTTGTGGCCCCTCGTGCTCATGACCGTTGCGGGACTCGCACTCACCGCCCTCGCCGTTGAGAACCCCGGCGGCACCACAGTCATTCTCTTCCTGATCGCGCTAGTTCTCGTCGGAATCGGATACGGCGGCATTCAAAATCTCACCCTGCTGTTGTCACTTGGCGCTGTTTCACGTAGGGAATACGGCACCGCAAGTGCGTTCTGGAACATTGGCTTCGACGCTGGCACCGGCCTTGGCTCTGTGCTCGTTGGCACTATTGCTGCGGGACTGTCCTTTTCCCCGGCATTGCTGGTCGCCGCCGCGATCTCGCTCGCGACGCTACCGCTAACGTTCGTGCAGGGACGCCGCACCTGAACGATGAATCATCGGCGAGGCGATAGCCATACACGGCAGTGAGCTGACGCGCCGATGAGCGCCTTCGGCCACGCCCGATCGACGAAAATACTCCGAAGTTGCTGCGCGAGATGATCTGGGCGCTGTGGGCTTGAATCACGAGCTTGAATCACGAGCGTGAATCACAGGCGGTCAGGTTCTCGAATGAGAGACAGCCAGCGTGACAGGTCGAAAGCCAGAGACCTTTCTGACCGGCGTAACGAAGCTCTGTCACTGGGAAATGGCGATCGAACCAGTCGCGTCCGGACCAACCTGGAGAGGATCACGGTCGCTTCATGGCAGCGACCCTCGGTGACGTCACCCGGCAGATACCGCGAGCAGCACTGCACTAGTCGGAGAAGGTCCCTCGATTGAGGAGCTGCAGTCTCCACGGGTGTTCTCGGTCTGTTCGGCTGAGTTCACCAGTCACGGGTACTGTGGCGACCCGATTTTCCCTGGATCGAGGTCTAATCCGGTCGATAAAGTCATGGGTACCGTGTCGTGTTAATGCCGACTGAAAATAGGGCCAGTATCGCCCGGCACTATTGGCCCTGTTTTGGGTCGGCGTCAACATGTCGCGCAATTCTCATTGTTCGTCATCTCTGCACACGTCAGAACGCAGAGAAAATGAGGCTGATGTGGCTCTCACCACTCTCGGGGGAACGAAGCGGTCACGAGAGCAACGGAGTGTTCATTTTCGTATTCGTTCGGCGATCACGATCTGGTCGCACAGCACGGTCACCGCGTTGACACTCATTCGCTCATGCAGCGACTCTCGCTCTGCGATCAGTATTCTTCTTCGCATTCCGCATTCCGCATTCCGCATTTTGCATGCTTTCTCCACGCCAGGCAGGGAAGTCAGCCACTCCAATCAAACGGATCAGTCACAGACTCACTGGCCTGTGCTACGCACCCAGTAATGGATGCCAGATAAGCTCACGCTCGAGTAGACGAGACCGTGCGGAGGGGCTGTGAACGTGATCGAGATTGCGCACGGCATGGTCAGACTCGCCGCAGTTGCACTGCTCGCGGTCGCGCTCATCGGAGGGGTCACGGGTTGCACCACGTTGGCGTCGGATACACGACCAGAATCGACGCATATCCCTATCGTTGGTATGCCAAATCCGCCGCCGGTACCCGTTGTCGGCACGCCAAATCCACCGCCCGTCCCCGTTATCGGCACGCCAAATCCACCGCCTGACCCCGTTACTGGGGTACCAAAACCGACAAATATCCCGAATGCTGGCACGCCAAAGCCAACTATGGCTGCTCACGCACCCGGCGATGTGGTCTCAGCCGACACTCTTCTTCGCCCAGGCCATCTGGTATACAAGCTTGCTGATGGGTCGTTCGTGGTCGTCGACAAGTCACAGCCCCTCCCCGACGTCGTGCAATCGAGAATTCTCACCGAGATTCAAGCGATACAAGCGAACTGGGATCATGCGAGTTCAAGCGCCGAGTCGGGAAAGCTTGGCGTCGCGCTCGGCAGAGTCCGACTGCGGGAAAACGCGGCTACGGGGAAGCGGATAGTCATGGTGTTCTTCACAAAAAACGACGCTCCGCGTCCGGGCGGCTACTGGAACATCGGGCCAATGCCCGCCAACATTGATTTGAGAACACAGCAGAGTTGGACCCGTGCAAAAGCGATTGGGTACGCTCAAGAATTCGTTGCGATTCAAAAAAATCCGAAGATCTTTTCCATCATCATTTCTGGTTAGTGGATTTTCGATAATTCCAGCCGGGTGTTCGAAGGCCCCCATTTCGGCTAGTCCCGATCGTCGGCCCAGGGTGTGAAACTCGATCGTTTTCCGCTGACACTCGTTTGTGAGCTTGGGGTCAGCTCACGAAACGGAATAAAAAACACGGCCGATTCTGTGGGATGGGTTGGCGTAGTTGGGGCTCCGCTTTCCGGTTCAGCGGTCGGTTGCGGGGATCCGCCAGCAGAGGGTCGGGAGCGCTGAAGCGTGAGCGCGCGGAGTCGACCAGGGTGAATTTTCAATAATCTTTCAGACAGTCGAGAATTGCAGGGACGCATTTCCGCGCGCGGGACACCCCGTATTGAACAAATATCAAGGGAAGATAAACTGTTGCACCGGTGGGGGGATGGGTCATATGCTGTGGCCACTGTCCCGCTCCGACTCACTGATCTTCTCTCTGGATTGGCCCGTCCGAACATCGACAGCAACGTCGCTTGCGGTTCTCCCCGCCGGCGACGTTGACCCTGTCGGTGGTGTCGGATGTGGAGTCAGTGGCGACCATTTCACACATTTCCTCTCGGACGGGCGGGTTTTCAGCTGCGTCAGTTTCGGTGGTACTAGCGGTGGGCCTGGTGGGTGCGATTCCGTTGTCGGCGTCGGCGTCTCCGCTGCCCGCTCCGACCGTGGTTGGGATGACCGGGGCGCGGCCGTCCGCGACTCATGTGTCGTTTCCGACCAGTGACCAAGTCTCGGCGGCAGTCGATGTTGGGACCGGGAATTTGGAGGTGTCGACCCAGGCGATGACATTACCGGGAGTGACTTCCGCAGTCCCGTTGACTGCGGTGTTCAACTCCATGTCGCAAGTAGTCGGCGCTCCGTCACGGCCGGCAGCAAATAAATGGATTGCCAGCGCGGCAGGAGCCGGTGCCCTCACCCTGAACTCGACCTCCGGGGCTCGCGGCGATTGCCTTTACAGTGTTAGATGTTGCCGATATGGTGGCGGCAGCTGCCGCCGCCGCTCCCACTCTCGGCACCTCAGCGATTGCAGGCGCAGGTGCCGCGGTAGGTTTTGGTGTAGCGATTGGTTTTGAAGTCGGAGCGACAGGAGTAGCTGCTCGTGAGTGCTGTGGATAACCCTACGAAAGCCGTCGGGCTTGCTATTGCAACGGTGGTTGCGGGGATCGCCGTTGGCGTGTTTGTTCTGCTTTCCGTCCTATCCTCGGGCAGCAGCTCAATCGTGTTCGTCATATTGGCGGTTGTGGCCTTGGCTGGGATGATCTCACTCTTTTTTTATCGACCGCGGGGCGCGCGACACTCGAAGTAAAAACTTTTCGAACAGTCACCGCCGGTGGTGCTGGGAACGGGGCGGCTCAAAACCCGTACGCATTCCATGCCGGAATCAAAGACCCCGGCTCCGGACTGATCAAATTCGGGCAACGCTGGTACAACCCCACCGCCGGAACCTCGACCCAACAAGACACCCCCGACAACCCACTCGACCCCGGCAACGCAAATAGATATGCCTACGCCGGCGATGACCCGATCAACGGAAACGAAACGACGGGCGCAGGTGCCTGCGGTACAGCTTCGCGAGTTGGAGCGTGCGCCGATAACGCCGCCATGGAATCGTTCTTCTCACTGCCGCGAAAAATAGCACTGAATAAAAGACGGTGGCAGACCCGGGAGGAATTGCGCCTGGCCATCGTGACTTGGATCGAATTGTCTTAGCATCACCGGCGCCGCCAACGACGCCTCGGATGCTTCACCCAAATCGAGTTCGAGGTGATCAACGCCGAGACCACTCACGCAGACTGAATGCCTTAGACACGACAAGTCATTTCAATCGACAGCGATTCGTTTGCGACTGATATCGGTCCGAAATTCCCAGTGAGTCTGACTCAGTGACTTTACGCACCAACACCACACCAACACGGCGGGGCCGAAGAAGTGGAGCCGCCCAGGATGTGGGGGGGTCGAATCAACCTTTGACCGGCGCTTTATATGGTGGGCCCTACCGGGCTCGAACCGATGACATCCACGGTGTAAACGTGGCGCTCTACCAACTGAGCTAAAGGCCCGCAGTACATACCAAGGAGGAAGACCGCGACGAATTCATATCGTACAGGCATCCGCACTGCCCCAAGATTCGCTGGGCGAGCGCGATCCCAACGAAATCTAGACGGTCAGCGGAGCCAGCTCGGCCAGCGCATCGCGGTAGGCCGCGATAGATCGGGCCTCACCCGGCGCCGTGACGAAACTCGCACGGATGATGCCGTTCAGGTCGATGAGGAAGCTCGCTCGATTCGCGAAGCCCTTTTCGGGGAGAAAGACGCCGTATTCTTTCGCGACAGCACCGTGCGGCCAGAAGTCGGCGAGAAGATTGAAGTCGTAACCCTCGGCCTCGGCGAACGCCCGCTGGGTGGCCTTGGAGTCGACCGAAACTCCGAGCAGTTCGATGCTTTTGTCGCTGAATAGAGCGAGGTTATCGCGCAAGTCGCAGAGCTCGCTCGTGCACGTACTCGAGAAGGCGAGGGGGAAGAAGACGAGGGCGACGGGCTTCTTGTGGCGGAAGTCGCTCAGCCTGATGTGCTCCCCAAATTGGTTGGGGAGTTCGAAATCGGGTGCCTGGGTGTCGTTTTCCAGAGTCATGCGTAATTCCTATCCTCCGGAAGATGTGAACATCCGGTAAACACAATCTTCAACCATACGCCCGGAAGCGGCTCGTACTTACGATGCCGGATGCTCGATCATGACGCCGTAGGTGAACTCGCGGCTCTCGCTCGGTCCGAGTACGAACTGATGAGGCTTCTTGTCGTATTCGCCGGAGAAGTCCGATGCTGCTGTCATGCCGAACCATGGCTCGATGCAGACAAACTCGCCCGGTGCCTTCGACCACAACCCGAGAATCGGGAAATCCGGAAATTCCACGGTGATGCTCGGAGCACCGGGCGCAGAGTAGCGGACCGAGCGACTCGACAGCTGATCAAAGATCACGGCATCCGCCTCGAAAAGCGACTCATCGAGCTTCAGCGTGCGGTCGATTACGGGATTCGGGAAGGAGTCGACCGCGAGCAGGCCCTGCTCGAGGCGACGGATAGGTGCCGCCTCTGGCAGTTCGAACTCGATGACGTGCTGACCCTTACCCGCAGCCCCCGGAAGTGGCCAAACGAAACCGGGGTGAGCGCCGAGGGATGCCGCGAATGGCTCAGACCCGGGGTTCGAAACGGTTTGGGTAACCCGGACTGTGGCATCCACCAACTCGAAGCGAACTGCTAGACGGAACGAGAACGGGAAATGAATGCGAGTTGTTGGCGAATCGTCGAGGGTGAATTCGACCTCAGTATCGCTGATCCGGTCGAATAAGAATTCACGGTCACGCGCAAACCCGTGCTGGGTGATGGGATATGCAACTTCCCTGTGCATCAACTCGTCACCGGGCATCCGGCCGATGATCGGAAAGAGCACCGGGGCACGTCGATGCCATGCTTCGCCAGCCTGCCACAGGAGTTCCTGATCTCCCCGGCCCGGGGCGTTCAGCCTGAGGCTGGCCATTTCAGCGCCCTTCGAGTTGATAGTCAGGGTGAGGTGTTGGTTCCCGAGTTCGACGATCGCCATACCGCCGACGTTACTCCCGGGTGCACGCACCGTGCGCGAGGGCGACTGGCGTGAGAACTAGACTTGACAAGGCCCTACATCGTGGCGACGGTCGCAACCCGATCTTCGCCGTGCGGGGTACGGATTGTCCACGGAAAAGATGCGAGGTCGACGTTGACGGTAAACGACCAGGACCCTTACTCGGTGAATCACACCGACCAGGACCCTGAGGAAACTGCGGAATGGCAGGAGTCCCTCGATGCGCTGGTGGCAGCGCAGGGTCATGAGCGCGGGCGCGAGATCATCCTCAGCCTGCTGAAGCGGTCGAAGGAGCTTCATCTCGGAGTGCCGATGGTTCCGACCACGGACTACCTCAACACGATCGCCCCGGAAAACGAACCCGAATTTCCTGGTAATGAAGAGGTCGAGCGCCGCTACCGCGCCTGGCTACGTTGGAATGCCGCCATCATGGTGCATCGCGCGCAGCGCCCCGGCATCTCCGTGGGGGGACACATCTCCACCTATGCGGGCTCAGCGACGCTTTACGAAGTCGGCAGCAATCACTTCTTCCGCGGCCACGACCATGTCGGTGGTGGCGACCAGGTCTTCTACCAGGGGCACGCCTCCCCCGGCATGTACGCCAGGGCGTTCCTCGAGGGCCGATTGTCGACCGACCAACTCGACGGGTTCCGCCAGGAGAAGTCTCACCAGGGAGGCGGACTTTCGTCCTACCCGCATCCGCGCCTTATGCCGGATTTCTGGCAGTTTCCCACCGTGTCGATGGGGCTCGGACCGATCAACGCGATCCACCAGGCGCAGCTGAATAAATACCTCACCAATCGCGGAATCAAGGACGCCTCGGACCAGCAGGTCTGGGCATTCCTCGGCGACGGAGAAATGGATGAGGTCGAGAGTCGCGGCGCGCTGCAGCTGGCCGCTAACGACGGTCTCGACAACCTTAATTTTGTCATCAACTGCAATCTGCAGCGCCTCGACGGACCGGTGCGCGGCAACGGCAAGATCATCCAGGAGCTCGAGAGCTTCTTCCGTGGTGCCGGCTGGAACGTCATCAAGGTGATCTGGGGCCGCGAGTGGGATGAACTGCTGGCCCGCGACTCGGAAGGCGCGCTCCGCGACCTGATGAATCGCACACCCGACGGTGATTACCAGACGTACAAGGCCGAGAGCGGCGCCTACGTTCGTGAGAACTTTTTCGGTCGTGACCCGCGCACGCTCGAGATGGTCAAGGACTACACCGACGACCAGGTCTGGGGTCTCAAGCGGGGCGGCCACGACTATCGCAAGGTCTACGCCGCCTTCAAAGCGGCTTCCGAGCACAAGGGCCAGCCAACGGTCATCCTCACCAAAACCGTCAAGGGCTACGGCCTCGGGCCGTCGTTCGAGGGACGCAACGCCACGCACCAGATGAAAAAGCTCACGCTTGACAACCTCAAGCAGTTCCGCGATGCAATGCGCATTCCGATTACGGATGCGGTGCTCGAGGAGAATCCTTATCTGCCGCCCTATTACCACCCGGGTGAGGACGACGAGGCTATCCAGTACATGCGGGAACGCCGGTCGGCGCTGGGTGGGTACCTGCCCGAACGTCGAACCCGTCACATCCCCCTTAGCCTGCCGGATGAGTCGGCGTACGCGATCGCAAAACGAGGCTCCGGCAAGCAGGAGATAGCCACGACGATGGCCTTCGCCCGTCTGCTCAAGGATCTTCTAAAAGCCAAGGACTTCGGGCACCGCATCGTGCCGATCATCCCGGATGAGGCTCGCACCTTCGGCATGGA
>JANYIZ010000148.1 GCA_025408445.1 Frigoribacterium sp. | reverse complement strand
TTTACCCGTATGCGGTGATTGATATGACGATGCAGATCAAATATTGCCCCGCGCAGCAGTGTTGGCGAGTAGCGCCTGATGGTAGCGCCAGTCCACGTATTTGGTAACAAAGTTCTGACGAGGTGGTAGCGGCCCGGGCGTGGTGCCCGGGCCGCCTTGGTGTTATTCCCAGTAGCCTTTCAGGGCGCGGGCTTGGTCGTTGCGGTGCTGTCGCATGTCGATCTGGCCGAGCTTGATGATGCGGGCGTTGTTGGCGAGGCGGTTGACGATCGAGTCCGCTGCGACTCGGTCGGGCAGCTCGGCGACCCAGTGCGCGGGTCCGGTCTGTGAGGCGATCATCGTCGGGAGCCGGTGCTCCCGGTTGGCGAGGATCGCGAACAGGTCGTTGCCAGCGTCGCTGTCGATGCCGACGGTGAGGAAGTCATCGATGATGAGCAGGTCGACGTTCGAGAGCTCGTTCAACAGTTTCTGGTGGGCGATGGCGTCGCCGCGAGCGATGACGAGCTTTCGGGCGAGGTCGTCCATCCGGTAGTAGAGCACCGAATGCTCACTCTCGCAGGCGCCGATGGCCAGCGCGCAGGCGAGGTAGGTCTTCCCGCCTCCGGTGGGCGAAATGATCAGCAAGTTCGTCGCATCGGAGCGCCAGTCATGGGCGGCATAGCGCCGCATTCTGACCTGGGTGATCCCGCGTCCCTCGCGATAGTCGACCTCAGCGACGGTGGCGCCCGGGATCGGGAATGCAGCCTGGCGGATGAGCTTGTCGACCTTGTTGATGCGTCGGGACTCCAACGCGTCGTCGACCGCGGTGAGGAACAGCTGCTCGGGGGTGAGGGTGTCGTTGGCTTCGTCCTGGATGAGTTCCTCCAGCCGGGTCGCGACGTGCGTCACTCGCAGAGCCCGGAACTTGTCGTAATCAACGCTGGTGAACATCACTTGACCTCCTCGTCGCGGGCATAGTGCGAGGCATCACGAACATAAACATCCGGCATGGTGTCGCGGAACACGACCGTGCTGACGCGTTTGCGAGTGGAGGCCGCCGGGACCATCGGCCGCGGCTTCTTCGCATCGCTGTCGATCGCCGCCATCAAACGTTTCAGCGTCGAATAGGTCGGATGGGCGCTGCGGTTCACGAGCTCCTGGCAGGCCGCCTCCAGCCGTTCCCGGTTGTTCTTGCCGAGGCCGTCGAGGATGTTCTGGCAGGACAGGTAGCCCTGCGCTTCGATCGCCTGGCTGTCCAGGATCTGCTCGATCACGGTGACGGTGGCCGGTCCGACGCTGCGCGCCCGGTCGGTGAACCAGCGTCTGGACCACAGCCCGTCAATATCGCGGTGCTGCGGCGGGACGTGGTCCGGCAGGGTCGAGTACTGGCCTTTGCGGCCCGTCAGCCGCGGGTGTTCGCAGATGCTCTCGTGTCCGTCGAAGACCGTCACCCGTGACGACGTCAGCCGAACCCGCAGCAGCTTGCCCGCCAGTCCGAACGGCACCGAATACCGTTGCGTGTCCGCGGTGACGTGGTAGTTCCGGGCCGCTTTCAGCTCCTTCCACTCGACGTCCTCGAACCCAACATCCGGCAGAGGGCCCAGCAGCTCCCGCTCCTCGGCGTCGAAGCGTTCCCACCGGGTGGTGTCGTCGGCGCGGCGGATGTCATGATTGATCTCCCGCACCCGTTCCTCAATCGCAGCATTCAACTCGCCCAACGTCGTGAAGACGTCGTCCTCGAGATAGCCGATGACGCGTTTGTTGACCACGTTCACCGCATTCTCAGCAGCAGCCTTGTCACGGGGTTTTTTCACTCTGGCCGGGACAATTGCAGTCTGGTAGTGATCAGCGAGCTGCTGATATCTGGCGTTCACGATCCGCTCCGCGTCACCCCTGTGGGTCTGGTGGGTGGACGTCGTCGGGTTATCCGGCACGACGATCTGTGTCACGCCGCCGAAGAACGCGAACGCTTGAACGTGCGCGTCGAGCCACGCCGGAGACTTCATATCTGCGTAGGCGCGGCAGAACATCAGCCCCGAATATGGCAGCACCGCGACGAACAGAATCGCTCGAACGACCTCGCCCGTGATCGTGTCGACGACGTCCATCGTGTCGCCGGCCCAGTCCACCAGCATCGCCCGACCTGGCTCATGGCGCAGCACCGCGACCAGGTCATGGGTGCGGAGGTAGCCGGTGAACAGGGCGCAGAACTGCGAATACCCGTACTTCTTCCCCGCGTCTCTCGTGTCGACGTAACGACGCCACGCCAACAGCAACGTGAAGTGCCGGTTCGCTTTCATCGACGCCAGCACCCGCGACAAGTCAGGCTGGTCATACTCATCCGACACGTTCCGGCGCCCGTCGGGGAACCACTCCGCCAGCTCGACGTCGCTGACCGCGACCGCCGAGGTCAGACCGCGCTGCTGGACCTCCTGCCGGACCCGGGCCACGTCGCGATGGGAGCACCCCACGATCTCCACGACCTCGCGGTAACTCCGCCCCTCCAGCAACAACCCCAAGATTTTTCGATAGTCCGCCATGACCCCGCCCCTTACTGAAAAGGACCACGCCTGATGCGTGGCCCTCTCACAGCAGAGCAGTTCACCAACCGCCAGCGCTACCGTGTACCCGGAATTGCGCTACCAAGTCGCCGGACTGGCGCTACCAACAAGCACTACTCGCCAATTGCCGCCGATGCATGACCGAGCATTCGCTGTACAGCTTTGACGTTGCCTCCTGCGCTGATGGCCAAACTAGCGGCGGTGTGCCTCAGATCGTGGAGAGTCATGGGCTCAAGGTTTGACTTAGTTAGAGCAGTCTTGAACCATGACCGCGACCCACCGCTGACGCGAGTCCGTCGGAGATGATTACCGAAGTCGTCGCTGAAAACCAAGTCGTCGGGTTGCTTGCCGTAACAGCCCTCTTTTACCTGGTCTGACAGAAAGGCAGGGTATGCCACCGACCGTCTCTTGTGCGTCTTGGGCGTTCCGAGTTCAATGTCTGCTCCAACCTCGACTGCGTTCACCGAGATGTTAAAACGCTTTTTTATCGGGTCAATGTCGCGTACTCGTAGCC
>JANYIZ010000147.1 GCA_025408445.1 Frigoribacterium sp. | reverse complement strand
GTTCGAAGGCCCGATCGGCGCCATCTATTTCTACAAAGGCGACGCACTCGTGAGCGTCTTGCTCACCACCAACCAAGCGAACGCGACGTCGCAAGACAAAATGACGGCCCTAGCCAACACCGCTGCAGGGCGACTGTAGATCCGCGGTTCCATCGGAGGCCGCGAAGGACAGTCGGCCAACATTTGCACTGGAACTTTCGGCCTGCTACCCCTTGCGTAGGCGACAACTCACGGTAATTGGAGCTCACGCTCGGTGTCGGCCTTCGTCAGGGCACGGGCGACGGACGATGCGCCGACACCGAGCACGCGCGCGATCGCCGCGATACTCTGGCGTTCTGAGCGCATTCGCACAGCCGCAGCCACGCGCTCCGCCGTCATGACGGAGGGCCGGCCGCCCACCCGGCCGTGAGCGCGCGCGTGCGCAAGCCCGCGTTGGGTGTTCTCCCGAATCGTGTCGACCCGCAGCTGGGCGAGCACGGCGACGAAGCCGAACAGAGCGCGGCCCATCGGAGTGGTCGTGTCGATGTCGGGCTCAGTAAGGCTCTTGATCTGAACGCCGCGATCGTGCAACTCCGCGATGGTCTGTATGGCCATGACTTCGCTGCCAGCGATACGGTCAAGCTTCCGGATCACGAGCGTGTCGCCAGCACGTAGGTAGTCAAGGCAGGCAAGCCATTGGGGGCGGTCTGCGACGCGGCTGGACTCGCCCCGATCGGTGAACACGCGAACGGCGCCGTACGCGGTCAACTCCGCCTCCTGGGCCTCTGTGCTTTGCTCCCGCGTCGACACTCGCGCGTAGCCGATGATGTTGCTCACAGGTCGACCGTACCGATAACGGTCGACAGCGGGTTTCGACTTACCGAGGTTTCGGTGGAGAGTTTCGGTGGATGTTCGCGCGGCGTGTTGCGACCTGGTGTGACCTGCGGAGATAAATGTCGTAGCTTTCACTGCGCTCAGCGTCCGATGAGGAGGGCCTCTCGTGCTGCGTCGACGGCTTCGGGGGTGAGGTGAGAGCGCTTGTTGATGTCGAGGATGCGGTTGATCTGGGTGACGAGCCGGTCAGCAAGACGAAAGTTCCCGTTTGTCACTCGGACGATTGCTGCGAGAGCGGCTGAGTGGGCGAGGCCGGCGTCCTCCGGGTCGGGGTCGGGGAGGCGTTGCGAGACGACGGCCGAGAGTTCGTCGCTTCGGAGGGTGCGGTATTCGTGCGCGAAGCCGATGCGGCTGTAGAGCTGCGGGTATCGGGCGAGGCGTTTCTCGATGCCGGGCATGCCGATGAGGATGACGCCCATGTGGTGACGGTCGTAGAAGTCGCGAACTTGTTCAAGTCCGGCGGTCTTGAGCCGGTCGGCTTCGTCGATGATCAGCAGTTCGGTATTCCCGCTGTGCTGCGACTCGGGGTGGACGTAGGGATCGACGTGCCCGTGCTGGGCGTAGTCGATGGCCCAGGAGATGTGTTGGCAGGCGCGGGGCAGACCTTGGTCTATCTGCTTGATGGTCGCGGCGACGGTAGGGGTGAAGAACGCGGTCCTGCTGCGCTGGATGGCTTCCGGCACGGGTGGCAGAGTGCCTCCGTTGCGGGTGAGCGGGTGCCATTGCTCCCATTCGTCGGTGCCGGCGTAGTGGCGGGCGGAGAGTGTTTTGCCGAGGCCGGGCTGCCCGTAGCAGAGGCCGATGTAGCGGTGTGAGCGGACGGTATCGGCGAACTCTGTGAACCGGCGGTACTCCCGCGTGGTCACAAACGCGGGTTGAGTGTCTGCATGGGGAGGTGGTGCTTGTTTGAACTCGTCGAAGTGCCCGCTGAGGAACCGGCGGCCGTCGTCGCCTGGTTCGAAAAGAACGGAGATGGGTTTGCTGTCGTCTGGCTCACTCGTTGACATACGTCTTCAATCCGTGTCGCAGTGGGGCTATGGTTTCTGGCTCGGCGGCGGTTTCCGGTGCTCGTGGTACTCCGGGGCGGTAGCGGGTGTCTTCCGGGAGCAATCCGGCGTGGGCGGTGAGCTCGCGCAGCTCTTGTTTCAGAGCGCGGCGTCGCGTGTTCCGCGCGGTTTGCAGATCGCCGAAGGAGACCGTCTCGGAGGAGCGTTCGGGGGCAATCGTGCGGCACAAGAATGCGTTGTCGTGAAAGATTCGCACTTCGCCCAGGTCGCGCGGGTCGTATCGCACGGTGATGTCTTCGCCGACGTACGCGGCGAGGACGGGTGAAATGTAGCGGGTGGAGGCGAAGCGGATGCCGTCGCGTTGCACCCGGCGCGTGGTCGCGGCGGTCAGGAGTAGCAGATCGAGGTCTTCGGGTCGGGCAGGCATTCTCGGGATGAAGCTGTTGCTACGCCAGCGCGCGTGCGGGGGTGCGCCGGTCTCGGAGTGGGTTCGTTCGTTGTACTCGTCGACGATGAACCGCTCGAGCACATCGTCGAGTTGATGGAGCGACATCGCCGGCGAGCTGATGGGCGTGCCCCCAGTGCCGTGCGGGATAAATCCGGGTAGGTGCGGAAGCAGCTCTGTTGTGATGGTTCGGTAGAACCGTTCGACCTTGCCCCGGCCTTGCGGAACGCCGACGCGGGAGTGGATGAGTCGCACATGCAGGTCGAGGCAAACGTGCTCGATCCTGGCCGAAGTGAAGTCGGACCCGTGGTCGCTGTAGAGAATGTCCGGGAGCCCCATAACCACCCACGCGGGGTTTCGCTTTCGGCTGACGGCCTGATGAAATGCCAGCGCGGAGTGTTCGGCGGTGGGGGCTGCTACGACGACCGTGTAGCCGACGACAGCCCGCGAGTAGTCGTCGAGCACGATGGTCAACCATGGGCGCACGGGCTGCTGCCGGTCATCGAGGATCGTGACGTCGAGCAGGGTATGGTCCATCTGCCACTGCTCGTTCGGGGCAGATGTCGTTCGGCGGTAGACCAGCTCGAACTTGTCTCGGTAGGCCGCGTCGCCGCCGTTCGCGAGGGCTGTTAGACCTGGGTCGAGTGAACGCACGATCTGCCTGACCTTCGTGTATCCCGGAGGCGGCAACCCTCGGTCCCGCGCGATGTCGCCGACGCGGCGATGGATATACGCGATCGTCGGCGCGGGCCGATGCAGAGCAAGGGCCTGGATCGCCGACACCAGCTCTTCGGGTGTACGAGTCGTTCCTTTGTCGCGGCGAGGTGGTCTGGCTAGAGCGTGTCTCCCATATGGGAATGGGGGCGGGCGGCAGACTTGAAGTGTGAGAACAGATTCGCGGTTTCGGGTGTTCACGGACGGGCAATGGGAGCGGATTGCGCCGCTGTTGCCGACGAATCTGGGGCGGCGGGGCC
>JANYIZ010000146.1 GCA_025408445.1 Frigoribacterium sp. | reverse complement strand
CTCTCAGGTCGGTTTTCTCGTCGTCACGCTCTCTCCCTGGTGCGCACTGCGTGACGGTTCTGGCAGTCCAGCCTGCCTTTCTCGGTCCCGTCTGAGAGGCCATCCCGCGTCATAAACTGGGGGAGGCGACGCGCCGGTTTTCGAAGGGAAGGTTCGAGATGGACATTTCCATGATTGTGCCCACATCCACTGGGGCAGCGAATATCCCGGAACTCGTCACGCGGATAGGTGCAGCGGAGACCCGGTTCGAGACGACATCGTCTGTGTTGATGACTCGACGGATGACACCCCACGGGCGATCGCTCGGGCAATCGCTCAGGTCGACTCCCGCGCGGATGTGTACCCGGCCCACCGGAAGAAGCCCGCTGGTGAACTATCCGGTGCGGTCGTTGCGGGGATTCGGAAAGGTACGGAGGATGGGGTCATCGTGATGGATCGGGACCTGCAACATCCGCCGGAGATGATGCCCGTCCTCGTGACTGCGGGCAAGTCCACCAGGGCAGATGTTGTTATCGCCTCCCGACACGCTCAAGGTGGTTCATCGGCTGGACTCGATGGGTCGGCCCGCGCGATTGCATCGTTGGGAGCGGAGGTGCTCGCGTGGGCTATGTTCCCGCTCAAGTTGGGTTCGCGTTCTGATCCGATGACCGGCTTCTTTGCTGTGCGCCGCGCGTCTTTCCTCCCGGCGCTGAGATTCGGGCGTCTTTCAGGCTTGCCCGTGATCGGTGGCCTCCTCTCCCCGGGTGATCCTGGCCGTCCTGCCGCTCAGCTCTAGGGTTCGTGGGTGTCTCAATGAATCTGGTCGATGTGCTCATCGGAATTGCCGCATCCCCCTTGGCCTATGTACTTCTCGCTGCTCTTCTCATTGTTGATGGCTTTTTCCCTTTCGTCCCCGGGGAGACCGCGGTGGTCACACTGGCATCCCTGTCCGCTGCGGGCCACGGACCCCCTGTGTGGCTGGTGCTGGCGGTCGCGATTATTGCGAGCACCGCCGGAGACGCTGTCGCTTACGCGAACGGAAAGCGACTCGGTACGATGCGGTGGGCATGGATGAGGCGGCCGCGACTCGTCGCGATGTTTCGGTGGGCCGAACGGGGGCTCCTGCGCAGGCCAGTTCTCTTTCTCGTCTCCGCGAAGTTCGTACCGGTGGCTCGCGTTGCGGTGACGATGACGGCAGGCTCCTCACGGCTCCCGTTCGTTCGGTATTTGCCGATCGCTCTCCTCGCCTCAGCGGCCTACACGAGCTATCACGTGATGGTGGCAGTTTTTGCCGGATCGCTCTTTCGGAGCAATCCCCTGATCGCGGTCGTCGTGGCCATCGCGACGGTCATCGTCATAGGAACGATTGTCGAGCTTGTAGGCCGTGCAACTCGACGGCGCGGAGCGCGTCATGCTGATCAATCAGCCCCGAAACCTGGCGACCCAATACCGTAGGAGGCCGCCCGCCTCGCCAAAACCGTGACGCCCAGAACGAGCGTAACGAAGAGTAGTCAGGGTGGGCCTGTCTGGCGCATGGATGATAACCAGGCGAATCCTTTCATGCCGCTGACCACCTATCGTCCAGGCGATCCAGCAACCAGTCGGTTTGATTGCCTGACAGTGACTTTTTCGACAGACAGCAGAGTGGCTTTGCTGTCGTCTGCACGGTTCAGCGGAACGGGAAGGTCACGTATCGTGACGCCGCGAAGCAATCAACGGTTCATCCTCACCGGTGCGCACCAATTGCACGGGTGGGCGGCTCGGTGCGGGGCGAGGTGTTAGTCCCGGTAAGACTTGCGCGGAGGTCGATCGGCGCCGTGGTCAATTCGGGCACCCTCCGTTCGGGCTCCGTCTCTTCGTGCCCCGCCGCGATCCGCCCGGATCTCGATGAGCTTGCCACTGATGCGAGTGCTCTTCAGTTTCTCAAGCACGTCACCGGGCAGGTTCGCCGGCAGGTCGACAAGCGAGAAGTCGGGCAGGATTTTGATATGCCCGAAGTCTTCGCGGCTCAAGCCCCCCTCATTCGCGATCGCGCCGACGATCTGGCGGGGCTCCACTTTGTGGCGCTTGCCGACCTCGATGCGATAGGTCGACATCGGGCCCGCGTTGGGGCGTGCACGCCGTTCGGTGCGGTCGGCTCGTTCCGGTCGGTCGGTGCGTTCGGGGCGGTCGCCCCAGTCGGCACGTTCGGCACGGTCGTGACGCTGTCGCTCGGGGGAGAGCAACAGGGGTGTCTCGCCCTGGGCGACAATCGCGAGCGCGGCCGCGACATCCACTTCTGGCACATCGTGGTGCTCGATGTAGTGGCTGATGATGTCGCGGAAACCCGCAACGCGGTCACCCTGTCCGAGTGCCTCGGTGATCGCGTCGTCAAAGCGAGCCAGCCGAGTGACGTTGACGTCTTCGACGCTCGGAAGCTGCATCTGGGTCAGCGGCTGGCGGGTCGCCCGTTCGATCGCGTCAAGGAGGCGACGCTCGCGGGGCGTGACGAAGCTGATCGCGGCACCGCTGCGGCCTGCCCGTCCGGTGCGGCCGATGCGATGCACATATGACTCGGTGTCGATGGGGATGTCGTAGTTGATTACGTGGCTGATGCGCTCGACATCGAGGCCGCGGGCCGCGACATCCGTTGCCACCAGGATGTCGAGCTTGCCCGACTTCAGTTGGTTCACGGTGCGTTCGCGCTGGGCTTGGGCGACGTCGCCGCTGATCGCGGCAGCGGAGTACCCGCGAGCTCGCAGTTTTTCGGCGAGGGTCTCCGTCTCGTTCTTGGTGCGCACGAACACGATCATGCCTTCGAAGTTCTCGACTTCGAGGATGCGGGTGAGGGCATCGACCTTCTGCGGATAGGACACCATCAGGTAGCGCTGCGTTGTGTTCGCCGAGGTCGTGGTCTTGTTCTCCACCGTGATCTCGGCCGGATCATGAAGATACTTTTTTGAGATACGTCGGATCTGTGGAGGCATCGTTGCCGAGAACAACGCGACCTGCTTGTCGTCCGGGGTGTCAGCGAGAATTGTCTCGACATCCTCGGCGAAGCCCATCTTGAGCATCTCGTCTGCCTCGTCGAGCACCAAATACTTGAGCTCGGACAGGTCGAGAGTGCCCTTGGCGAGGTGGTCCATGATGCGCCCGGGGGTGCCGACGACGATGTGCACGCCGCGTCGCAGCGCAGAGAGCTGCACGCCGTAGGCCTGGCCGCCGTAAACGGGAAGCACGTGCACCCCGCGCATACCGGAGGCATATTGCTCGAACGCCTCACAGACCTGTAGTGCGAGCTCCCTCGTCGGCGCGAGCACGAGCGCCTGCGGGTTCTTCTGGGCCAGATCCAGGCGCGAGAGAATCGGGAGCGCGAACGCGGCGGTCTTCCCGGTACCGGTCTGGGCGAGGCCCACGACATCCCGACCGGCCAGCAGAGGAGGGATGGTCGCGGCCTGGATGGCCGAGGGGGTCTCGTAACCGACATCCTTCAGCGCCTTGAGTACAGCGTCGGTGAGACCGAGTTCGGAAAAAGTCAGGGTGGCGGGGGCAGCGTCTGCCTCGCTTGGCATGGTGGTGTCAGGAGGCGTCATGATTCAAAGGTAATCGTTCCCCGGCGAGGTCAACGCCCGCGCGAGTACTGACCGGATTCGGAGCGAACAGGCCATAGCGACAAATTGCTGCCCGGGGAATCTCCCGTGCCAGCATTTCGTCCGGGGCGAAGCCGCTCGTTACAGCGAGTCCGAGAACTCGACCTCTGGCGCCTTCTTCCGGAAGCCCTTCGTCATGAAGAGGAGATAGACGAACCCGGCGCCAAGCCAGATCAGCCCAATCGTGAAGGCACTCGCCGTGAGGCTGGTCCAGATCCAGATAGTCAGGAGGAAACCCACCCCGGGAAGCGCGCCGTAGAGCAACACGTCCCGGCCACTGCGGCGCTTCTCATCCCAGAGGAAGCGCTTGATGACCGACAGGTTGACCACCGAGAATGCGGCTAAAGCGCCAAAGCTCACCACCGAGAACAGCAGGTCGACATTGGCATTCACCCCGACAATCGAGATTACCGAGATCACCAGAATCGAAATCACCGGCGTCTTGAACCGAGCCGAGAGCGTGCCGAAGATGCGCCGGGGCAAAATTCCGTCTCGCCCCATGCTGTACATGATTCGCGAAACGGATGCCTGGGAGGCGATTGCCGACCCGGTGGCACCGGCGACATAGGCCGCTATGAAGAAGATGTTGAGGAAGTCGCCGCCAGCCTTGGCCATGACCTCACTCGCGGCGGATACCGGGTCCTTGAATGCCGTACCGGGGAACACGAGTTGGCTGATGAAGGCAAGCACCAAAAACAGCAGGCCGGCCCCGACCGTAGCGATGATAATCGCCCGCGGAATGTCTCGCTTCGGGTTTTTGGCCTCTTCGGCCAGGGTGGAAATGGCATCAAACCCAAGAAAGGAGAGGCAGAGCACCGCGGCGCCGGTCATCAGCGCGGGGAACGTGACGTTCTTCCCTCCGTCACCGACGAACGGGGCGGCCAGGTCGATGCTGTGGCTCCCGGAGGAGATGAAGGCAACGGCGATCGCGACGAACACGGCGATGAAGATGAATTGAACCAGCACGATGATGTTGCTTGCTCTGGCTACCGAAGCGATTC
>JANYIZ010000145.1 GCA_025408445.1 Frigoribacterium sp. | reverse complement strand
ATTGGGCGAGCACCCGGAACACGATACGGGTTCTTCCGATGTTGATGACGGAATCGGGGGCGAGTGGCGCTTTGTGAACGGGGGAACCGTTGAGCTGCGAACCGTTGGTGGAGCCGAGGTCATTGACCTCGGCTCGGGTGCCGTCCCAGAGGATCTCGACGTGCTTGCGGGAGATGCCGGTGTCTTCCACCGTGATGTCAGCGTCGCTGCCTCGCCCGATAATCGTGCGACTCTTTACGATGGGGTAACGCTTGCCCGCGACATCCAACACCGGGGTCCAGGCGACGGTGCCCTTGACGCTCACGGAGTCGATGCCGAGCACGCCCTGGATGAGGGCGGGATCTGCGGCCAGAGTGATGCTGATGCCGCCGGAGAACTGGTAGTGCTGGGCGGCGGCGTGCTGCTGCACGAGCCGACTGAGTTCGTCGACGAGGGTGGGGCCGAGGGCCGTCATCTTGGCGTAGTCGACGTTCGAGAGGCGCACCGTGAACCTGTTGGGTACCAGGATGCGGTCGCGCGCGACGACCGCGGCCTTGGTGTCGAGCTCCCGGCGCAGGGCAGAGGTGATCTCAATCGGCTGCAGGCCAGACTTGAAGGTCTTGGCGAACGCTCCGTTTACGGCGCGCTCTAAGCCCTTTTCGAAGCTGTCCAGCAGGCCCAAGAGGCTCCCTCGTCGACGGTGGCTATGTGTAGATAACTAGGTAGATGTTAGCCGTCCGCCCTGTGACGCGGGTATCGGCGGGTGGCACTCGGGCAGCTCCGTCGCTGTGGTAATCTCACTAGGTCTGCGCGAGTGGCGAAATTGGCAGACGCGCACGGTTCAGGTCCGTGTGCCCGTGAGGGCATGGGGGTTCAAGTCCCCCCTCGCGCACAGTGGGGCGAAAAGGGTCGACCGGGTATATCCCCGTTCGGCCCTTTTCGACATGAAGTGCACAACCGATCGATGAGCACGTGCCGGTGAGATCACCGACTGCGGAGCACCGAGTTCATGATGGCCGCGTCACCCTCTGTCACGTTCCGGGTGCCACCGGCACCGCCGGACGGCACTGCCAGAGCTGACTCTCAGCGCCCACCCGCCAGATTACGGTTGCGCTGGGCAACGCCTCCCACCCCATAGGGATAGTCGTCAGCGCGAGGCGCGCTCGCCGCGGTGAGGCTGGCGAGTTCGTCAGACGAGAGCTGCAGGTCAACCGCACCGAGATTGTCACTGAGCTGGGCCACGGTGCGAGCTCCGAGGATCACCGCGGTCACGGCGGGCTGGGCACCGAGCCAGGAGAGGGCCACCTGCGAGGAGCTTGCGCCGTGAGCATCCGCAATCGACTTCACCGTATCGATGATGGTCCAGGTCTGCTCGCGGGCGTTGCGCTGCTTCCAGGCCTCCATGCCGCGCTCCGGGTTCTCACCGAGGCGGGTGGCACCGGTCGGAGCCTGGTCGCGCACGTATTTTCCGCTCAGCCAGCCGCCGCCGAGGGGCGACCAGGGCAGAAGGCCGATGTTCGCATCGAGGGCCGCGGGAACGACTTCGTGCTCGATGTCGCGCACCAGCAGGCTGTACTGGGGCTGAAGGGTGACGGGCGCAGCCCAGCCGTGTGCCTTCGCGACGTGCACCGCCTTGGTCAGCTGCCAGCCGAGGAAGTTAGAAAAACCGTAGTAGGCGATCTTGCCCTGGACGACCGCGTCGTTCAGAAAGCCGAGGGTCTCCTCTATCGGGGTCAGGGCGTCCCACGCGTGCATCTGGTAGAGGTCGATCTGCTCCACGCCGAGACGGCCGAGGGATGCATCGAGCGCGCGCCCGAGGTGGCGACGGGTGAGACCAAGGTCATTGGGGCCGGTGCCCATGGGGAAGCGTGCCTTGGTGGCGATCACCACCTGCTCACGATCGGTCGGGTGGGAGGCGAGCCAGGAGCCGATGATCTCTTCCGAAGTGCCGGAGCTGTAGACATCCGCGGTGTCGATAAAGGTGCCGCCGGCGGCAAGAAAGGCGTCGAGAATGAGGTGGGAGGTGGGTTCATCGGCCTCCGCGCCGAAGGTCATGGTGCCGAGGGCATGGGCCGAGACCACAGTGCCGCTATTTCCCAATGTGCGATATTCCATAGGTAAACGGTAGCCCCGATCGTGGAGTGCGCCGTCCCTGCTGCGCTGCCCAGCGAGATCCCGTAGATTTCTGGTGAGGTTTCGTTGACCCGATGTGGTGCACGATGTGGTGCACGGGCCGGCCGCGAACCAGATCAAGGAGCAAGAATGAGCGAGTACGTTGTCACCAATCCCGCGACCGGTGCCAAGGGCCCCGTCTTCCCCCCGGCCACCGACGCCCAGCTGGATGTCGCCCTCGGGGCCGCCGATACAGCTCACCGCACCTGGTCGCGCACCAGCACGCTCGCTGAGCGCACCGCTCTCATGCAGCGGGTGGCCGACTTGCACGCCGAACGCCGCGAAGCACTCGCCGAGATCATCGTGCGCGAGATGGGCAAGCCGCTGGACCAGGCCCTCGGCGAGGTCGATTTCAGCGCAGCGATCTACTCCTACTACGCCGAGAACGGCGAGAAGTTTCTCGCCGACGAGCAAATCGACCTGCTCGACGGCGAGGGCAGTGCGTTCGTGCGCCGGTCATCCCTCGGCCCGCTGCTCGGCATCATGCCGTGGAACTTTCCCTACTACCAGGTGGCCCGGTTTGCCGGACCCAACCTGGTGCTCGGTAACACCATCCTGCTGAAGCACGCGGGCCAGTGCCCGGAGTCCGCCGCGGCGATCGAGCAGATCTTCGACGACGCCGGGTTCCCCGCGGGCGCGTACACCAATATCTACGCCTCCAGTGAGCAGATCGCCGAGATGATCGCCAACCCGCGCCTCGTCGGAGTGTCACTCACCGGCTCCGAGCGTGCGGGAGCGGCAGTGGCGGAGGTTGCCGGTCGCAATCTCAAGAAGGTCGTGCTCGAGCTCGGCGGGTCGGATCCGTTCATCCTGCTCAGCACCGACGATATCGATGCAACAGTGGATGCGGCCGTCTCCGGTCGCATCGATAACAACGGCCAGGCCTGCAACGCGGCCAAGCGGTTCGTGGTGATCGGCAACCTGTACGACGACTTCCTCGCCCGCTTCAGCGCGAAGCTCACCGAACCGACGCCGTCAGACCCGATGGCGGATGGCACGGTGCTCGGCCCGCTGTCGTCGGCCCTTGCCGCGGATCGCCTCGACGAGCAGGTGGAGCGCGCCATCGCCCAGGGCGCGACCGTTGTGGCTCGCGGCGCTCGCACCGGAACCTACTTCCCGTCGGTGGTGCTCACCGGTGTGACCGCCGAAATGGACGCCCACCACGAGGAGTTCTTCGGACCGGTGGCCATCGTCTATAGCGTGGCCGACGAGGCCGCGGCGATCACGCTCGCCAACGACACCCCGTTCGGACTCGGCTCCTACCTGTTCTCCACCGACTCGGAGCAGGTGCTGCGCGTGGCCGACCAAATCGATGCCGGCATGGTCTTCGTCAACGGCGTCGGCCTTGATAGCCCGGAACTGCCCTTCGGAGGCATCAAGCGCAGCGGCTTCGGCCGCGAACTCGGTCGCTTCGGCATCGAGGAGTTCGTCAACCGCAAGATGATCCGCATCCTCAAGTAGTTCGCGGATGGTGCGCTGCCCGGCGGTGATCGGCACCGGGCAGCGCACCTCAGCGGAACGCCGGGATCCCCGTGATGTGGTTGCCGATCACGAGGGTGTGCACCTCATCGGTGCCCTCATAGGTGCGCACGCTCTCCAGGTTGTTGGCATGGCGCAGCGGTGAGTAATCGAGGGTGACGCCGTTGCCACCGAGCATGGCCCTGGCCTCCCGGGCGATCTGGATGGCCTCGCGGCAGTTATTGAGCTTGCCGATCGAGATCTGGTGCGGCTGAAGCTTTCCGGCATCCTTGAGTCGGCCGAGCTGCAGGGCAAGTAGGGTTCCCTTGTTGATCTCGAGCGCCATGTTCACCAACTTTTCCTGGGTGAGCTGGTAGCCGGCGAGCGGCTTGCCGAACTGCAGGCGCTCCTGTGAATACTCGAGCGCGGCGAGGTAACTGTCGCGAGCGGCACCCATGGCGCCCCAGATGATGCCGTAGCGGGCCTCATTGAGGCATTCGAATGGCCCGCGCAGGCCCTTCGCCTTCGGCAGCATCGCCGACGCGGGCAGGCGCACCTCGGCGAGCTCGATCTCGCACTGGATGGAGGCACGCATCGAGAGCTTCTGTGCAATAACCGTGGCGGTGAACCCGGCCGTGCCGGTGGGCACAAGGAAGCCCCGGATGCCGTCATCGGTCATCGCCCAGATCACGGCGATGTCGGCGATCGAAGCGAGGCCGATCCAGCGTTTTGTACCATTGATGACCCAGTCATCGCCGTCTCGGCGTGCAAAGGTGGTCATGCTTCCGGGGTCGGAGCCCGCCGTCGGTTCGGTGAGCCCGAAGCATCCGATGGCCGTGCCCGCTGCCATTCTCGGCAGCCATTCCTGCTTCTGCTCCTCGGAACCGTGCTTATGGATCGCGGTCATCGCGAGCGATCCCTGCACGCTCACGAAGGTGCGCAACCCCGAATCGCCGGCCTCGAGTTCGAGGGCGGCGATGCCATACTCCACCGCAGAGCGGCCGGGGCAGCCGTAGCCGGTGAGGTGCATACCGAGAAGTCCCAGTTCCGCCAGACGCGGGATGATGTCGACGGGGAATTCCGCATTGTCGTACCAGCCTGCGATGTGCGGCTTGATCTCCGCGTCGACGAAGGCGCGCACCGTGCGGCGCAGGTCGAGTTCTGACTCGCTGAGAAGCGAGTCGACATCGATGAGGTCAGAGGTATCGGGCACGGTATTTCCTTCGGTCGCGGTCATTCGAACGGCACCAGTCGGCCGTTAAGGCGACGGGGCAGCTTCCAGGGATTCTGCGGCTGCAGCATGGGCGGAAGCTGGATGGATGTGGCGTTCTGCAGGCTCACCGGCCGCACGAACCGGGCGAGCCCGCCGCCACCGACACTCGTGGCCTCCGGGCGGGAGGTGGCGGGCCAGGGTCCGCCGTGCTGTTGTGACCAGCTCGTCGCTACCCCGGTCGGCCAGGTGTTCACGGCAACGCGACCAACCCGCCTGGTCAGTTGCAGAACGGCGAGGTCGGCGTCGGTATCGGCCTCCTCGCCGGTGAAGACCGAGGCGGCGAGCGACGGTTGCAGCCGATCGAGTGCCGCGAGGGCAGCGGCGGGATCGTCGTACTCCACGACAAGGGCCACCGGCCCGAAGCACTCCTCGAGCAGGCGGGAGCCGGGGGTCAGCTGGTCGAGGTCGACCGTGATCGCGCGCGGAGTGACCTGATAGCCGGCGACGGAATCTGAGCTGGCCGGTGTCGCGTGGGGATCGAGCTCGCCGATGCCGCGAGCAAAGGCGGCCGCGATGCCGGCAGTGAGCAGTGGTGCGGCCGGAACCCGCGAGACGGCATCGGCGATCGAGGCGGCGAAGCCGTGACCCGCC
>JANYIZ010000144.1 GCA_025408445.1 Frigoribacterium sp. | reverse complement strand
CGCGATGCTCCGATTCGCGTTGCCCTCGCCTTTGAGTCGCAGGATCAGCTGCTCTCGTCGCTCCCGTCGCTCTCGGAGGCGTCGGCGATTCTCCGTGCGGACCCAATTTCGGTCACGAGCCGTGAGGCCACCTTTCCCGCCGCCCCAAGCACCTTGGTCAGGATCCTGAGATCCTTGATCGGGAGGGTCTGCCGCAACCGTCGACTCGTCTCCGCCGCCACCGCCTCGAAACGACGGAGACTTCGCGCCAGGCGCTGCCCCTCCGACGAGAGGCGCGCATCCATCTGCGTCCGGCGCGTCTCCGGGTGGTGCTTCGAGAGACTCGCGTGCGGCTCCAACAGCAGCGCTCGTCGCGCCGTCGGATCGTGGGTCCTGCGCCACAGGCTCACCAACAGCTCGGTGTCCCGCGGGCCGAGCCGCGCGTTCTGCACCACCGCCGCGAGCTCGAGCTGGTTGCCTGGGGGCAACGAGAGCAGACGGCGCGCCGATCCCGGATGGAGCAGTCCCAGCTTCATCGCCTCGACCAGCTCCGGATGCAGCCGCTCGACCAGGCCGACCCGCCGGTTCACCCAGGTCTTGTGCCGGGCGCACAGCGACGCGATCTCGATCTGCGTCAGACCCGTCTTGCAGAGCTCGCGCAGGACCAGCGCCTCCTCCAGCGTCGTCATCGAAGCCGGGCCTCGGTTGAGCAGCAGCATCGCCGCCCACTGGCCCGTCTCGTCGAAGGTCGCTACCGTCGCTCGCAGCGTCGGCCACCCCAGCATCCGGGCCGCTGCGTAGCGCTTGAAGCCATCGAGCAGCTCCAGCGTCCCGCCCCTCATGACCACCACGATCGGCGTGAGCTGGCCGTGCATCGAGAGGCTCTGCTTCATCCGCTCGACTCGCGCCGGCTGCTGGCAGCGGGCCCGGCTGAGAGTCGTCGTGATCGCCGAAAGCGGCTGCGACACGACCCCTTCGACGCTGCTTGCCATCGCCCCTGCTCATCGCGAGTTCACGCGCCGCGCAGCGCGGCGGACGTCACGAAAGTCCCCGAGGCCCTTCGCGCGCCCTCCTCGGCCGTACTGCGCGCCGAAGTCGACCCATTCGACGTGGTACGGTGCGCCGCAGCCGATCCCGTCGAGCAGACCGAGGTCCGGGGAGACGACATCGGCTTCCGCAGAAATCACAACGTGGACCCGGCTTCGGTGCCAGAGCGCAATCGCTTCCAGCAGCCTCGGCGCCGCGCCCGGGAGGATCGCTGAAGGCGGCGCCAGCCGGGCCTTCATCACCTCCTCCCGTCCTACCGTCACGAGGATCCGCGTCTCGCATCGCGTCGGCACGATCGTCACCAAAAGGTCGCTCAGCATGGGTGGCTTCGGCTCGTTCGACATCGCGTGCACCGTCCGTCGGTGCAGGCGTGTCGGCGACGTAGAGCTTCACCCCGAACGCCAACTTCTCGGAATCCTCATCCGTCACACCCCTTGGTTTGAAGTGCTTTCGAGCACGGTGGGCGCGCATGTGATCGCGATGGTCCTCGCGTCCAGCATCGCTGTCCTGATGACGTGCGTTGGTCGCGCGGCGTCCCTCCGCACGGCACGCGTCCCCGCAGTAGGCCCGTCCGTGATCACATGGCCGGCACACCACGAACGTGGCCCCACACCATGCGCAGCGTCCTTTGCGCCCGTCGACCATCGCCCCACCCCGACGCGCGCCGAAAACTTGGTGGCGGGCAACGGTGCGTGCGAGACAACGGTCTCGACCGCTTCCCCCTGGAAGGCTCGGGCTGCACCCCGGGCCTTCCTTTTTTTTCAACGGGCCGCTGGTTCCCCCGAACTTGGCTCATTCTGTGCGGTGAGAGCGCTGCATGGGGTGCCCTCGCTGGAAACCTGACACGCAGTTCAAGAAGTTGGTGCTGGAGCCGGAGCCGGACGAACGGATTTGCTCGCACTGTGAGCACTTCACGTACATCTATGAGCACCGCGATCGGCGGCTCTATACGATGGACGATGGCCCGGTCCACCTGGTGAGCAAGCTCGCCCATTGTCCCGTCAAGGACTGCCCCGGACACGCCGAGGTGAGCGTCGCGGTCGCCGAGATGAACCTGGCGCCGCCGCGCTGGATGATCGATTGGAAACTCTTCCTGTGGATGGGGCACCGTCGATTTGCCCGGAGCTGGAGCGTTCCGCAAATTCGTTCGGAGATGAAGGACAGCTTCGGTATCGTGGTGTCCCCGGATCTGATCGAGGACTACATCCGGCGCTATCAGACGATGGTGGCGGCGCGTGAGAGCGATCCCCGACGGATGGTGGACGAATACCGCAAGGTGAAGAGTCTTATCCTCACAATCGACGGGCTGCAACCCGAGAAGGGACACGAGACCCTTTACGTGGTGCGCGAGCTGAGGACCCAACGCATCTGGTTCGCCACGCCGCTCCTGTCGAGCGCGGAGGAGGAGATCAAGCACGTGCTCGAGCAGGCGGCCGCCTGGGTCAAGAGGGTAGGCAAGCCCGTGAAACTCTGGATCTCCGACAAGCAGCAGGCGTTCGTGACCGGCATCGCCAAGGTGTTTCCCGGGATCGCTCACCGGTACTGCGCGAACCACTTCCTTCGCGATGTCGCGAAGCCTGTCCTCGAGATCGATGGCCACGCCAAGGTCCAGATGCGCCGCAAAGTGCGCGGCCTGCGTGACGTCGAGCGGCGTATCTTGAGCGAACGCGCTCCGCTGACTCCGGCGGTTCAAGACGCCTCGCCGCCGCCCGTCGAGCTCGCTGCGCCTGTGGCGCCGCCGCGGATACCCAAGGCTCCATCGCCAAACGCGGCCGCCGCCCCGATGGCGATGGAGGCTGGGATATCCAGCCCGGAGTCCCGTGACCGGGCGGACGCCGACGTGGTCCTCGCGTACGCGGCAACGATTCGCGGGATCCTGAACGATGATCAAGGAGGACCTCTGGACCCACCCGGCCTCCGCATGGCGGGGGCGCTTCAAGAGGTACGGGGCTCGATGCAACGCTGTGTAAAGCGGAAAAAAGGGGGCCTTGCGAAGGCGATTTGAGGCAGTTGGTCCGGTGTATTGACAAGGGGACGGCCCCGGTACAAGCAACGCTCGATCAGGTGGCGAGCTACGTCGTCGATCTCCGCGTCGTCTACAGTACTCTCGACGCAACCACCGGACCGCGGACGAGCCGCCAGCGAGACTTCGATGAGATGGCCGGCCTGTTTCGAGCGAGCGAGTCATCCGTCGGCATTCTCATGGCCGGCGTGATGGAACGCTTCGCACCAGGGCTCTTCGTGAAGGTCCACAACGACGCGCTTCCGAACGATAACCTTGCTCTGGAACGGTCGTTCCGGCTGCCCAAAGGACACGAACGGCGGATTCACGGGCACGCCCATGCCGGCGTACGCATCGTGGTCGAGGGGCCGACACTCTTGCCGACCCTCGATGCCCATGTGCGCCATCCAGCTCCTTTCATGGCGAACGACTTGATTCGCTATCGAAACGCTCCCATTCCACCGTCCCAACGTGACGCTGAGATCCGGCGCACGATCATGCGCCGGGCACGTTCACGACAGGAGCGCCCGAAGTTGCTCGCGGAGCTCGAACGTAGGTACCAGGATTCTTTGGGGATTTAGCGGCCCGTTGCAGAAATTGGTGCGCAGATCCTCGAACGATCTCTACTCTTTGTGTATCGTAGCCTTTGATATGTTTTCGGGCGAAGAGCAGTCATTGCCTGAATCAAGAAACCAGGGAGAGTTCGAGCAAGTTCTCCTTTTTGCAAAGAATCTCGACGCCAGAACTCGCTTTCGTGTCGCCAGGTTTTGCGCTAAAGGACTTGGACTTAGGTCGGATACGCAAAGGTTTGTT
>JANYIZ010000143.1 GCA_025408445.1 Frigoribacterium sp. | reverse complement strand
GCTATCCAGTCGAGGTTGATGTGCAGCTGGCGGGGAAGGTCGGAGAGAACTTCGAACCCCCAGCCGACCGTTCGGCAGAGCGCGGCGGTCTTATCGAACTGGGCCTGTGCCTTGGGGACCAGGCGGGAGGGTTTGACGTCGTACACAATCTGGCTGTGGTCGGAGAGCAAGGCGATGAAGTCGGGGGTGTGCTCGCTGCCATCGCCGAAGGTCATCGTCATCGGCTGGCCTGCGATGGCGACAATGTCGCGGGTGTGGTCGAGCCACAGCAGTGCGTGGCGTTCGAACAGCGACTCGAACCAAATCTGCTGCTGCGTGTTCCCGAACCAGTTGTGGCCGTGATAGTTCCGCTGCTTCGGGTACCGGTTGCCGGTGCGAATCTTCTTCGCCAGGTACAACTCCTCGCCGAGAAGTCGGGGGGTCGCGATAGCGTCACGGGAGCTGCCATCGGCAGCTATCCACGACACCTCGCAAAGCGCAGTTGAGTCGGTGGAATGTAGGACTGGGGTTTTCTTCTTCATGGTCATGCCTGCCTTGTGCGCTGCAGATTGCGGCAAGGCGCACCTCTCCATGTCTTTCTCGCATACTGAATGCTTCTTAGACATGGGACAAGATCTTTCTCGGTAGTGTTGGGGCGTGACGGATAGCCGGTATGTGCCTCGTTCCCTGTCGGATGAACCGGGGAGCTTCGGCCGGGCCGAGGTGTTGAGGTGGAAAACCAGCGACACGATCGCCGGGTCCGCACGAATTCGGGCCGCAAGGCTCCAGCACCTCTATGCGATCCGAATCCGGAAGCGGATCATCGACGAGCGGACCACCGCGACGGAGTTCGCATCAAAGTCGGGGATCAGCTACGACCGGTTGATGAAGGTACTTCGTGGGGAGATGATCATGCGCCTGGAAGATATTGCGGCGGCGGATCTAGTCCTGGGAGAGGTCAGCGAGTTCGCGACCCGGGATGCCGTCCGGCGGAGACAGATCGAGCGGGATGCCGCGCAAGCTGGGGAGCGGAACGGTTCGGTGGGTGTCGAGTTCGTCGGCGGCCCGATCACTGGCTGACGGCGCGGCGATCCAAGAAGGCGCAGCGATCCAAGACGTCAGCTCGTAATCGAGGGAGCGGCCTGTGGGTTTCATCTACTTCAACTCCTCGAACTGGGCATCGATCCATTCGATACGAAGAACGGTGGACGAAATCTGGGCAGTGAAGTTGACTTCCGGCACCTGAAGGTCGTGCAAAAGAACCATGGGGTCGCCCATTTCGCAATGCTGCAGCCGGATCAATGAGATCGGGGCTCCGTCCGGCCGGAGGTTACAGTCGTCGCTCGCGGACAGGTCTGATCGCCGAACGGCGAGCATGTTATCCAAGTCGAGAAGATAGGTCGTCCCGGTCACCGTTTGAATCGACCACACACCAACGGAATAGAAGGAAAGCGCCTTCATGTCAGCCCTGGCCTGGTGATTGCGTTCCAACGATTAGGGGCAAGTCCGGGTTGGTGACTCGTTCGATCCCGGCGATCAGACTGCAGTGCTGCCAGTAACGATCAATATCGAACGCGTCCGGGTGCATTGTCCAATAGCCGCGCTGACCTACCGTGCACTCGTAGATGCGCATCAGCAGCCTCGGCACATCGTTGATGCCCGGCCGGGCACTGGGTCCCGGAATTCGAGTCACCGTGCCGGCGTCGAAGTCGAACCGATGGACACTGTCACGGGTGACGACGTCCCAGATCCCGTCCTCTCTTCCGGTGAGTTCCCCCACGGTGTCCACGGTGTCTGCCGGGCTATTCGCCGGTTTCGTTGTGTCAGTCATCGGTTTCCTCCAGCCAGTTGGTCTGCAACGTGTCGAGGTTTAGAAGGAGAACGTTCCCGGGTTCGTTCTCTGCCGCGAGTGAGAAGATCCGCTGCCCGCTGACCATGGTGATTTCGTCCTGGACATGAAAATGGCTATGGATCAACAGGTCCGGGCAGACTGCTGCCCACGCGGCGGTGATTCCTCGGGATCCGAGTTCGGCATAGATCATGGCG
>JANYIZ010000142.1 GCA_025408445.1 Frigoribacterium sp. | reverse complement strand
ACCCGGCCACGTCGAACGCGTTGAGCGCAGCATCCGCTGCCATTTGGCCACCGCGGATGTCGGGGCTCGCCCTGATCCGATCGCTTACGAGATGCGACAGGTGTCGTTCAACCACGGCTACGGGGGAGACGCCGTCGAGGGAAATGATCACCCGCTGAATCTAGGCCGAGGAAATGAAGGAACGCTCTGTCTTGAACCGGCGCGCAGGCGTGCGACCGTTTTCAGCTCCCAGATAAATACCCTCTTAAATGAGGTCAGATGAGGCCGACCGTGAGGTGGTTGGGTGTGCCGAACCGGTGGGCTGTGATGCTTATCGCCTGCTCGCGCAGGAACGGCAGAAGCTCGATTCGACCGGCCGGAGTGACCGGGCCGCCATAGATCGCGACATCAGGGCGTCCGCCGAGTGCGGCAGCGAGGGCCGAATGGTCGCCGCCGATGAGACGAATACGGCTGGGATTCAGTGACGGCACTCGCGCAAGCCAGGTCGCGTCATTCTCGACCACTACCGGGATGCCGACCAGCGCGTCGCTTGCGACAGCGGTGGACACGCTGAGGTCGGATCCCGCACGGAGCCCTGCGCCCACGACGCGCAGCAGCTCGGACAGTGGCGCTCCCTCAGAGAGTCGGATTGTCACGGGCACGGGGAGGTAGCGGAACACGTTGCGCTCCGCGGCAAGGGCAGAGACATCCTGAGCCTTCCCGAAGGTGCTGTGCCAGGCCGCAGCGTCGCTGCCGAAGGCGCCGGACAGCGAGTCATCTGCCGCAAGCAGCGCTCTCACCCCGGCATGCGTGATCGCTTCGCCGGGTGCAGAGTGGTGTGCGGGCACCCAGGAGCCGAGCCCGAACAGGTAGCTCGGTCCCCCCGCCTTTGTGCCGGCTCCGACCGAGGACTTCTTCCAGCCTCCGAAAGGCTGGCGCTGCACGATTGCCCCGGTGATGCCGCGATTCACATAGAGATTTCCGGCCTGAACGGTATCAAGCCACAGGCCGAGCTCCGCAGGGTCGAGGGAATGGATGCCCGCGGTGAGCCCGAAGTCAGTCTCGTTCTGCATGGCGATGGCCTCGTCGAGCGTCAGCGCGGTCATCACGCCGAGCACGGGCCCGAAGTACTCGGTCTGGTGAAAGGCCGATCCGCGACGTACTCCGGTGCGCACCCCGGGCGACCAGAGCTGGCCATCGCGGTCGAGTTTCTTCGGCGCCAGCATCCAGGCCTCGCCCTCGCCGAGAGTGGTGAGAGCGCCGAGAAGCTTGCCGTTGGCCGGCTCGATCAGCGGCCCCATCTGGGTTGCCGGGTCGGTCGGGTAACCCACCTTGAGCGAGGCAACCGCGTCACGCAGCTGGTTGGCGAAGCGCGCCGAGTGAGCGACCGAGCCGACCAGAATCACCAGGGAGGCCGCCGAGCACTTCTGCCCGGCATGGCCGAACGCCGATGCGACGACGTCCTTGACGGCGAGGTCGAGGTCAGCGCTCGGCGTGACGATGATCGCGTTCTTACCGCTGGTCTCGGCAAGAAGAGGTAGGTCGGGGCGGAAGGAACGGAACAGCTCTGCGGTCTCATAGCCGCCGGTGAGGATCACCCTGTCCACTTCGGGGTGCGAGATCAGTTGCGTGCCGAGGTCGCGTTCGCTCAGTTGCACAAGCTGCAGCACCTCCCGCGGCACACCGCCCTCCCAAAGTGCCTCAGCCAGCACCGCTCCACAGCGGGCCGAGAGCGCCGCCGGCTTGAGGATGACGGCGCTGCCGGCCGCGAGGGCGGCCAGCGTGGAACCTGCGGGAATCGCCACCGGAAAATTCCACGGCGGGGTCACGACGGTGAGCCTCGAGGGTGTGAAGGTGGCGCCGTCGACGGTCTCAAGAGTGCGCGCGAGCTCGGCGTAGTAGTGGGCGAAGTCAATGGCCTCACTCACCTCCGGGTCTCCCTGGTCGATGGTCTTGCCGGCTTCGCTCGCCATCACTTCGAGCAGCTCCGCACGGTGTGCACTGAGGGAGTCTCCCGCGCGATGCAGGATGGCGGTACGCTCCTCCGCGCTGCGGGCACCCCACTCCGCGCCAGCAGTGACGGCCGCGGTGATCACCCGGTTGAGGGCATCCTCTGTGCTGATGACGGAGTCGGTAACCGCGGAGATGCCGAGCCGTGAGCCGGGGACGCGCTCGAGGATGCGGGCGCTCCACGCGCGGTTGGCCGGAAGCGAGGGGTCAGTGTCGGCCTGATTGACGAAGCGGTCGGTCGGTGAGATTTCGGTGACGGAGCGATTCTGGGTGCGTCGCGGCAGTGGGATGGCCCGGTCGAGCGAGGCGAGCGAGGCGAGGAAGCGGCTCTTCTCCCTCTCGAACAGCACTTCGTTGTCGGACAGCTCGAACACCGCCGACATGAAGTTGTCCTGACTCGCGCCCTCTTCGAGCCGACGGATGAGGTAGGCGATCGCGACATCGAATTCTTTCGGCTGCACGACGGGCGTGTACAGCAGAAGGCCACCGACATCCTTTTTCACCGCTTCCGCCTGGCCGGTAGCCATGCCGAGCAGCATCTCGAACTCGATGCCATGCCGCACGCCGCGCATCCCGGCGAGCAACCACGCATAGGCTACATCGAAGAGGTTATGACCCGCCACGCCGAGGTGTAAACCATCGATGCGCTCCGGTCGCAACGCGTAGTCGAGGATTCTCTTGTAGTTGGTGTCAGTGTCCTGCTTTGTGGACCAGGTGGCGAGTGGCCAGCCGCGCACCGAAGACTCCGCCTGCTCCATCGGCAGGTTGGCGCCTTTGACCAGGCGCACCTTGATCGCAGCGCCACCGGCCGCCCGGCGACGGGTGGCCCAGTCACCGAGTGTCACCATCGCGGCGAGGGCATCCGGCAGGTAGGCCTGCAGCACAATGCCAGCCTCGAGCTGCGCGAATCGAGGCTGGTCGAGGATGCGCGTGAAGACAGCGACGGTGAGATCGAGATCCTTGTATTCCTCCATGTCGAGGTTGATGAACTTGGCCGGCGTCGAGGAGGCTGCTCGCTCGAACAGCGGGGCCAGGCTCGCGACAACGTGCTCGACATCCGCCTCGAACGCCCACGGCGAGTGCGGAGCCACGGTCGACGAGACCTTGATCGACACGTAGTCGACGTCATCCCTGGCAAGCAGAGCGTGGGTACCGGCGAGGCGACGCGCCGCCTCCCGCTCTCCCAGCACCGCTTCCCCGAGGAGGTTCATGTTGAGCTTCGCGCCGTGAGCGCGGAGGGACCCGATCGCGGTGCCGAGTTTGGCCGGCGTGGCATCCACGATGAGGTGGCCGACCATACCGCGCAGAACCCGACGGGCTATCGGCACGACGACTCCCGGGAGGAGCGGAGCAAACACGCCGCCGAGGCGCACCGCAGCGCGCAGGGGCACGGGCAGGAACGCGGGCACTCCAGGCGCGAGCGCTGCCAGGTTACGCGCGGCAACTCGGCGGTCCTCCGGGCGGATGACGCCGTCGACGAAGCCGACCGTGAAGGCGAGCCCCTTCGGATCCTTCAGCACTCCGGCGAGGCGCCCGGCGGAGGCGTTCACCGGCACCCGTGCACCCTCTTCGAGCCAGTGGCGAACGAGCGCGACGGTGCGCTCGGCAAGCTCGGGGGAGAGGGCGTCGTCCAGGGGCGTAGTCGTGGCGGTGTCGGTCACGGGGATCCTTTCGCAGCAGTCTGATTCCAGTATTGATTCGTACATCCGGTTAGGTAAAGCGACCTTTTCTGACGAGTATTCTTAAGTAAAACTAATGAATAGGGTGCACCGATGCTCGATGTACGCCGCCTCCGCCTGCTTCGCGAACTTCAGATCCGCGGTACCCTCGCCGGCGTGGCCGAAGCGCTGAGTTTCAGTCCCTCTGCGGTGTCGCAACAACTGAGCCTGCTCGAGAAGGAAGTGGGTGTGGAACTGCTGAGATCTTCGGGCCGCCGGGTGGTGCTCACGCCGCAGGCAGAGATCCTGGTCACCCATACGGCAGAGGTGTTGCGCACGCTCGAACGTGCCGAAGCCGAACTCGCCTCGTCGCTGACGACTGTCACCGGAACGGTGAAGATCGCGGTCTTCCAATCTGCAGCGCTCGCCCTCATGCCTGACGCGCTCTCCATCATGGAGGCCGAATACCCCGAAGTGCGGGTAGAGATGGTGCAGCGGGAGCCGGAGTCCGCCCTGCGCGAGACCTGGGCGCGGGAGTTCGACCTCGTGATCGCCGAGCAGTATCCGGG
>JANYIZ010000141.1 GCA_025408445.1 Frigoribacterium sp. | reverse complement strand
GTGGCCGAGTGGATCGCCGAAGTCGACCGAGGCCACCTTTACCCGTACGAGGGCAACTACTCGACCTACCTCGAGAAGAAGGGCGCCCGCCTCGAAGTGCAGGGCAAAAAAGATGCCAAGCTCGCGAAGCGGCTGTCGAGTGAGCTGGAGTGGGTGCGCAGCAACGCCAAGGGTCGCCAGGTCAAGTCGAAGGCCCGTCTCGCGCGCTACGAGGAGATGGCTAACGAAGCGGAGAAGACGCGCAAGCTCGACTTCGAAGAACTCGTGATCCCGGTGGGCCCGCGTCTCGGCGCCCAGGTGATCGACGCCAAGAAGCTCGAAAAGGGCTTCGATGGCCGCGTGCTCATCGATGGCCTGAGCTTCACGCTGCCACGCAACGGAATCGTGGGCGTCATCGGCCCGAATGGCGTCGGCAAGACCACTCTGTTCAAGACGATCACCGGTCTTGAGCCTCTCGACGGCGGCGACCTGAAGATCGGTGAGACCGTCGACATCTCCTACGTCGACCAGGATCGTGGCGGAATCGACCCGACGAAGACCCTGTGGGAGGTCGTGTCCGACGGACAGGACTACATCCAGGTGGGCAAGACCGAGATTCCCTCCCGCGGCTACGTCTCGCAGTTCGGTTTCAAGGGTCCGGACCAGCAGAAGAAGGCCGGCATACTCTCCGGTGGAGAGCGAAACCGCCTCAACCTCGCGCTCACTCTCAAGCAGGGCGGCAACCTGCTCCTGCTCGACGAACCAACCAACGACCTGGACGTCGAAACCCTCGGCAGCCTCGAGAATGCGCTGCTTGAGTTTCCCGGCTGCGCGGTGGTCATTACTCACGATCGGTGGTTCCTCGACCGCATCGCCACCCACATCCTGGCTTACGAGGGCACCGACGCGAGCCCGGGTCACTGGCACTGGTTCGAGGGCAACTTCGAATCCTACGAGGAAAACAAGATCGAACGCCTCGGACCGGATGCCGCGAAGCCGAACCGCTCGACGTACCGCAAACTCACCCGGGACTGACGCTCATGGCGCGGCTGCACATTCCGACAGTGCTGCGCTGGGGTGACCTCGATGCGTACGGGCATGTCAACAACGTCGAGATTCTGCGCCTGCTCGAGGAGGCCCGTATTCAAGCGCTGTGGATGCCTGACGACGAGGCGGAACGCCTAGCGAGCGCGCCGAGTGCGGTGCTGGATGCTCGGCTCGGCTCGGCGACCCTGAGCATCATCGCGCGCACCGAGATCGAGTACCTCGTACCGATCGATTATCGCCGCACACCGCTCGACATCGAGGTGTGGATCGGACGCCTCGGCGGTGCAGGCATCGATGTCTGTTACGAGATCCGCTCTCCGGTCGGCATCGAGCCGGACGAGCTGTTCGCGCGGGCCACGACGCGGGTGGTGCTGTGCGACTCGCAAACGATGAAACCACGCCGACTGAGCACGGGGGAGCGTTTGGCGTGGAAGCCGTATGTGGAAGAGGCTCTGATCTTCACCCGGCGCTGAGGCCGTTTTCGGGTTCTGGCCTGTTTCGGGTTCTGGCCTATTTCGGGTTCTGCGTGAAGGACCCGGTCCAGATCGCACGCACGCCCGATTCGCCGATCTGTACGACCGTGGCAACAGATCCGATGGCGAGAACGACGACAACCACCGCCAGTGCGATGGTGATGATGCGGCGCGCGGTCCTGCCGGGTACGCGGGGGGCGAATCTGGCATCCGGAGCGTTGACGAAGCGAAACCAGAACCACTGCAGTGCGGCGACGAGGAAGGTGGCAACGGCCCACGGCAGCAGGGTCGTGCCGAGTGCCGCGTGGGCCGCGACGAGCTCGGTGTGACCGACCCTGGCCTGCAGCCATTCCCCGGCCTGGGTGGTGATCGGCACCGAGATCAGCGCGCCGAGGGCGATGATCGGCGTCACGATCCCGAGTCGGCGTCGGGCAGCGGGCCACGCCGCCGCGAGCAGGGTACAGAGCGCTGCCACTGGCACGACGACGACCACGAAATGCACGAGCAGCACATGCAGCGGAAGCCCGTTGAACTCATAGTCCATCAGGCAGTCACGACCGCATCCCCCGTGACGGTGACCTTGATGGCGGTGAGTCCCGTCACGGCCGGCCCGTTGAGCACGGCACCGGTCTCGGCGTTGAACTTGGAGCCGTGGCAGGAGCAGTCGAAGTCTTTGGCGGCGGCCCCCACGGTGCAGCCCTGATGGGTGCAGACCGCGCTGAAGCACATGACAGTGCCAGCGGTCGGCTGGGAGAGCAGCACAGGAAGCTCCCCGATCTTCGCGGCCTTGGTGCCGCCGACCGGGATATCAGCCACCTTCACAACCTCGGTTCCCGCGGCGATCTTTGGGGAAGCCTCTGTCGAGCCGGATCCGCTACCGGAGCCGCTCGGTGCGGGTGAGCTGCAGGCGGCAAGCGCGAGTGCTCCCGCTCCGACGACGGTGGCACTGCCGGCGCTGAGCAGCGCGCGGCGGGTGAGAGAAGTTGGTGCGGTCATGGGCTGTTCCTCCGGGGATGAGTGGCGTGCGACGTGAAGAGCCTGTCACCTGGAGATACGAACCCGGTGCCGAATCGGCTCAATTCCGCTGGGAATAAACCGAGAGGGCGTTGACTGTCACCTGCGGGCGGGACGGCATCAACGTAGCGTTCATGCCTGGCTGGAATCGGATGCCCGCGCTGGTCGAGGGAATTTACCAGACGGATCGCGTCGCCGGACAGCAGCGTCGAACGGACGGGCACGATGAGTCCCGCGGTCGCGGACATCCATTCTGTAGATGAGTCTCGCGGTCGCGGACATCCCCTCTGTCGATGTGTTCTCGTCGGCGGACAGGCACGTATCTCGGCGCGGCAATGCCTGGGCCGCTCGCCCCGATCGCCACCGGCCCAGCGTCCGCGAGGCATACTGAAGCATGACCGATCCGGGTGCGATCACCACCGATCTCCGTGCGATGCTCTCCCGCACGATCGAGCGGCTGGAGTCGATGGGGATCGGGGACGAGGCGATCGCGAGTCTGCGTCCCGCCCGCCGCATCGCGCTCATCCCGCGTCCGGCCGTGATGGATGCCCTCGGCCGGGCCTGGCGCCTCGGGGTGCTGCTTCTCGACCGGGACGGCCGGCTCTTCGCCACCGGAGGAATCACCCGGGCGATCGAGCTGACCTACGAGACCGTGTACATGAATTCTGAGGCGCTTTACCGGCGGGGACTGCGCGTGGCCGCGACGCGCGGCGGTTTTGCGCTCGGCGACACTGTGAATTTCGATGTCATCGAGATTGCCCTCGATGCCGTGAGCCTTCGTGCCGAGACCGGACCGTTGTCGCTGCGGGATGGCACCGTGATGGTGCGCTGGGTTGCCGGCGAGGGAGACCAGGGGCTCGCCAGTCTCGAGTCCTATCTCGCGGAGCGCACCGACATCCTCGCCGGGGACTGACGAGTTCCCGAGGCGCGCTCCCGGTGCTGGCTCCCGGTGCTGGCTTAAGGTGCTGGCTCAACGACGTCGCGGCGGCGGTGCGCCCTCGTGGAGGGAGTTGTAACTCCCGCCGGGACGCGTTTGCGCCTCCGCGAGCGGTCGTATCCCCCGCCACGACGGGAAACGGGAACATCCAGAACGGGAACGGGGGACGGGAACATCTTCTCCGGGGGCTGACCTGCTCACGAAGGCGCCTCGCACTGCCGGCAAGCGACGTCGCGGCGGCGGTGCGCCCTCGTGGAGGGAGTTGCAACTCCCGCCGGGATGCGTTTGCGCCTCCGCGAGCGGTCGTATCCCCCGCCACGACGGGAAACGGGAACATCCAGAACGGGAACGGGGGACGGGAAC
>JANYIZ010000140.1 GCA_025408445.1 Frigoribacterium sp. | reverse complement strand
GTACCAGACCGAGAAGCGCCACTACGCACACGTAGACGCACCCGGCCACGCTGACTACATCAAGAACATGATCACCGGTGCTGCCCAGATGGATGGCGCGATCCTGGTCGTGGCCGCCACTGACGGCCCGATGCCCCAGACGCGCGAGCACGTGCTGCTTGCTCGCCAGGTCGGCGTGCCGTACATCGTCGTCGCGCTGAACAAGACCGACATGGTCGACGACGAAGAGATCCTCGAGCTCGTCGAGATCGAGGTTCGCGAGCTGCTCTCGAGCCAGGAGTTCGATGGCGACACCGCTCCCGTCGTTCGCGTCTCAGCGCTCAAGGCACTCGAGGGCGATCCGGTGTGGGCGGCGACCGTTGCCGACCTCATGGACAAGGTCGATGAGTTCGTCCCAGAGCCCGTGCGCGAGACCGAAAAGCCCTTCCTCATGCCCGTCGAGGATGTGTTCACGATCACCGGTCGTGGAACCGTCATCACCGGGCGCGTTGAGCGTGGAATTCTCCACCCCAACGACGAGGTCGAGATCGTCGGAATCAAGGAGAAGTCGTCCAAGACCATCGTCACCGCCATCGAGATGTTCCGGAAGACCCTCGAAGATGCGCGCGCCGGTGAGAACGTCGGACTCCTTCTTCGTGGAACCAAGCGTGAAGACGTGGAGCGTGGCCAGGTTGTTGTCAAGCCTGGTTCGGTCACGCCTCACACCGAGTTCGAGGCGAACGCCTACATCCTGTCCAAGGATGAGGGTGGCCGTCACAACCCGTTCTACGCGAACTACCGCCCGCAGTTCTACTTCCGCACCACGGACGTCACCGGCGTCATCTCCCTGCCCGAGGGCACCGAGATGGTCATGCCTGGAGATACCACCGAGATGACGGTCAACCTGATCCAGCCGATCGCCATGGAGGAAGGCCTCCGCTTCGCTATCCGCGAGGGTGGCCGCACCGTCGGCGCCGGCACAGTGGTGAAGATCCTCAAGTAGTACCGGTACGGCGTTGATTCAAGCGCAAACGAAGGGCCGCACCCGCAGTGGTGCGGCCCTTCGTCGTTCCCCGCCCGGGCGAGACGAGGCATCGAGATGCCGATCTCTGTTGTTCCAGCGCGCGGGTGGAACAGAAAGTGGCATCTCGGGTCAGATCGCCACAGGCGAACACGCACACACGGATCACTCCTGCACGCAAGCCGCTTGCCACCGCGACTCCGCTGCCTAGGCTTGAATCATGCTCCGACTGCGCCGAAGCGACTCCTCTGCTGCCGGATTGCACCGGACGCGGGCCGGTCGCGGGTTCTCCTACACCGACACGTGTGGGCATCCCATCAGCGACCAAGAGCTTCGGGCTCGCATCGAACAGCTCGCCATCCCTCCGGCGTGGACGGACGTCTGGATCGCTCCCCATGCCAACGGACATATCCAGGCGACGGGAATGGATGCTGCCGGTCGCCGGCAATACCTCTATCACCCGAGCTGGCGTGAGCAGAAAGACCGCGTGAAGTTTGATCGGGCGCTCCGCCTCGCCGAGTCGCTGCCCGCCGCGAGACGTCGGGTCACAATGGACCTGCGATTGCCCGAGCCGACGCGCGAGCGTGCCCTTGCGACCGCGTTCCGCATGCTCGACACCGGCTCGCTCCGCGTGGGGTCGGAGCAATACGCCGAGGCGAATGGCAGTCATGGCCTCGCCACGCTGCTCTGCTCGCACGCCACGGTCAGTGGCGACACGGTATCCCTGAATTTTCCGGCGAAGAGCGGCCAGGAGTGGCAGTCCGAGATTACGGATGCCGACCTCGCCGCAGGGGTTCGAGCCCTGAAGCGGCGCGGTCCGAACGCGCGGTTGTTGGCCTGGAAAGAGGAATCCAGCTGGCATCCGGTGGTTGCCGCCGATATCAACGCCTATGTGAAGGAACGCACGGGTGGGGAATTCACCGCCAAGGACTTCCGCACGCTTCACGGTACTGTCGCAGCGGCGACTAGCTTGGCGAAGCACGGTGCAGAGCAGCGCAAGGCAGCGCGGGATCGCGCGCTGGCACAGGCGATGCGGGACGCCGCCCAGGTGCTCGGCAACACCCCATCCATCGCCAAGAAGCGTTACGTGGATCCGCGGCTCGTCGACCACTATCGGGCGGGAATCACCATTGATCCCGCCCGGGTGAGTGCGGCGGAATCGGAGTTGCGAATACTACTTTTCGAGTGAATATCCCCGCGGACGCGCAGTAGCGGTCGAAGGAGAGTCCCTTCCGCTACCGTTAGAGAAATGGCGCGCTCCCCCCTGCTTCCCGTCGGCCACCATTTCGTCACCGGCCTCCTGTTGCTTACCGCATCCACCGGATGCATCGATGCCGTGAGTTATCTCGCGCTGGACAAGGTTTTTACCGGCAACATGACCGGCAACGTTCTCTTTATCGGTTTCAGCCTCGTCGGATCGGGTGTCGCGCCTCTCCTGAACAACGTCATCGCGCTTCTCGGATTCGTGTTCGGATCGATCATCGGTGGCCGGATCGTCGGCCAATCAGCGCCGAAAGGGCTTCCACGTTCGAGCCGGGGAGTACTCATTGGGGGAGCGGTCGTCATGGTCGGATTGGCGAGCTATTGGCTCGTTGTTCGCGATCTGGGCCACCCGGCGCTACTCATCGTGACCGCACTTCTCGCCATTGTCATGGGAGCTCAAGTGTCTGCGGTGAAGCCGATCGGCAACTCAGACGTGACTACAATCGTCGTAACCAACACCCTCGCCAACCTCGCACGCGACAGTCGACTTGCCGGCGGAATCGGCAAGAACTGGTTTCCGCGTCTTGCCGCTGTGATCGCGATGGGTATCGGCGCGGCAATTGGCGCACTCTGCGTGGCCTGGCTGGGCGGGGCGGTTGCCCTGCTTGCGGGAACAGTCATCTTCACGGCCGGAATGATCACCCTGGTGACCGCGGACCGTCGCTCCGTCTGAGCTCAAAATTCTGGCGATGTGCGCGACACGCCGCACAGTGACACGCCCGGGTTGCAGACACTCGAAACCTGTGGCAGACTCCTGTAGTTCAATAAAACCGGCCGTGTGCCGGGATCACTGCCAGGCAGTGCACAGATGCGAGACCGTGTGGATACACATGCAGCGTCATCATCTGGGCGGCGGGTAGCAGAACACGACTTATTCGAATCCCTGGGATGCCTGTAGAACGATCCATGCTCCCGGTGAGGGCAACACGCCCAAGCGCGGGGGTCGGTAACAAGCACGTAGTACTTGACACAACAACAGTGGTGCGCAGCAGCTGAGCATTAGGCAGTCGCAGAGCAAACCGAGCATCCAATAGCCGAGCGCCTAGCGCAACGCCACGATGCATTAAAGAGAGTGAGTCACACATGGCGGGACAAAAGATCCGCATCCGACTTAAGTCGTATGACCACGAGGTCATCGACAGCTCGGCGCGCAAGATCGTCGACACGGTGACCCGTGCCGGTGCTACTGTCGTCGGCCCGGTGC